>QHZQ01000092.1:865-11945 GCA_003224725.1 Acidobacteriota bacterium | reverse complement strand
GCTCAATTGCGCCGGCGTTAGCGCCTTGAGCGGGGCTCCGGGCGGCGTCCCTATCTCGCGGAAGAAACCCTCCAGGCCTGGTGGCGTTACCACCCAGAGCAGATGCATCTCGTTGCCAGGATTCTCAACACCATGCCAGACTCCTTGCGGAACATAAATCGTGGTGCCCGCTTCCACGGTCTTGCGCGCATCGCCGAGGATAGCTGTTCCCCCGCCTTCCTGAACAAACAAAACTTCATCCTCATGTTCGTGCCTGTGGACACGAATTCCCGTGCCTGCATTGAGCTGTTGGGTCCCCATCGCCAATCGGGTTGAACCTGTTCTGGGGTCGACCTTGATCACTATCTTTCCGGTAGGACGCAGAAGCATCTCACCTTCGTTGGCATGCAGCAAGTACCCTGTTTTTTCGGGTCCGGAAGATGCCGATTGCGACGCGGCTTCAATCGCAATCCCTTTTCGTGAAAGGTTGCCAACAACCAGGGACGCCAATAAAACAGCCAGGAAAATGGCGAGTCGCCACACCTGGCATAAACTGCTCGCCATGGATTTCTCCTTTTCGTATTTTTGATTTGTAGTGTCAATTGGCAGAATCCCGGACGAAGAAAGAACACAACCATAAAGGCCACCGCCGCTGAAGCACGGGGCTGATGAAGGACTAGAGTTACTTGGTGGCGACGAAGTTCAAATTTTGGTCAAGTTTGTTAACCTGTCGTCCCCTCACCCCCTGCCCTCTCCCCTGGGGAGAGGGTCTGGCGATTGGACATTTCAGTAGAGACAGGCATTCTTGCCTGTCTTGAGCTGCATCAGAGATGAGTTTGACAGGCAGGAATGCCTGTCGCTACCCCTTTTGTCGCTGAAATCGCAAATGTCCAATCTCCAAGCCCTCTCCCCTGGGGAGAGGGTGGCTTTAGGAGACCCGACCCTTGGCGGTAAGAGGTTGCTCGCTACGACTAGCAGATTCTTTAAGGCCATCTGTCGCAGACCGAAATATGTCACCGTCTTTTTTGGATCGTTGTCCTAAGGGGGACTTACCGGAACCAACCGGGTAAAGCTCCTTCACGGCGGCCCTTCTCGGCCAAAGCCACCTTCGCTTGCTCCCGTTGCTGTTTGAGTTCCTTGATATGACCGTAGAGCTCGTGGACATAAGGTGGGAACCAAAGTCCGAGTTCACCCGTGGTCGAAGTGGATTCTCCCTCTCTGGCAGGACGAAGATGAACTAGCTCAAACAGTTCGGCTTGTAGGGGCTCTATCACTGCGTTGTAGCGCTTGTCCAGGAGAACCAGTTCCTCTCGCCAATAAGACTGGTCTTTGACTTTCGGAGCTTCAGCGATTTTATCTTTAACCGCGGGTTCCAACGCCAATTGAGAGTTTTCCCAGGAGCGTGGATTGCCGCTTTTACGAAGTTGCTCACGAAGATCTTCCAGGGCCTGTTCTGCTGCCCTGAGCTCTTTCTGATTGTTTTCCATCTGCTGCTTCGTTTGGATTGTGTAGTAAGGGTCATACCCACTGCATGCAGCGCCATCGCCGCATCCCACTGTCATGAATCCCCAATTCAATTGATTGAGCCTGGCCTGCAGCATCTCGTGGCGCTTCTGGGCTGCTTGCAGCCGAGCCCTGGCCTCGATGAACCGTTTGCTCCACAGTCGCTCCTCGCTATTGAGGCTGGATGCCCAGGTCCGAAGGGGGACCGAACCGCCAGTTGAAGATTGGATAGGAACTCGCGTCGCACTAGAACCAGAAGAGGGCTCAGGTAGGGTGCGGTACTTCCTCAAATCTTGATTGGTATAAACCTTGCCCAATGATTTTATCTGGCTACGTCTTGTCTGCTCTTGTCTGGCCGCCTCCCCCAACTCTTGGGCCCAGCCCGGAACTGAGGTTCCCAAAACGATTAAGACAGTAAAAAGACGAGTCTTCATAGGCTTTTTTAAATTATGGCATTGCCGGACCGAACTGGCAATTGTTATCGCCTTAGCCCTGACTAAACGTAATGCGTTCGTTACGGAGGGCCGTTGAGGGAGTCGGTCTTGGTAGCCACGGCGAGCGTTTTTCTCCGCGACCGCCGTCGCTCGCCGTGGGCTTTTCCGCAGAGGTGGACAAACCCACGACGAATTAGAAAGCAAATTCGTCGTGGCTACCAAAGCTGTTTCTTTGCTCCCAGTAACTAAGAAGGTGTGAAAAAATTCAAAACCGGCGGGGATCGGGAGGGCGAGGCTCCCGCCGAGGCTCATGGAACAAGGGCTGGCTGGGCCGATGGCTCGCCAGGAGGCTCGCCCTCCCAATTTTTTCACGCCTTCTAACCCATTACATTTCCTTGAATTTCGATCTTGACAATCCAGGGGTTTGTCTCTAAGATTTCAACCATTTTTCTGGGCCCATGCAAAGCCGCATGGGTGATTTCTTGGGTCCATGCAGTGTTGCGTGGGTTAGCCGCTACTTCCCATTTTTCTCCCGACCCCAAATCCGAAAGGCCAGCTCAAAAAAGAAAAAGGAGTTAAGAATGACCCCCAAAGAACTCATAAAGTTCGTCAAAGACAAAAATATTAAGATCATCGACCTGCGATTTGTGGACCTGCCGGGCCTGTGGCAGCACTTCGCGATTACGGTAAGCGAGCTCAACGAAGATATGTTTGAAGAAGGCGTGGGTTTCGATGGCTCCAGCATTCGCGGATTTCAGAAGATTCAAGAGAGCGACATGTTGTTAATTCCTGACGCCGCTTCGGCCTTTGTCGATCCCTTTACCACGGTGCCGACGCTCGACATTATTTGCAACGTGAAAGACCCGGTGACATTACAGCCCTATTCGCGTGACCCTCGCTACATTGCCCAGAAAGCCGAGAATTATTTGAAATCCACCGGCATTGGCGACACGGTTTACTTTGGTCCCGAGCCGGAATTTTTTGTATTGGATGACATTCGCTTCGACCAGTCCTATAACTATGGCTATTACTACCTGGATTCCGCTGAAGGGTTCTGGAACTCTGGCCGCGAAGAGAAACCGAACCTGGGGTACAAGCCGCGCTACAAAGAAGGCTATTTCCCGGTTCAGCCCATGGACAGCTTGCAGGACATCCGCAGTGAAATGGTGCTGGCTCTGGAGGAAATGGGCGTCCGAGTGGAAGTGCATCACCATGAAGTCAGCACCGCCGGCCAGTGTGAAATCGATATGCGTTTTGATAGCCTGACCAGTATGGGTGACAAGCTCCTCAAATACAAGTATGTGGTGAAGAATGTGGCGCGCAAGCACGGTAAAACGGCGACCCTCATGCCGAAGCCGATTTTCCAGGATAATGGTTCGGGAATGCACGTTCACCAGAGCATCTGGAAAGGCAGTAAAAACGTTTTCTTCGAAGCCGGGGGCTATGCGGACTTAAGTAAAGCAGCCATTTATTACATTGGTGGCGTCATTAAACATGCTTCGGCCCTGCTGGCGTTTTGTGCTCCGACCACCAACTCCTATCGCCGTCTGGTTCCAGGCTACGAGGCTCCTATCAACCTCATTTATTCGCAGCGCAACCGCAGTGCCTGCGTGAGAATTCCGGCGTACTCCCGTAGCGAGAAGTCCAAGCGCTTGGAAGTCCGATTCCCAGATTCCTCCTGCAATGGCTATCTGGCCTTCAGCGCCATGCTTATGGCTGGACTGGACGGGATTCAGAATAAGATTGTGCCGCCCGATCCGATCGACAAGGACTTGTATGATCTGGAACCGGAAGAGAAGGCGCATGTGAAGTCGACCCCAGGCAGTCTGGAAGAAGTGCTGAATTCTTTGGAAGCCGATCACGAGTTCTTGTTGAAAGGCGACGTCTTTACCAAGGACGTGATCGAGACCTGGCTCGACTACAAGCGCACGAAGGAGGTAGACGCCATTCGCCTGCGGCCTCATCCTTACGAGTTTGCGTTGTATTATGACATCTAATCCTGAATTCTAAAGTTGGAATAGCGAGGTGGCGGATCTTTCCCGGATACCACCACCCCGGCCGAGCGCCTCGCCTTCACCCTCAACCGAGGAGATCGTTACCTGTAAGTGGGCGCTCTGGACACGGGGACTGTTTCTCACAACAGGCCGCCTGAAGGGCGACAATAGGCTAGCCCAGGACGCCGCTGCGGGGCTAGCGCCTCTCCGCTCTGCCCTGGGCTAAACTATTGCGGCCTTTCAAGCCTTTGACACTCAAAGCCGCCCCAGCGTTCAGCAACAAAGTTATGGGACATGCTCAGCTCAACCGGGGGCGTCTTCTACAGTCTACGCCTCACCTTTTATTTCTAAATACTCCTCCTCATAAAACCGAATCAAAGCGATCAATAAAGCCAGGATTAAGGGTCCGGCAACCAACCCAATAAATCCAAAAAGCTTGAGGCCGCCCAAAACTCCCAGAAGCACCGTAACCGGATGGATGTTGGATCTCCCACTGATCAATCGTGGCTTGAGAAAGTTGTCTACGTTCATTACCAGAATCCCGCCCCAAAGTAATAGGCCAATGCCTCGAAAAGTTTCTCCGGACAGGATCAATAAAATACCTGCCGGGACCCAAATGATGGAGGTGCCTACGACCGGCAGAAACGAGAGGATGATCATGGTGAATCCCCAGAGGATGGGATTAGGCACACCAAAAATGAAAAACCCCACTCCGCCCAAGGTTCCTTGAACCAGCGCCGTCATCACCTGGCCATAAACAACAGCCCAGGTCACACTCTTGATCTCCTCAATGAGCTTGTCTTTCAAATTAGGCGCCAGCGGAATCAGCTCACGAAAGCGATCAAAGCTCCGTCGCCTTCCTTGAAACAGGTAAAACATCACAAAAAACATGATAAAGAGCCCGAGCACAAGTTCGGTAAGAGAACCCAAAAAATCGGGCGCCGCTTTTACCAGAAAGCTTCTCACCTGTCCTATGAGCCGCTGTTTATAGACATGCAAGTCAGTAGATTCACCGGTGAAGCGCTGGAGGAGGTATTCAATTTTTTCCAGGTAGACATAGCGATCGGGGGAATCCGACATCATCGACAAGTTCGACCTGATCTCTCTTACCAATTTAAAGCTGATGTAGATCGTGGGAAGAATAATGACAATGAGGATTAAGAGAATCAAAATGAGAGCGCAAAGACTGCGGTTATTGATTTTTTTTTGCAGCGTGCGTCTGACAGGGTGCAAAATGTAAGCCAGAAACAGGGCAAAACAAATATAATTCAAGAAAGGATAAACGAGGAAGAACGCTACCAGAAACGCAGCACAGATCGTGATGACAAAGAAGAGCTGTTCGCGCGTCATAACCCTCCGGAAGCAATAAAGGGATAACAACTAACCAAGGGGTCTGACCCTAGCCCGGCACATCGTGCTCGTCGTCGTCCTTATACTCATCCTCGAACTCCAAAAGCACGACGACGAGGACGAGCCCATAAACGAGAACAAAATTCTCGTTCGACTTCCATAACGGGCACATCTGTGCTGTGCCTCAGGATTGGACTCTACAGCTTCGTAACCGTCTCGCTCCTCACCTCGCCTGTGGCCACCTTTCCCCCGAAGTCGAGGCAGCAAATACAAACAGTTAACTCTCGCTACGCCCAATCGGCAGAGCCGAAGAGACCGAGTTCCACTGGAAAGCTATTTCCGAAACACAACACCACGAGGATGGTAGATGCTGTCCTCGTGTCCTTCATCCAGCCTCTGAGAGTTTCCTCATCTCCATCCAGTGGCGTATTAGACCTTGACTCCAATTCAAATCGGGGACCACTGCCAGAATTTGGGAACCCTGATAAATTTTTTCATAACCCTCTTCAGATTGAGAGACCGTATAGATGGGAACCATCCACCAATCCACGGGTCGGTCAAAGCAAAGACTCACCTGAAGCCCACGCCAGCCGTCGGTAAAGACCACAAAGGGGCGACGGGTCAGGATGCCAAACCAATTGAGCGGTCTCCGAAATTCCTCCTGGGCTTTCGTTTCCGGGCCAGAATCAAGTCTGAGTGGATGCTCTCCCCAATTCGGTTCGAAAGGAACCGTTAGGTAGCGGTCGGGAGCATCGGGAGCCAGAAAATTGATGACGTTTTCAATTCCCAACTCCCAGCTTGAAAAGTCGCCCTGGAGACAACGAAGCTTGATCTCGCAGGACAAGCGGAATGAGTCAGTCTTTGCCGGCTCTACTCTAAAATTCTTAGATATCTGCAGATGCTGAGGGCTTCCTCCTATCTGCATTTGCTCAGACTTGCTGAACTGATAAGTCCTTTGGCCGCTGCTTCGATCCATATGATAGTCAAACTCGCCGGCAGCCAAGGTCGCAATTTCAGACAGATTTTGTCGATCGTAATCCTGTATCGACTTGCCTGGTGGAAACAGAAAAACTCTAAAACTGCTTTTGCCGTAGCGGTCATACCTCAAGACCTTATCCAATGCCGTTTCTTTGGCACGCAGCTGTTCGTGAATGGTTTTGACATCCTCGCCTGAGTCGGCGCTCTGAAACAGATATCGATGATAATACTCTTCCTGTCGTTTAATGGAGTTGACGACGGCCGCAGCGCAGGGTTTAAAGTCAATCTCACGCACCGTGGCTCCATCGTTGGGATCGATAAAGATGTCTGCCTGGCGAGTCTGGATCAGGAGTTCGTCGATTCCATTGGCGTCAAAATCGAACCTTCGGCCGCGGTGAAAATCATTCTCTGCCGCAACTGGGGGCGGGGATTCCAATTCATCGGCCAGGCGGTTTGCTTGAATCAGGTTGGAGACCAATGCCGAACGCAGGTGCGGTGCGTAAAGTCCTCCGAAGACGCCATGCCAGTAAGCGTCATTGCATTGGGCGCGTAGAAGATGATCATAAGCTTTTTCCAGTTTGGCATAACTTTCAGCCATCAGAGACGGGATCACGCCCCTCAGAATATCGAGCCGCCGGCTGGTGGCTAACATTTTCTTGTGGATGAAATTGGACTCGCCGTACTTTGCCAGAAAATTTCTCCAGAAGCCTCCGGCAATCAAAGGCAGAAGTCTTTCGGCCTCGGGGTCCTCGTTGATGCGCCGGACACAGCGCTGTTGGAGTTCTCGGACTTTCAGTGGCAGGGCCCATTCCATCATTTCCGAATAGGAAGCGGGGGGAATGTAGACGCGCCCCAGGGGCTTGTGGGTTTGGAGATAGTCCTTGAGACAAACCAGTTGGAGCCAATCCCGGTTCCTTTCCAGTTCCCGGAAGAACCACCGCAGCCATCCGTTCTGATAGACATGTTCGTAGGTCTTGGGCCAGACTCCAAATTTTTCACAATCATCCCCCATGACCACCAGGGCATCCGAATGGGATCGGGCGATTTCTTTCAGATAATCGATTGTTACGGACGGCTCGGCAAAAGGAATCGTGTAACGCAGCCTCTTACTGCCCGGCACGACTCTGAGAACTTTGCCTTTTTCCTCAGTGATGAAGTATCCGACCAACTCTTCCTGGCTCAACCCTGCATGAAGAAAATGCATGTCATCGAGAATGACGTAATCCACCCCGACATCGTGAAGCGTTTCGGCCAGACCTGGTTCCCACACTCTTTCAGCAACCCACAGACCGACGGGCGTCCGTTGAAAGATCCGGTCCAAGGTGTGAGTAAGCTTTTCCACCTGGGCTTTACAGTCAGCCTCAGGGATAATCGACAATATGGGCTCATAATGACCTCCAGTCAGGACTTCTATTCGTTCCTGATGGCAGAGGCAACGTAATCGTTCCAAGAATTCCGGGTGTTGGTTCTCAAACCAGTCTATCAAAATGCCCGAGTAGTGCAGATTGACTTTAAGTAATGGATATCCCTCCAAGGTTTCAATGAAAGGAAGGTAAGATTTCTGGTAGGCTGTCTCAAAGACGTTTTCAAAATTGCCCACCGGTTGATGAGAATGGAACGCAAGCCCCAGATAGAGTTTATTCATCGTGCCATGCCGGGGGAATCAGGTCTTTTTCGAAGAGAGGAGAGTTGTTTCGGCTTAAAACATCTGAAGCCGTAACGTCACATTGAAAACTGTATCAAGCCAAGCCAGTTTAACACTTTTCGAAAAGAGGCTTCAAACTGAACTGCAGAGAGTTATGCGAAGCAACTGCCCACCTTTCGTGGTTGCAGTAAAGAACATGCCGCAGAGAATGGCCCACGCGTGCCAAGACTGTCAGGGAGTGGTTCCCAACAACGATCCCATTGCTGTGGACCCGATGAACCCGAAAGATGAACCCGAAATTTGTCTTCAGATGCCCAATTCCCTATGTTATGATTTTTTGCAGTGTTGCTCGAAGGCAGTGGCAGAGCGTATTTCAGCCATCAACATTTTAAAAGGTTTCTCCTGGTTCTTATGAAGGCCAGAATCATTGATGGGGTGAAAATAGGACGTCAGATCCGTGAAGAGATTCGAACTGAGGTTGAGGCGCTAAAGCAATCTGGAGTGGTTCCCGGCTTGGCGGCTGTTTTGGTGGGAAACAACCCTGCGTCTCACGTCTATGTGAGAAGCAAGATTAAGGCTTGCGAGGATCTGGGTATCTATAGCGAGTACATCCATCTCGGTCAAGAAACCACCACTCCGGAATTGCTCCAGAAGATCGATGCCCTTAATCGTAAAGACGAAATTGACGGCATCCTGGTCCAATTGCCTCTCCCCAAACCGATTGACGAACAGGCCATCCTTTTGTCAGTGGACCCTGCCAAAGATGTCGATGGGCTTCACCCAATGAACGCTGGCAATTTAGCTTTGGGCCGGGACTCTCTGAGACCCTGTACGCCTTCGGGAGTTATCGAAATGCTGAGGCGGGAAAACATCCCCATGAAAGGGAATCATGCGGTGGTGATCGGGCGCAGTAACCTGGTGGGAAAGCCCCTGGCTTTCCTGTTGTTGCAAGAGCACGCGACCGTGACCATTTGCCACTCTCGTACCCAAAACCTGTCCGAGGTCGCCGCGCAGGCAGATATCCTGGTTGCCGCCATCGGAAAGCCTGCGATGGTCACCGCTGAGTTTGTGAAGCAGGGAGCGGTCGTTATTGATGTCGGTGTGAACAAAATCGAAGGGGATGTGTTGTCCAAATTCCTGGAACGGGACCCTTCCCTCCGCCCGCAGTACCAAAAGAACCAGGCGGAAAACAAGAACTATGTTTTGTGCGGCGATGTGAATTTCTCCAGCGTGTCGGAGTTGGCCTCGGCGATAACTCCCGTGCCAAAGGGTGTTGGTCCTCTGACCATTGCCATGCTGATGAAAAACACGGTCCAGGCAGCCAGGATGCGTAGGGCGTGAGCCGGGTGGCACATACCTCGGCGAAGTTGAAACTTTGGTCAAGTTGGTTAACCTGCCATCTCCTTACCCAGGGAGCTTTCTCAAAGCTCCCATGCCTCTCCACTGGGGAGAGAGTGGTCAGCCGGGTGACGGACCCTAAAGTTTGGACATTTTTAAGCCACGACCAACGGTTTGCGGCTTCTTGGAGTGCGGCGGCTTGACGCCGCTTTCATTGGCGCTGGCTTGACAGCGCCCCCAAACGAGGGCCCAAACGTTGGCTACGTTTTTGAAACGTACGTTTCATAATGATTTATCTTCGAAGTGCACCGGAAATGCTTGTTGGGAGTTTTTGCTCGCGTTGGCAGTCGGGGCCTGTGTCAAAGCCGCAGGCCAACAAAGCGCTGTCAAGCCAGCGCACTCCAAATGCGAGCCCCCAAATGCCCAAACCCAGGGTCCGCCGGGTGGCGGAGGCCCCGCGGCAGTATGAGGTTGTTGGCTACGGCAGAAAAATTCGGTTTTGTCTTCCATGTTAAGAATAGGACTCACGGGAGGAATCGCTAGCGGCAAATCCACTGTTTGTGGGATGCTGCAAGACAGAGGTTGCACGATCGTCGATGCTGACAAAGTGGCACACAAGCTCCTGCTGAAGGGGCAACCTTGCTTTGGTCGAGTGGTAGAGGCATTTGGAGTTGATATTCTGGATTCTGCGGGTGAAATTGATCGCAATAGGTTGGGTGCCATCGTTTTCGAGAATCAGTCTTTGCTGGAGACTTTAGAGGGTATTGTGCATCCGGAGGTCATTCGACAAATACTGGCGAAATTGGATATCATAGAAAAGGAGCAGCCTCACAGCAAAGTGGTGGTGGATGCTTCTTTAATCATTGAGTCAGGATTTTATAAAAGCTTCAGAAGGCTCGTGGTTGTGAATTGCAAATGGGAACAACAAATGGAACGATTGGTTAGCGGAAGGGGTCTGTCAGAAATCCAGGCCCGGCGAAGGATTTCGATTCAGATGCCTCTGGAGCAAAAGTTGCGCTTCGCAGACTACGTCATTGACAACTCCGGCTCGCTGGAGAACACACGAGGACAGGTCGATGCCCTTTTGACGGAATGGAGCTCAAGTTCGTGGACAATGTAAGTTTAATTTCAGCCTTTGTCGCTGGAGTGGCCTCTTTTGTATCTCCCTGCGTGCTCCCACTGGTTCCAGGCTACATCTCCTTTATCTCAGGCGTTTCTTTAGATCGATTGCGGCAGGGGCAGACTGAATCGACGCGGCGGAATGTGATACTCACCTCACTCATTTTTATTGCCGGATTTTCCACGATTTTCATCCTGCTCGGCGCCTCCGCAACTTACGCAGGCCGATTTCTTCTGCAGAATAAGATTCTTTTCAACCGTATCGCCGGAATATTGATCATCATTTTTGGGTTACACGTTGCTGGCCTCTTCCAGATTAAATTTTTGAATTATGAGAAACGTTTCAACATGGACCGCAAGCCCGTTGGAATACTCAGTTCTTTTGTGGTGGGACTGGCCTTTGCGGCAGGCTGGACTCCTTGCATCGGACCCATCCTGGCGACCATCCTCATTGTGGCCAGTAACCAGCACTCCAGTGGCCAGGGGATTTTGCTTCTCTCCAGTTACTCTCTGGGCCTGGCTATTCCCTTTTTCCTGACTGCGATCGCCCTCAATTCCTTTTTTAACTTTTTCTCCTGGCTCAAACACCATTACCGCACCATCGAATACGCCAGTGGTGGACTGCTGGTTGGGCTCGGGCTCATGGTGATGACCAACCAATTTACCAGGTTGGCAAGCTACTTCAACTACGGATATTGAATTGGCCTGGCACCCAAAGCGGTCCTCCAAACCCGCGTGGC
>QHZQ01000092.1:0-855 GCA_003224725.1 Acidobacteriota bacterium | reverse complement strand
AGGCAGTTACAATATTTAAGAAGGAAAAAATTAGTCGTGAGGTTTTATGAAGGTAAATCGTCTGCAAGTTTTGATTCTTTTGACAGTGTTGGCGGTCATTGTCATTCTCGCCAAATACACTTCGACCTCGAACTCTTCTGTGGAGAATGTGCGGCCGGCTCCTCAATTTTCGCTGGCCAATTTGGACGGGAAGAATGTCAGCTTGAAGGACTTCGCCGATAAAGTCATGGTCGTTGACTTCTGGGCGACGTGGTGTGGACCCTGCCGCGAAGAGATCCCTCATCTGAATAAACTTTACGAGAATTACAGAGGGAAGGGGTTAGTGGTCGTGGGGATCTCGATGGACGCTGAGGGACCCGAGGTTGTGAAGCAGTTCGCCAAAGAATTAAGAATGGAATATCCCGTGGTGATGGGGGATGAGAACGTTCAACAGGATTTTGGTGGAATTGTCGGCCTCCCCACGACTTTTATCATTGATCGGAAGGGGAACATTGTTAAGAAGTACACGGGTTATCAGCCTGCCATCATGCAGGACATTGAGCAGACCATCAAGGAGCTGATGTGAAGCCAGCGATCATGGCGTCAGAGCGAAGATGAGATAGTGGGAGGCGCGCTCCGCGCGGCGACTGGGTCTGCTGCAAGTTATTCCCCTTAATAAAAGGGGGCAGAGCCAAAGGCTCGGGGGATGCCTCTGTTGCAGTCTGGACGGGCATTTAGCCAACCGGGACACCCCCCCTGACGCCTCCGCCGTTTTCCCCCCTTTCTTAGGGAGGATTTTCTAGAGCGCTGGTGCAAAGCTTGAGAGGGCGGAATTTTTCACGCTTTCTGCTTGCTTCATTCTTGGCTGGATGCTGA
>QHZQ01000536.1:15214-17537 GCA_003224725.1 Acidobacteriota bacterium | reverse complement strand
GTTGGCTATGATCGGGTCGACTTGTTAACTAACGACGTGGGCTCCCTAAGCCTCAGTTCCGACCGGCCACACGGTGAATTAGTCAATCAATTTTTCAACACATCAGTTGTGGGTCCCAACGCAGAGGGGACGTTCGGCAATGCTGGCAAGAACATTCTGCGTGGACCGAAGTTCTTCAATGTGGCTTTAAAGCTTAGAATGGTTGGAGTGTGGCGAACTCTTCGACTCAGAGAATAAGCAGGAGGATCGTCACTGGGTGGGAGGGTACCTAGATCTTGTGGGCGCGAACGCCGTGGGTTTGTTTTACCTCGCGATGCGGCGAGGACTTGACTATCTGTATGACCATCCGAACGTGGACCGGAGCCGTATAGGGATGACCGGACTTTCAGGTGGTGGTTGGCAAACTATAACCTTGAGCTCGCTGGACGAGAGAGTACAGGTGGCAGTGCCTGTGGCGGGATACGCTTCACTCGTGTCAGAAATCGAGCGCCCAAGCGACACTGGAGATATCGAGCAAATTCCCACAGATTTTTTTATTGATTTGGACAATTCCCACTTGACCGCCATCAGAGCCCCTCGACCGACGCTGCTGATCTATAACGCCGAGGATAATTGCTGCTTCCGAGCCCTGCTTGTCAAGCCTTATATCTTCGATCAGGTCCAACCTTTCTTCAGCCTCTATGGTTCCTCTGACAGTTTTCAGTGGCATGAAAACAGAGATCCGGGAAGCCACAATTACCAGCTCGACAATCGGTTGCAAGCCTATCGCTTTTTCGTGAAGCACTTCCACCTGCCGCAATCGACTACGAAATACCTGCGGATGCAGAAATCAAGAGTTACGACGAACTGGTGGTGGGCCTGCCAAGAGACAACCTCACTGCTTTGAGTTTGGCCAGAATCTTGGCGCGCCGGATCAAGCGCGACTCTGTCCCCTCTTCTGCGGCGGCGAGGAAAGAATGGGTTGTCACCCAACGGGGAAAGCTTAAAGCCACAATTCGGTGCGATTCGGCAAAGGTAAAGCACGCCTGGGCGATGACCAACACTGAGGAAAAGGGCGTCGAGACCAGGTCTTATCGGTTTGGGCTGAGTAATGGACTTAGTGCGACGGGCGTTTGGGTGAGAGCCATCACAAGTCCGGACAGGGCCCCCACCACTGTCGTGGTCAATGACGAAGGCAAACGTCGTGGGGCTGCCGAGGTTTCAGACCGCGTGAACCGTGGAGATCAAGTCCTGGCAATCGATTTGCTCTTCACAGGCGACTCCTCCCCAGAAGACCAGCCACAGCCGTTGTCACAACGCCAGTATTTGATGCAGTTGCTGGCGACGGTCGGAGATCGTGCGCTCGGCCTCCAGGTCGCTCAGCTCATCGCGATCACCCAGTGGTTGCGTCACGTTACAGAAACACCTCGGGTACGCCTTGACTGCACGGGTATCCGCAGCCAAACCGTGGCTCTGATCGCCTCCGCTCTGGAACCAACTTTATTTAGCGAGGTGTTAGTTCATCGCGGGCTGCGGAGCTTAGATTACCTCCTGGAGAAACCCGTAAGCCAATTGGTTGCACCTGACCTATTTTGCCTCGACCTCTATAAGGAATTCGATCTGGATCGTATGATCGCCTTTGCCGAGCCAACGAGAGTGACTCAACAAAACGATCTGGAGTGAGTTATCACGTTTCAGCCGAAATGAAGATAGAACCTGGTTTTGTTAAACTCTAGTTTTCGGTTTAGTGCCGTGTATAATCTAAGTGCTGACCTCGCCGCCCCGATGGCGGCGAGGAAGAGATATCGAAATGACTTTCCCCTCGCCCCCACTGGGGGAGAGAGATGGCTTGGTTGGTGCGTGACTTGGGTATAATCCACCTCATGGGTTTAGATGACCTCCGGTTGCGGGGCCAGTGCGGGGCCGCAAATCCTCGGATGTAAACTCTGCAGTCGAAAGCTGGGATTTGCCTTACGAACGGCCACTCGCGACCTGAGATCAGTGAATTTAGATTGGCGGAGGAACTACGTTGCGAACTCGGGTCCTTTTCCTGCTATTCGTAACCTGTCTCGCCCTGACGTCTGTGATTTGGTGTGGGCGAATTGCGGCGGCGCAGACGCCGGCAATTTTAAACGGAAAGCCAGTGGACTTCGACCGCGAGATCGGCCCGATCCTTTCCGACACTTGCTTTACTTGTCACGGGCCGGACGAAAAGGCTCGCGTCTCGGGTTTGCGCCTGGACACCAAGGAAGGCGCCTTTGCCGACCGGGGTGGCTATCAGGTGATCGTTCCCGGAAAGAGCGCTGAGAGCAAGCTCTACCAGAAGATCAATGCTCAAGACCCG
>QHZQ01000536.1:3000-15200 GCA_003224725.1 Acidobacteriota bacterium | reverse complement strand
CAGCAGATTGACCTCGTGCGGCGCTGGATTGACGAGGGCGCCAAATGGGAGACACACTGGGCGTACGTTCCGCCCAAGCGTCCACCGCTGCCGGAGGTCCAAGACAAAAGCTGGCCGAAAAGTCCCATTGACTATTTCGTGCTAGCCCGTCTCGAGCACGAAGGCCTGAAAGCATCGCCCCAAGCCGACCGGGTCACGCTGATTCGCCGCGTGACTTTCGACTTGACCGGCCTGCCGCCCACGCCCTCCGAGGTCGATGCCTTCCTGACCGATCATTCCTCCGATGCCTACGAGACGGTGGTGGATCGGCTCTTGAAATCGCCCCACTACGGCGAGCGGATGGCCATGCAGTGGCTCGATCTTGCCCGCTATGCCGACACGCAAGGCTACCACGTTGATCCGCAGCGCGACATGTGGCATTGGCGCGATTGGGTCATTGACGCCTTCAACCGCAACCTGCCGCAGAAGATTGCCACAGGGTTTAATCGCAACCACATGATCAACTTCGAAGGCGGTGCCATCCCGGAGGAATACCACAATGAGTACGTGGTGGACCGCGTCGAGACTACGGCGACTGTCTGGATGGGAACGACGCTCGGGTGCGCCCGCTGCCACGATCACAAATATGACCCTTTTAAGCAAAGGGATTTCTATCGGTTCTACGCCTTTTTCAACAATGTGCCCGAGAAAGGTCTGGATGGACGCGAAGGTAACGTCCAGCCGGTCGTGCAGATCCCCTCGCCCGATCAGCGGCGCCGCCTCGACGAGCTCGTCCAAAGGATCAACGCCATCGAGAAAGCGCTGCCCGAGCAGGAAATCGCGTCACTCCAGTCGGAATGGGAACGAACCGCGCTCAGCACGGTGTCTCCTGCTACACGCGACGGTCTGCTGGCCCACTACCCATTCGAGAAGGACTTAGCGGACACCTCTGAACACAACCAGCCTGGAAGGACGCTTAGTGGCAAAGTGACGTTCGATTACGGGGCTGTTGGCAAAGCCGCCGAGTTTAACGGGGAGACGCAGGTAGAATTGGGCGACGCCGGCACCTTTGATCCTTCACGCCCATTCGGCTTGGCCCTCTGGTTTAACCCAGGCTTGATTCTTGAGATGTCCTTAGTCCAGAAGATGGACGATTCCAAGGACCACCGGGGTTTCGAAGTCTTTCTGGACGAGCCCGCCTATGTCGGCCCGCATAAGCGAACGTCACATATCGTCGTCCGCCTGGTTCATCGCTGGCCGGATGACGCGATCCAGATTAGAACCAAAGAGCGCGTGCTTCTGACGAGCTTTCGTCATCTGACCATCAACTACGACGGATCGGACAAGGCTTTGGGCCTACAGATCCTCATCGATGGCCAACCACAGCCAGTTGAAATCCTACAGGACCACTTGACTGGGGGTGTGGATAATGGCCGCCCTCTCGAAATCGGCAACAAGCAGACCGGAAAGCCCTACCAGGGTTTCATCGATGAGCTGCGCATCTACGATAAGCCGCTCGTTGACTCTGAGATTGAGAAATTGTTCTTCAATGAACCTGTCCGGACTGTTCTTTTGGGCCTTTCCGGAGCATGTGCGGAGATGGGCCGGCTCCAAGGGGAAGACAAGCTGGCTGATCCTGAAGATCCGCTTGCCCAGCAATCGCGGGAGAACACACCGGCTTTCCGGATCAAGATGCAGTGCCAGTCGGAGAAGGACAAGCTTCGGGACTATTTCCTGACTTGGGCGGCCCCGGACTCCTTCCGGAAGGTCCAGGCAGAACTTCGGGCTCTCCGCAAACAAAAAGCGGAACTGGATAAGGCGATACCCACTTCTATGGTCATGCAGGAGATGAGCAGGCCGCGGGAGACTTTCGTGCTGGCGCGTGGCGATTATCGGAACAAAGGCGAGAAGGTCATACCAGGTGTTCCCGCGATCCTACCTCCATTGCCGAAAGACACCCCGCTCAACCGTCTGGGCCTGGCGAAATGGCTTCTGGACCCTTCCCACCCCCTCACTGCTCGCGTGGAGGTCAATCATTTCTGGCAGATCTACTTTGGCACCGGAATCGTCAAAACTGCGGAAGACTTCGGCTCCCAGGGCGACTCGCCCAGCCACCCCGAGTTACTCGACTGGTTGGCGAGCGAGTTCATTCGAACGCGATGGGACATCAAGGCGATGCAACGCTTGATCGTGACCTCAGCCACATACCGGCAGTCCTCGAACCTAGCGCCCGAGTTGCTCGAGAGAGATCCTGAGAACCGGCTGCTGGCGCGCGGCCCGCGCTTCCGCCTTCCGGCCGAGATGGTTCGCGACAACGCCCTTTCCGTGAGTGGCTTGCTGAATCTGGGCATTGGAGGTCCAAGCGTGTTTCCTTACCAGTCGCCTGGTTTGTGGGAGGAGATGGCGTATGGCGAAGGCTACACCGCCCAGAGCTACACGCCCAGCCATGGCGATAATCTCTACCGCCGCAGCATGTATACGTTCTGGAAGAGGACGGTTCCACCACCGTCTCTGGCCACGTTTGACGCGCCCGACCGGGAAAAGTGTACGGGGCGACGAGGAATGACCAATACCCCGCTTCAAGCATTGGTCTTGATGAACGATCCCACCTACGTAGAGGCGGCACGGACTCTAGCGCAGCGTATGCTCACGGAGGCCGGAAGCGATTCGGCGCGACGGATCAGCTATGCGTTCCGACTGGCCACGGCTCGAAAGCCCGGGCCGGAGGAACTCAAAGCCCTCGGCGAGTTGGCCCAACAGGAGCTGGCACGCTACCTTTGAAACTGCTGGAGGTGGGCGACTCGCCGTTTGACAAAAACTTGGACGTGAGCGAGCTGGCGGCCTGGACGACCGTGGCCAGCGCCATCCTCAATCTCGACGAGACCATTACGAAAGAGTGAAGACAATGCACTTCGAAGAAGAATTCAAATTGATGTTGACCCGTCGCGCGTTTTTTGCCCGCACCAGCGTCGGAATCGGTACCGCGGCTTTGGCGTCTCTGGTCAATCCGGATCTTTTTGCCGACAGCCCGCAGATCGATCCCAAGACCGGTGGCCTGGTGGGCCTGCCACATTTTGCCCCCAAGGCGAAACGAGTGATTTTCTTGCAGCAGTCGGGTGCGCCATCGCAGATTGAGCTCTTCGACTACAAGCCTCAGCTAGACAAGCTGCACGGCACCGAATTACCCGCCTCGGTCCGGATGGGCCAGCGCATCACCGGGATGACGTCTGGTCAGTCGACATTGCCGGTGGCGCGATCCATTTTCAAGTTCAAGCAGTATGGCCAGTCGGGCACCTGGATCAGCGAATTACTTCCTCATCACGGAAAGATCGTGGACGATATCGCCGTCATTCGGACGATGCATACTGAAGCCATCAACCATGATCCGGCGATCACTTTCATCCAGACCGGTTTCCAGCAGCCGGGCCGGCCCAGTATGGGTGGATGGGTGAGTTACGGCTTGGGCAGCGACAATCAAGACCTACCCGCCTTCGTGGTGCTGATCTCCCAGGCCAACGCGCTGAACGTAGACCAGCCGCTGTTCTCGCGCCTGTGGAGCAGCGGTTTTTTGCCTTCTCGATATCAAGGCGTCCGCTTTCGCGCCGGGAGTGACCCGGTGCTTTACCTGGCCGATCCTCCCGGCATCGACCAGACAGATCGTCGCCACCTGCTTGACGCCGTGGCGAGGATCAACCGCCTGCACGCCGAAGCTTTCAACGACCCGGAAATCACGACCCGGATCACTCAGTATGAGATGGCCTATCACATGCAGACCTCGGTCCCGTCGTTGATGGACCTATCAGACGAACCGGAACAGCTCTTCGAACTTTATCGGCCCGACTCGAGAAAGCCGGGAACCTACGCCGCCAACTGCCTCCTGGCCCGGCGCCTGGCCGAGCGCGGTGTGCGCTTCATCCAGCTTTACCATCGAGGCTGGGACCAGCATAACGACTTACCCCGCGATATTTCCTTGCAGTGCCAGGGAGTTGACCAGGCCTCCGCGGCTCTGATCCTGGATCTGAAACAGCGGAACCTGCTCGGTGACACGCTGGTGATATGGGGCGGCGAATTCGGTCGGACTGTTTATTGCCAGGGCCAGCTGACGGACACTAACTACGGGCGCGACCATCATCCGCGTTGCTTTAGCGTCTGGATGGCAGGCGGAGGTATCAAGAGGGGCGTTACTTTAGGTCAGACGGACGACTTTTGCTATAACGTCGTTGAAGACCCGGTGCACATCCATGACTTGCAGGCCACCATCCTGCACTGCTTGGGCATCGATCATACGAGGCTAACTTACAAGTATCAAGGACGACACCAGCGCCTCACCGACATCGCCGGAAACGTGGTCACCAAAATTCTGGCGTGACCTGCTCTAACCCCCTTCAATCCGCCATCTCTCGAATGCGAATGTTTCGGAACATCACCAAGTCGTCCGAGCCGTGAAGTTGAAGGCCGATCGGTCCTGTCTTGGAACGGTCTGGCAAGCCCGGATGGGTTGCGACTACAGTGCCGTTCAGCTTGACCCGGATGAGGTTTGCGCGGCATTCAATTTCCAATTCGTTCCAGTCCGTGCGGCGCTGGACTCCAGGCCTGGCTTCAGCCAGCAGATATATGCCACCCGAAATGTTATCAGGGCTTCCCACCCCGTTGTCTAGATTGATTTCGTATGCGATCCTCGAAGGTGTGCGATGGGGATCAAATTCAGGTTCGACAGCATAACGCGCCCGGGACCTGTCTCGAATCGAGACTCCGCTATTTCCACCCAGGCGAATCCAATAGTCAAGGCGTAGGTCGAATTGGCTGAACTCCTTCTTGGTGTACAGCCAGGACTGGTGTTGGCATCTCTTCTGGGGATCACATTGTCCCACCAGTATCCCACCCTGAAGAACTGCCCATACGCCCTCACCGACTACTTCCCAACCATCCAGGGTCTTGCCGTTAAAGAGATCAACCCATCCGGCTGCGTTTTGGGCAGCCTGGGTAAAAGGAAATACCAGGCAGAACAAAATGGCTTTCAACATGGTTTCGTGTCGCCCTCGTTTGTTCCAGACGGTGCCGCCAGGCTTTGCCTCGGCATCAAGCCAGTAAAGCCCGGAAATCGGCAGTTCAAAATCATCAACAAAGAACGTTCCACCTCCACCACCGGGACTTGACCCGCCCGGTAGCTCTGACCGAAGCCACCTGCAGCACGTTCTAAGATCCCTTCTCGGAAATATCGACGTGAGGGCTCTCAACGTGGTGGATAAAGGCCTCTGCGACCTTGCCTCCACATTCCATCCCGCGAAAGCGCTGCATCGCCTCATGCAGCGGCCACCAGCCTTGGATCGTAATCGTATTGGCAAAGCAGGCCTCGCGCTTCTGGTTTTCCACTTGGGTGATATCGACATAGTGGTTGGGCCGGAAGATCTGCGTCTGCTGACCCAGCTCCACCTCGTAGAAATAGAGGGCAAACTTCCGACCGCTGCGGAGCCACGCGTCGTAAGTCAGCAGGGAGGCGGCACGGTGGTCGGGATGGGTGTCGATTGGCCAGTGGGTGAAGACCACATCGGGCCGCTCGGCCAAGAGGATTTGACCAAATTTTTCGTACCAGCCCAGATTAATTTGGTCTAAGAAAATCATACGGCCTTTCAGGATGGCACAAGATCTGACAGCATCGGCAGAGCGCTTAGCGGCCAGCTCGTTTGGCGGCATGCGCAGCTCGCTGGCAATGGATTCCGAGTCGCCGTGGGTGAGAGATAGTGCGACGACCTCATGTCCCAAGTTGGCGTAGAGGGCCATCGTCCCGCCACAACCGGACTGAGGGTCGTCGACATGTG
The DNA here is from genome assembly GCA_003224725.1 of Acidobacteriota bacterium. Classification (GTDB taxonomy): domain Bacteria; phylum Acidobacteriota; class Terriglobia; order Versatilivoradales; family Versatilivoraceae; genus QHZQ01. Next base: position 9,402 of record QHZQ01000536.1, on the reverse strand, counting down.
CGCCCACCGCCACTAACTTCAGCTTCCGTTGCCGCGCGGCGGGCGTTTGCCCACCGCCGGATCCCACCAGCGGAAGTCCAGTAGTGACCGCCCCAGCCAAACGCGAAGACCGCCGCAGCCAAGCTCTTCGAGTTATGCTCTCCGCCAAGCACCGTCTCCTCTCTTTGATGAGGATGCAAACGCTCCAGGTATAGCGAACAACCTCACCCCTTGAGTCTGCACACCGTGACAGGCTTGCGTCGGCGTGCAGCACCCCATCCCATTTCGGGACGACTCTCACGGTCGACTTTGCTCCGAAATTGGGTTAGAGCCTCCTTGGTGAGAATAGCGTGACCTGCTCGTTCCTATCCCGATACAATTCGCGATCGATCCTATTGTAAACTGTCACTGAGAGTCAAGGGTTGGCACAGGCAGGACAACACCGCAGCGGTGGTGGGTCTCCGCGTGCTAACGGTAGAATCTTTCGAGGCAACTTGCGGATGACAAATGTTTGAACATGGGCCGCCGGCATTTAAGTATTGCCGAGCGGGAGAAAGAATGCATCAACGGGATTCAACTTCGAATTGAGGCCAGCGGATCGACGACCCCTTTGCATGGGTTTCGGGATCGTCAACTTTTTTTGTAGGGTGTTAACAGGGATTCATCAATAATATGACTATTTTCGTGGGTTTGGCGCGGCCATTGGTTGAGAGCCCAAGCTGACACGCGAATCGTGAGGGAAGTTCAAGCCGGACAGATCTGCGCCATCGGCCCTCGACTTTTGAAAAAGTGTAGTGGCCAAAGATTCGATCTTCAGCTAAGGCTTGTTGACGTGTTTACGTTACTTGTGGGCAGTGTACGGAGTCACCTTGGGGCGCAATGGCCACGTAGGAAGGTCACGGCGCAATCCCCGCTTCTGATCTGCCTGTGTGCTCTAGTAACTCTGCTCGCCGTTTCCTCTAGGGCCTATGGACAGGCCATTTCGCCGGAGGGACTCTTTCGACGGGCACGGGCTGCGTCTCGCGAAAACAACTACGATCAGGCGGAAAAGCTCTATCGGCAAATTCTTGCGATTGATTCGGAGATTCTTCCAGCACGGGTAAACTTGGGGCTGGCCTGTTACTGGCAGCACAAGAGTCGCGAGGCCGTAAGTGAACTCCAGAAGGCTTTGCGTGTCAGCCCGCAGGAATTCAGCGCCTTGCTGTTTTCCGGGTTGGCCTATATTGATTTAGGGCAGTATGACCGCGCTCAAAAGGCGCTGGAGCAGGCCAGACAAGTCAGCGACAGCGATCCGTTGCTTTTCTGGGCGTTGGGCAGCCTAGCGATGATCCACAACGACGCAAATACCGCCGTTCCTTTACTGGAGCGCTGTACCAGGCTCGACCCGAACAACGTGCGCTGTGTGTGGCTGCTCGGCACAGCCTGCGCGATTTTGGCCTACAGCGGAGAGCAAAAGCCGAAAGTCCCAGGCGACTACGCGTTACGGGTCGAGCAGCAACGACAACCGGCCTCGGCGCTCTTCCATGTCCTCAAAGGCGATGTATTAGCGGCGCGCAAACTTACTTCCGAGGCGCTGGCGGAGTACCAGCGAGGACTTCAGTCTGATCCCCACTGGCCGGATATCCACTTGCTTATCGGGTCTTTGCTGGGCATAATGGGTCAATGGGAAGAGGCTTTAGCAGAACTCAAGATCCAACTGCAGAATTATCCAGACGATACCCGTGCCATGGTCGAAATAGGCAGTGTCTATTGCCGCGCCGGGGACTATCAAACAGCCATACCGATTCTTGAACGGGCGGTTGCTCGAGATCGCGACAGCTACGAAGCCAACCAGCGTTTGGGTCAAGCTTACGTCGCGCTGGGAAAGGATGCGTTAGCAGTCCCACACCTCGAACGTGCGACTCGGCTCAATCCAGACAAGAGTAACCCGTTCTACCTTCTTTACCGCGCCCACCGGGCGCTGAAGCAACCGGAGAAGGCAGCTCGCGCTCTCGAGCAGTTTGAGCGCGTGAGAACTCGGGACCTGAAGAATCGCCGCTAAGCCACGGGATCGACCTTGTCTACCTGGAGCAACTCGTGGGAGAGCAGGAAAGCCAGATTCGCAGAGAGGAAAAAGAGTTTCTCCGAGCCGGTGGGCGATTGGATATAATGCAGGATGAGAAGGCTGGCGGTTGGTCGTCGAAGCGATCGCCAGATTACTTCTGTTTGTCGAGGTCGAGATGTATCCAGCGATGTGAACTCTGACCAGGGATTTGAGGATAGCGAATTGGCGAAAGCGAAAAATTCAAAAACCAACTACTCGATCGAAGCTGTCTCCAAGGCCCTCTCCATTCTCCAGGTTTTCATCGATGAGAAGAAGGAAGAGCTGAGTCTAACAGAGATCACCTCCCTGGTGGGAATGAACAAGAATGCCGTGTTTCGTCTGTTGTTCACGCTCACCCAAAGCGGTTTTCTGAGGAAGGTTCCGGATAATGGAAGGTATCAGTTAAGTTTGAAGTGCGTTGAACTCGGTAGGGCCGCCCGTTTGGCACACGACTTACGGAAACTATCCCTCCCCTATATGACGGAACTCTGGAAGGAATTTGGCGATACGGTTAATCTGGCGGTGCTGGATGAGGGCCAAATCCGTTATTTGGAGGTCCTAGAGAGTCCCCATCGATTCAAGCTGGTGGCGCACCCGGGTGACCGCGACCCAGTTCATTCCACGGCGTTGGGAAAGTCGATGCTAGCCTATTTGCCTGCCGAAGAAGTCAAAGAGATTCTAAAGCTGCGTGGGATGCCACGGTTCACTCCTAGAACGATCACGACTTTCCCCCGTTTCGAGAAAGAGCTATCGAAAATCAAACAACAGAGGTACGCGTTGAATGAGGGAGAAACGGTTGAAGCCTCGCGCTGCGTAGCGGTGCCGATTTTCGGTGGGAAAGGGAACGTCGTAGGAGCAATAAGCGTCTCAGGAACGGCCGCCCGGATTACTGATGACCGAATTCCACACATCAGCCATTCCCTTCTAAGATATTCCGAGGAAATCTCCAAACAAATTGATTAGGCAGACAGCCTCTGTTGACATCGATCATTTCCTCGGGTCCCGTCGAATCTTCGGACACCCAAGAACTACTCGAGCGACCTTCGTCACGCGTCCGTTTTGATGGCCCTGGCCATTGAATTTTGACTCGGCTTGAAGCCGCCGAGACGAACGCGCATTACCTCATCCTCGTCACACATTCTCCTTGACAACTGAAAAGGGGACAGTTTAGAGTGTTTTAGCGTGTCAAATTAAGTTCCATTGGCCATAATGGCCTTTTGTGATCATGGTTGAAGAAGAGGCCAACATTCTACAGCGATGGCTCGGCTGACTCGTTCGAGAGAAAACCCAGATTTTAACCCCTTTCAAATATACCTACTAGATGTCAATCCCACCATCTTTGATCATGTGGATCTCGCTGCCGAAGTTGCCCAGGAAGAGATCTTTGGGCCGGTGGTTTCTCTGATCGATTTCTCAGACGAAGAGGAGGCCTGGTCTCGCCACTGCTTTCTGGACCAATGATCTAAGACGCGCCCATCGTTTGGCTGCACAGGCGGACACTGGCTTTGCCTGGATTAATTGTTGCAATTATTGGACTCCTTCCATCCCTTACGGAGGGCCATCGCAACAGCGGCATTGGGGCGGACATGGGCATGGAAGCTGTGGAGAGCTATACGAAATTGAAGAGTGTCATCATCAATTTGAATAATACACCCAACGCCTGGGCCAATTCCAGAAAGGAAGAGGTTCTTTGACCGGTTTGTTAACCTGTGCCGATGTCATCGCTCAGACTCTGAGTGCGTCAGGGGTACGTTATGTCTTTGGTCATCCTGGCGGCGAAGTTCTAGATTTCATGCTTGCCCTGGAAAGTCGCAACATCGAGTTCCTGCTGGCAGGCCATGAGTCAGCCGCGGCATTTATGGCCGGGGCGGTGGGCCGGATTACGGGCTTCCCTGGTGTGTGCTTGGCAACTCTGGGTCCAGGGGCTTGCAACCTGGTCATCGGAGTGGGATCTGCGTTTCTGGATCGCGACCCGCTCCTGGCTTTCTCGGCCAGAACGACGAGTAGTCGGTGCGGAATGAGTTCCAAACAACATCTTCGCCTCAACGATCTCTTTGCTCCCATCTCGAAATGGTCCCTCGCCTTGAACGGCACGCGGACAGCAGAGACCCTTCGCTCCGCCATATCCGTGGCTCAAACCGCGCCATGCGGGCCAGTTTATCTCACGCTGCCGTCCGATGTCGCGGTTAGCCCAGACAGGACGGACGGCGTTGTACCCGCTTTACCGGTCCAACCTGCTGCGAATGACGGCGATTTCGAAGCGATCCGGCAAGCACTCAACCGTGCTCGAAGACCGATTGGCATTATCGGGATCAGCTTGAATGCAAGAAGTGCTCGTAATGCGGTCCGCAGTTTCTTTGCAGAAACTGGAATACCTTATGTGACCTCACCTCAGGCAAAGGGCTTAGCTGATGAAAGCGGAGATACATTTGTGGGAACGGTAGGGGCGGGTGCCGGAGACACCCCGATTCTCGATTTCCTCAGTCAAAGCGATTGCCTCTTAGGGATTGGATTTGACCCGGTTGAATCTTCCCAGGACTGGTACTTTGAACACTCTCTTTACTCGCTTTCTCATTGCGCGACCGGCTTTGGCCAGTACAGACCAACAGCCGAGTGTGTTGGAGACGTCGGTGTCTTTCTGGATCGACTACGCATGGGATATAGCTGTGCTTCTAGTTGGACGCCTTCAGAAATACCAAAAGTACGTCAGCGGGTACATTCTGTCATTTGCCCATCTTCAGAGAAGGATATCGGGGGCCTTGCACCCTTTCATCTATTCCGCGCTCTTCGCCAGGCTTTGCCTGACGAAACCATCGTCACATGTGATGTCGGTGCTCATAAGATGTTACTGTCGCAAGCCTGGCAGGCACCGGAGCCTGGGACGTTCCTGGTCTCTAACGGATTGTCAGCAATGGGATACGGCGTGCCCACAGCGATCACAGCGGCTCTTCTCTACCCGAATCGTCCGGTAGTCGGCATTATCGGCGATGGGGGATTTGGAATGATGGTGCAGGAACTGGAAACGGCGAAACGCATCGGGGTGAATCCGCTGTTCGTAGTCCTCTGCGATCGTTCCCTTGCAGTCATCAAGATCGCACAGAATGACCGGGGAATGCCACACCGCGGGGTAGACTTTGCGCCCGTTGACTGGGTTAAGGTGGGGCAAGGCTTTGGCGCTAGAGTCTCCGCTCCCAGCAGGTTAGTGGACGTGGATAAAGAAGTTGCGTACTGGCTGGAGCAACGGGAATTAACAGTGCTCGCGGTCCCTGTTGACGAAAGGCTGTACGTCGGCCTCACGTATTGAAGGCCTATGGCCTCAGTGTTTGTTTGGGATTCATCCCCAAATCTTGGCTGGACCGGTCGACTCTTTGCCGCCAGTGGGTTTAGATAGTTGCGATTGCGAAAGAGAGGAATGCAAGAATGACAAAAAAAGGAATCCTTGAACGACTGAAAGAGGGTCCAGTGCTTGGTGACGGAGGATATCTGCTTGAACTCGAGCGGCGAGGTTACGTAAAAGCCGGTCCTTTCACGCCTGAGGTAGCTGTGGAGGACCCTGACGCGCTTCGCCAGTTGCACAGGGAGTTTCTGAGGGCTGGTTCTGAAGTATTGCAGGCCTGCACCTTTTACGCCAGTGAAGAAAAGTTAAGAACCGCGGGATATGCCGACCAAGTGGAGCAGATCAATCGAGCGGCAGTCCGAATTGCGCGTGAAGTCGCCGGAGATCAGGCTCTGGTCGCCGGAAACCTGAGCCTGACCTGGCAGTATAATCCTGACGATAGATCCTCCAAGGATCGGGTCCTCAACCTTTTTCGCCAGCAAGTAGCCTTGCAAAAAGAGGAGGGAGTTGATTTCTTTATTGCGGAAACTTTTCACTATACTGGAGAAGCCCTACTCGCATTGCAAGCGATCCAAGAAGCGGGTTTCATTGCCATGATCACTTACAACTTCAAAGACCCGGCTGTCAGCCGGGAAGGCCATTCCCCAGCCGAGTGTGCACAGATACTAGAGGCTCATGGCGCCGACATCGTAGGCACCAATTGCGGAAGAGAACCGAAACGCATGCTTCCCATCACCGAAGCAATGCGCAAGGTCGTGAAGTGCCATGTGGCGGCGCAACCCGCCGGTTTTCACTCGACCGATGAGATCCCTTACTTCATGGGGCTGGCGGCGTTCCCCCTGGAACTCGATCCTTTGCAATTGACGCGACTCGAAATGGCACAGTTTGCCCGACAGGCGCGAGACTTGGGGATTGGATATATCGGGGCCTGTTGCGGCGTGGCGGCTTCTCACATCCGGTCCATGGCGGAAGCTCTCGGCCGTCGGCCCCCCGCCAGCGCCAA
>QHZQ01000536.1:0-2974 GCA_003224725.1 Acidobacteriota bacterium | reverse complement strand
ATGCGGTTTGAGGATGTGTAAGACACGCTGATGATAAACTGTGTCATGTGCGCCACCCAAGAATGTCTTGAGACCTAACCGGAGCAGGTATTAGCCTACCCTGGGAGGTAATCACGTGTTACTTGATGGAAAAGTAGCTGTCATCACTGGAGGGGCCAGCGGCATTGGCTTGGCCACGGCAAAACGCTTTGGGGCGGAGGGAGCGAAGTTGTGTGTCTCAACCAGCAACCAAGAAAAGTTGGACCAGGCGGTTCCGGTGCTCCGTGGTCAAGACTATGAGGTCATTGGTGTGCGAGCGAACGTAAGGCAGATGAAAGAAGTAACCGACTTAGCAGCGGTTGCCTTGAAAACGTTCGGACGAATCGACATCCTGGTCTGTTCTCATGGCTATTCGCATTTCAGTAACGTGGTTGATGAAGATGAGGAAGAGTGGATCAAGGTGGTTGATACCGACCTGGTTGGCTGTTTTCGATGCAGCAAGGCTGTGCTGCCGGCAATGCTTAAGCAGAGGTGGGGGCGTATCATTTATGTTGCGGCGACGTCCTCGTTCCGCTGCGAAGCCAGCTGGACGGCCAAGTGCAGCGCCAAGTCCGGCTTGTTGGGCCTGACGCGGGGGCTCGCACTGGAGGTTGCCGGGCAGGGGATTACGGTTAATGCCATTTGCCCTGCCTGGGTAAGGACGGAGCGGGCCAAGTTCGCAGTGAACGAACAGGCCAAGCGTCAAGGCAAGGCTTATGAGGAAGTCTGGGAGAAAATCGTCAACTCTTATCCTATGAAAAGGGTGACGGAGCCCGAAGAGCAGGCGGATCTAATGCTCTATCTGGTCAGTGAGGCAGCACGCGGTCTGACGGGGCAGGCGATAGCTTTGACAGCGGGTGCCGAATGGTAAAAATCCGATGAAGATTCGTGATGTTCGTGTCACGCCCGTGAGCGTTCCAGTCCAAGCACCCTTGCGTTATTCAACGGGTTCCGACTCTGCAATACATCGGCTGGTGGTTGAAGTGGAAACTGATCAGGGACTGGTTGGGCTGGGCGAGTGCAACGCCGGTGTAGCCCGTGAGGCGCGGCTGCGAGAATCCATTCCGCTCATCATTGGCGCTGACCCGTTCAACACCGAACGCCTGCGCTGGCAGATTGGAGCGCCTGCCGAAGCCAAACTCTTTGGTAGTGTTAACCACACGTTCGCTGCTATCGAATTTGCCTGTCTGGACATTCAAGGCCAGGTCGCTGGCCGCCCGGTGCACGACTTGCTGGGCGGGCGAGTTCGTGATCACATCCCCCTGATTGCCTACCTCTTTTATCGTTATGCCAACCAGGATGGCACCGGGGCCATTGACAATGCAGAGGCCATGGTCGATTTCGCACAGCAGGTAGTCCACCAATATGGTTTCGAGACGGTTAAGTTCAAGGCAGGGGTCCTCCCTCCGGAGCAGGAGGTTGAAGCGATCTTAGCTCTAAGAAGGACCTTCCCGCACCACCGTCTGCGTGTGGATCCGAACGCGGCTTGGTCAGTCAGTACTACTTTGCGCCTAGCTCACAAACTGCGAGATTGTGACCTGGAGTACCTGGAAGACCCAACTTGGGGACTGCGAGGAATGTCGCGCGTGAACGCGAAGTGCCCCTGGCTACCGCTGGCTTCAAACATGGCGGTGGCCACCTCTGAAGACCTTGCCCCGATGGCTTGCCTTGATGCCGTGGATGTGTTGTTGGTTGACCCCCACTTCTACGGCGGGCTGCGGCAGGCCCGGTACGTTGGGGCGGCACTGGAGTTGCTAAACGTCGATGTGGCTCTGCACAGCCAGGGTGAATTGGGTATTTCAATGGCCGCCCAGCTACACTTGGCGGCCTGCTTGCCGACCCTGACTCATGCGGCCGATGCTCACTATCATCATCTTACGGATGACATTATCGAAGGCGGCAAACTAGCCCATATTCGGGGCGGGATGCAGGTGCCGACGGGTCCTGGCTTGGGAGTCAAGCTAGACCGAGACAAACTGATGAAGTACCACGAACTGGCGCGAAAGATACAGACGGTTGCGCAGACCTCCATATTGGGAGATGCCAGCGCAGTCGAGCACCTGCCGATCTTACCCAGGTGGTGAATCCTTATGATGGTTTACGTGGAATATATCAGCCGCCGGCCAGGGATAGACCTGGCAGACTTTCAGGCGACGTTCAAAACGGTTCAGCAGGGCTGGGAATCCAGCTTTTCGGAGGACCAATTGATCTTGAACGCCGCGCGCACTTGGCGGCTGGGACCCGAGCCGGAGTATCTCACCGTGTGGTTTTCACCCAACAAGACCTTCGACTGTCTTGATGATTGGGAGCGAGTCTTCCGAGCACGTGATTCTGCGAGTTATGGGTATGATTCACCTTTACGTCGAGTGGCCCGCATGGATTACGCTGGATGCTATGAGCCGCTAATGACGCCGATACGAGGAAGAACGGGCATTTACTACGCCGAGATGTTCCGTCCCAGCAAGCCAGCTCCTGCGATCCGACGATTCTTTGAGGAACGCGTTCCCACCCATCGGGACTTCACGCTCAACCTCTTGGTGCGTCGTTTCGGTCGCCTGGCTCCGGATCCTGGCGGCCTTGCCATCTGGACCCTGCCCACCTTTGCTTCCCTGGATGAGATCGTTCAAGAACTCGAAGAAGTGAGCGAACCCGTCGAACTCGTCCGAGCAGGCATCTATGTCGATGTCGGGGAAGAAGTGGTGTAGCCGCTTGGGACGTCATGAGAGGAGAACCTTGGTCTTAACGTCGCTTTCGAACGCTTGGACACAATTCCTGGACGCAAGCCTACAGCAACCCGCAACTTTACAAATGGCTTCCGACATACGAAGGAACGCCTGCGCAATGACCCGCTGTCGTGGGGTGGTTGCGAAGAAAAGCTGTCGGCATTCCTACTAGTCATCGGCGAGGAAGGAAACGATGGAGGATTGGTCGCGACGGAATTTCATGCGGACGGTCG
>QHZQ01000535.1 GCA_003224725.1 Acidobacteriota bacterium | reverse complement strand
ACCCCTAAGATGCGATCGCGAAAATCCCAGGCGGTCTGGATGGGATCGATAAACTGGCGGACCAAATGCGACGGGTCAAATTCCAAACCAAAGCGATGGTTAGGGACTAGCGCCATTAATTTTTCCCAGGTTGCCGGAACGGTGGCGAAGTTTTCCTGGGTAGGGTAGTTCTCCGGGCCGATGCGAAGATCGAGTTTTTCGCAAATGGGTAGATAGGTTTCGTTGATGACCTCCGCCAGCTCTTTAACCTGGTTGTCCACGGAAGCTTTGGGCATGCCGCCGCTGAAGGTGCCCACAAACTTACAGCCCAGTCGGTGGGCAAATTCGAGAGAACGAATAAACCGGTCTCGTGCCTTTCGGCGCTCGCCAGGATCGGGTGCGATGTGGTTGAATCCCCACATGCACTCGAGACTCAGGATGGAAACGCCGGCCTGCTGAGCCGCCGATCTAACCTGGTCGATCTGGGTGTCGCTCAGCTTATCCGGATCGAAAGCGCCTTCCACAGGGAGAACAACTCCCTCATAGCCTGTGGAGGCAGCGAATTGCAATTTCTGCGGGGAATAATCCGTAATAAGGGCCAGCTTGGGGAATTGGGTGGCAGCAGGAATCGAGGTTGCCGCCGAAGCTCCCCCACTGGTCGTGTTCAACTTCGCGGAAGTTCCCACGGAAACCGCTGCCGCTCCACCTATTTTGAAAAAATCACGACGTCCCACTTTGGAATCCGGCATGTTGTTACTCCTTTGAAAATCCCCTCCTGGGGAGGAAGCTGTGAAAAAATTGGGAGGGCGAGCCTCCTGGCGAGCCATCGTCCCACCAAGTCCTTGCCCCATGAGGCTCGGCGGGAGCCTCGCCCTCCCAATCTCCGCCGATTTTTAATTTTTTCACAGCTTCAGGGCCAGAAGGCGCAGCTGGAAAGGTAGGTCACAACCTCAGGCTGCTGGTGCCTTAATCTTTCCCAACAGTTCTTCTATTTCTTTCAAATGCTCCAAATCATGCGCTACCCACTTTTCTACAAGTTGCAACAGGGTGACTTCATCCCCATTGAAAACAGCCTTGCGGTTCCACTGAAACGCCGTCATGTTGCGGAGATAAGCAATATTCCCTTCGCGGGCCTGGGTGAACTCTTCCAGCGCCTGGGCCGCATTGGCCGACTGATAGCGACGCAACCGAGCCAATCGGGTTCCATCAATGTCCTCCAGTGTGGGCAGATTCTCGGCCAAAATTAGGCGGACGCGCCGGCGATAGCCTTCGATCTCGATATCTCGCAAATGCAAGAGAGTTTCTTTCACCGAAAATGTTTGCTCGTTCGGTTTAAAGCGGAGCTGCTCCTCATTCAAGTCTTGGAGCCAGGAGCGCAGCTTCTTGGGTGTGGCCTGTAAGATTTCGACATACTGACCAAACTTCTCGTCGCCCATCGAGTAGCCTCCCGATCGATTTTGGGTTGAAGCATCTCGCAAAAGGGTTGCACTGTCAAGCTGGAGGAACAGACACCTCAGACTTGTCTTTTCATTGACATCATTGCAGCAGGCGAGGTAACTTCACTGGTTCGCTGGATCAGCTTTCAAAGCGGAAGAGACCCTGCATGCCTGCAGCCTTCATCCTCGAGGAAGTGCTCAACACCTTGAGAAAGGTTCTCCATAGCGCTAACAGGCTGGTAATCTTTCGTGGAATCCTGGCGGATCCGGCGGCTGCCAGAATGCTGGAACTTTTAGAATTGATTGTCGAAGACTCGCCCCGCTCGCTTTCGTACTCGAAGAAACTCGCTGAAACGTACGCGCTATTTTTCTGTGCCTTGTCCGACCATGCGGAGCTTGAGTCAGAAAGACTTGTTGGTAAACCCTGGCAGAACCACCTTCTTGACTTGATCGCCAGCGACCAAAATTCCTTTTCTCACAAAGCTGAGCTTGCTGGCTTAAGCAGCTTCGGGGAGTCTTTGATCCAACAGGTCAAAGAGGACTTACGGAAACTGCAGAAGCTTTATCTTCTAGATACTGCGCAGATCTTGTGGTCTCTTCAGCAAACATCTCCTGATACTGTCTGGATGAGCTGGGACCGATTTCAGAGTGCCGCCGACCAAGATCCCTCAGACTCGAACCGATTCTTATTGAAACATCGCCTCCACCAAAGCGCTGATTGGTCTTCTGCCATAGACCTTCTGGCTGATTTTTACTTCAAGACCGGAGTTGGTCTCTTCGGGCAATTCAAAGCTTTTCACTGGAGGCACACCGCTACGGGAGGTTTCCTGGAAGGGATCGCTTCGCCCGATCCGATCCGTCTGGAAGATCTTGTTGGCTGCGACGATCAAAAAGACTGGCTGGTTCGCAACACCACCCATTTCCTTTCAGGTTTTCCGGCCAACAATGTTTTTGTTTATGGCGATCGGGGAACCGGAAAATCCTCTGCCATCAAAGCCCTGCTGCATCATTTTATAGACCAGCCGCTGCGCATGCTGGAGATTTCCAGAGAGGATCTGGCGGATCTTCCGCAAGTCATGAAACTGCTGCGACCACGCCGGGAATCTTTCATAGTCTTCATCGACGATCTTTCTTTCGAAGAGGAGGAAACCGAATACAAGACCCTCAAAGCAGTGCTGGAAGGCAGCCTGGAGGCTCGGCCAGCCAACGTTTTGATCTATGCAACTTCCAATCGACGGCATCTCATCAAGGAATATTTCTCTGATCGCGAGACGCTCAACAATGGTGAGGTGCGTCATCAAGATACCCTTCAGGAGAAGGTCTCACTGGCCGATCGCTTTGGAATCCAGTTGGCCTTTGTGGCCCCCGATCAAAACCAGTATCTCTCCATCATTCAGTCCATGGCTCGACGCCGCGGGATCCAGAGTCCTGCTGAGGAGTTAAATAAGCAAGCTTTGCAA
>QHZQ01000534.1 GCA_003224725.1 Acidobacteriota bacterium | reverse complement strand
ACTTGACTGGCATCGATGTCATTGACCTTCTTGCTGCCGTGCTCCTGACTGACCCACTTTGTCGAGCTGTCGTAGTGCACCGTCCTCTCAAGATTTGAGCCCGACTTGCGGACTGTTAACGTGGATTTATCTGGACTGCCCCTGACAACTTCGCCCTCCCAGCGGGCTTCCTTTGCCACCTTGTCCATCTTCTTCTCTTGGGTGGGAGCTTCCTGGGCGAAAATCACGGTTGACAGGGAGAACGCAACCAAAGACCCACACAACAGAGTGAATAGCTTCTTGACCATTGTGACCTCCTTTGACGGATGCTCTGGCAGCCACAAACAATAGACCTGGGCTGGCCAAAAGGGCAAGGCCGAGCCGAGCAAGACTGTTTCAGTGACATTTCAATACAACACTTCACTTTCGCCTTTTTCTGAGATCAGCTTGTGAAAGTGTGCCACGATCTTGTCCCGTCGTGCCATCACTGCCTTGGCTTCATCCTTGGCGAGATAACCCTTGGTTTTTGCCGCCACTTCGTTTCCATCCAGCGTCTTCAGTTTCTCGAACAACTGCCGTTCGCAGCGCACTAAGTCCTTGGGATCTTTGAGGTCTTTATGGAGTCGAAATGCGCGAGTAAAATCCACCCGCCAAATCTTCCAATCCTCCCCAATTAACACATTGGTGAGGTTGATATCTGTATCTCCGACCAATTGATTGAAGACCCGAACCTTGTACATCTGATTGTTCCAGGCGTCGGCATCCGGTGCCGTCAATTTCTGCTTGTGGCGCTCCACCTCATCCATCTTCACTGGGAGCCACCAACTCAGCGAGCCCGTATTGCCTTGCCATCTGCGCTCGACATACATGGGGAGCATGTCATCAATCCCAAGCAGCTCCGCCAACTGATAAGCCGCGATGTTGTATTTGTAAGAATCGACGAAGCCCAGTTCGGTACCGGTGGCCAGCTGCTTTGTGGCTTTGTGTTCATCAATCGCCTGGAACGAAGCGTCGTGGGTCACGGTACCGTCCGTTAGCGTGAGCCGCCAGGGATCGGTGATGCCTTTCTTGGTGTGCTCACTCTTCACCACTTTCGCGGTGAGAAGAAACTCTCTGATTTGCTCCTTGGTAAGAGTCGGCTCCTGGGAGGCAGGAAGAAATGGGGTCCATGTCAGATACAAACAATGGGCAAGAATCAGCGTACGCCAGTGCAAATCATGTACGTGCATGACAACAGCCACCGTCGGGAAGTGTGCGAAGGAAATCTATTCGGAAACCATCGGTTCGGCAAGCTGGAAAATCAGACTACTCGGCCACGGAGTTTTGATGACAAGAATTTCTTCTGCCCACTGTTTCGGCTTCTCACCAGCCGGGTGGGTGTTTCGACATGAGTGGGAAGGAACGGACTGCATGAGGTGTCGGCATCGCAGTCAATCGCTTTACCGCTTCAGGTTGATGCGCCGATACTGAGCTAGTGAGCAGGTGACGATATGAAAACCGAATCCGGATTAGCCTTCAGTGTTGGTGTGGTCGCGGGTTTGCGTCCGATGACGGCGCTCGCGGCAATGGCTTGGGCCGTAAGACGAGGACGGATCCAGATAGAACCTAGTCCAATTGTTGTATGGATGCTGTCCGCTGGTACGTCCAAGAGAATTGCTGAGTTCGCCATTAGCGAATTAATAGTGGACAAGCTGCCGTTTACGCCCAGTCGGTTGAATGCCGCACCACTCTCCTTACGTATTGTTTCTGGCGCAATTTGCGGAGCCGCGATACGCCGGTCCAGAAAACGGTCACTTACCGACGGGGCGGTTCTCGGTGGGCTAGGAGCGTTGGCGGGAGCACTTACGGGGTACCATGTTCGGAAAAGACTTAGCCGTGACATGCCTGACTTAGCAGTTGCGCTTCTGGAGGATGCCGTGGCCGTAGGAGGAAATGTTCTTGTGGTGACACTTGCCCGGCCTGCCGCGTAGCGACGTCAATCTGGAAATTCCGTCGCCCGCCATGGCGCAGAGATGTACCCTTGCCTTTTGGGGGGACCCTGCCACCGGTCAAAGTTTTGTGAGAGGGGTCCCACCTGACTCCTTGCGGCGAAGACCCAGCTCCGAAATCATATGTACGACAAAGGAATGGAGTTACACGAGCAGATTTGGTCAGTTTTAGGGGACAGAAGCATACAAGCGGAGCACACAACCACTTTGTAAGTCACAGAAAATAGAGGGGCTAAGTTGATTGGGGAGGTTAATAGACGTCCCTACTGGGCGGATGGCCTGCGGAAATATTTCGTTCGCCCCTATTATTACCGCTCGCCTTTAGGCGCCACAACAACGATCGGGCAGAATCCGCACTGGCGGCCGAATCCCTGAGAAGCAATTTCATGCCAACTTTGGCATTGGATGACGATTCGGATCGCCCGGCTGAGCGGATGCGATCGAGAAATGCCGAATTCAACGTTGGAAAAAGCGCGAGACTGCTCCTTATGCTATTTCAAAAATGAGGGCAACTGATTGCGTCGGCACGGAGTCCAAAAACTGATCCTCGTGAACGAGGAAATGGAGAGGTGTCCTATGCAGCTA
>QHZQ01000091.1 GCA_003224725.1 Acidobacteriota bacterium | reverse complement strand
GACAATGACGGCTGGCTGGATCTCTTCTTCACCAATGGCCACACCATGGAACAACTTGAAAAGGAATTCCCTATGGACCTTTTTGCCGAGCCGAGTTATCTCTGTCGCAACGAGCAGGGAAAAGGATTCAAGGAAGTGTCTGAAGCAGTGGGTCTTCGCAAAATACCAAATAAGGTTAGCCGCGGAACGGCCTTTGGAGACTACGACAACGACGGCGACATCGATATCTTGATCATTAACAAGAACGATATTCCTTATTTGCTTCGCAACGACGGGGGAAATGCAAACAACTGGATCAACATTCGAACCGAAGGAGTTAAAAGTAACCGCTGCGGGTTCGGGGCGAAGATCATTGTGACGGCAGGTGGATTCACACGCTACTACGAAGTCCGCGGCAGTGACAGTTATCTCTCGAGCAACGATTTAAGGGTCAACGCCGGCCTGGGAAATCGGACGGAGGCGGACATTGAGATTCGCTGGCCCAGTGGCCGGGTCGATAAACAGCCCGGCGTCAAGGTCAACCAGTTCTATCTTGCCCGTGAAGGCGCGTGGTTACGGCCAGACCCAAGGATTCCAAACGGCAAAATCTCCAAGAAGTAAGATGGGGGTCACCTTATGGCGGAAGTGGTGAGACACTCCTGTTTTCTCACCAACACGCTCGCCGCGCGGAGCGCGCCTCCCACCTTCTTAACTTAACACCTCAGCCCGTTACGAGGCTGTGGCTGGTTTACGGTTTTCCTTTCCTGCGCAGCATCACCGACCAGGCCAGTGGCCCCTTTATTGATGGATTGATCGTTTCAAATCGGGTTTCCCGAAGCCACTCCAAATCAAACAGCGAGGAGAAGTCGGAACGAATATCTTCTTCCGCAACTTGAGGCGGAGCATATTGAAGAGGCAGTTCATTAGGATTGCCCGCCAGAAGCAAGAAGCGTGCACCGGGACGAGAGAGTCGCCGAACCGTTTCCACATAGGCCTTGGCATTGTTTATCCGAACCTCATGATAACAGCCGCGGTCAAAGATGAAGTCAAAGGGTCCCAGTTTGGGAGCCGCTAAGACATCAGCCAGCAACCATCGCACTTTGACGCCGGCCTGACGAGCCTTTTCTTCTGCCCGGCTCAAGGCCGTAGGGGCAATGTCGATGGCGGTGACGTTGAATCCTTTGCCGGCAAGGTAAATGGCGTCGGTTCCCAAACCGCAGCCCAAATCGACAGCCCGACAGGCACTCACAATACCCTTTTCCACAACTCTTTGCAGCTCTCCTGAAGGCCGTCCCGCATCCCAGGAAGGTCGCTTGCCCCCACGATAGCTGTCGTCCCATGAATCCAGCATTTTCACGCCCTCAGGTCCGTGCGGCAAGATGCCTGAGGGTAAGGGCCTGCGGACCAGGAGATCCGTGCCGTCACTCTTTGAAACCGTAATATCCCCTGCACTCACCTGGGCGGGCGGTAAGGTGAGCCGGAAAATGCATTGAGGTGTCGTAATTGTCAAGCGGAGTTGGCTGTTTTGAGTAATCAACTCGGCGCGCGCCACGGAACTTTGATCGCCCGGTCGACGCGCGTGGAGCACATGCAGAAATCGGCTCCCGCCAGGACTTCCTTGCGGTACAACGTTCAGGAGGTACTCGTCGCCCGGCCCTCGGCCTCTTGGCTGATGCGCACTCTGCTGGACCGCATTTTTGGGCAACAACGTCTCACAGAGAAGTTCCACCTCTCTTTCGGTGAACCGGGCCACAGAGCCCACGATCTCGGGTTCATTGTGCGAATAGAGCCACCAACGGACGGGCTTTTTCGAAGCCGGTGTTTTAATTTCGTCATCGACCACAAAGGTTGAGGGCTTCAAGAAGATGAATCGGCGAAGCCAGCCGGAATTCCGTCCAGATCGATGACTCGGCTGAGAGTTGTCCGCTGCCTCAGTGGCGTCACCCAAGGCATAAACGAAAACCCGATTTTCCTCAAATGCGAGTAAGTCCTGCGGGCCTTGCCGGTTGAAGCGCCAGTCGCCGCGGATAAGGTTGCCAATGCGCTGATACAAATCACTCTGCTCGGCGGTTGAGCTGGTAAACTCGGCGAGCGTGATAATCTCCGAGGTGCGAAGGAAGGGCCAGGTATATTGTACTGCGACCTGCTCCTGACTCGTTGCCAGCCAGGCCCAACCTAGTATCATCACTATTACTAATTGAGATCGCAACTTGATAAATCCTTCTTTACAGTGACAGGTTCCCCCCCTCACCCGCCCTTATCGAGCGTTCAGGTTCCATTTGCCCTATCCCTGCAGGAGATCTATCCCTGAAGGGGATAATAAACCGAGGTTTGTTATCTATCCCCTTCAGGGAATGGGAAGGTGGCTTTACGGCTGTCCCAGGGTAGCGGCTTGGCCGCAACCCTGGGCTAATTTATGAATCCCCTTCGGGGAAAGAGACGTTTCGTTGGAGGGTATTGCTCGCGGGCTGCTATCGTGGTTAGGGCCTCCCGCGATTAGAAAGACGAAAGGAGAGGAAAACTAACCTCTTTTTTCCTTGGCCACGGAGGGCTTAGCGGCTTTCCCTTCGCTTTTGGATTCGCGGATGGCAGAAGCATTCTTACTGAAAATTTCCTCAAAAATTCTGGCTTCCTCGGGAGTCTCCCAGTGCTGAACAATAGCCCCACCTTCTTCTTTAAGGAAGACGAGTTTCCCTTCATTCTCATCAAAATCAACCCTGACCAAATCTCCCAGGGTGACTTGACTTGTGGCCACCAGATTGGAGAGCGGATACACCAAATATCGCTCCAAGGCGCGCTTCAAATGACGAGCCCCATATTTGAGGTCAGTTCCTTCCTTCAGTAAGAACTCTTTTGCATGAGGCGTGCATTTGAATACGAACTTTCCTTCTCCTCGCGAATTTAAGATACGATCCTGAACCATTCCCAGTTCAATGTCTAAGATTTTGTCCAAATGCTGGCGCTGCAAGGTTCGAAAGACAACAACTTTATCAATGCGGTTCATAAACTCAGGAGAGAATTTCCTCTTTGAGGCTTCTAACGCTGTTCGGTAAATTTTCTGGTCCAACTCAGACTCCTGTGTTGCAGAAGCTGCAGGAGGAGCAAAACCAATACCGCCAGAAATGAATTCGCTCATTTCAAAGGCACCGAGATTACTGGTCATAAATACGATAGTCTTGCTGAGATCAACGCGTCGATTGTCACCCAATGTTAACGTGGCCTTATCTAAGATGCCCAGAAGAAGCTGCCAGAGCGCATCATTAGCTTTTTCAATTTCGTCGAATAACAGAAAAGTTAATTTAATCTTATCGGTGTGAAACTGATCAATGGCTTCCTGGGTCAAGAGGGGTGGAGTCTCTCGATGACCCAAATAGCCGGGGGGCGAACCAATCAGCTTGGCAATCTCATGGCTGTGTTGGAACTCAGCGCAATCAATCTTCATGGCCGCTTTCGCATCGCCAAACAAAATCTCTGCCGCCGCCTCTACGACGCGCGTCTTTCCTGATCCTGTGGGGCCCAGAAAGAGAAGATTTCCAATAGGCCTTCCAGGAGAGGCCATTCCAGACAAATAAATCTGATATAGACTTGCAATTCGGCGCACCGCTCGCTCTTGCCCGACGACTCTCGCAAACAATTTGTTTTCGAAATCCTGTGCCTCCGAACTTTTTATGGTCGGATCTAATACGATACGGTCACTCGTTTTGCTCATGGCTCACCCGAAAGTTTCCTTGACCCTTTCATCACTAGTCGAGACAATTTAAAGTATCGGTGCTCAAGTGTATTTCTTTACTTCAAAATGGGATCTTGGGAACAGCCTGTTTGTTTTGCAGTCATCGAATTTCTACGCAGCGATTTCTCTTCTGAGTTCTTCCAATCTACACCCTGTCCGCTACATTTGTATCTTATCATTTTCTAGTATCTTACTGTAGCTCTTAGCACAACCAAAATTCATCTCGACCTTGCAAACTTGCAATACAACCCCACTTGGTTTAGATTAATCATAATTAACCGTAGCTCGACTGGATCAGATTTTTTCAGGAGGGAGGTGACTTAACTTTGCGATGGCTCAAGCTGCTTATATTTGTCGTCTTTGTCATGAGTGCCATTCTTTCAATCAGATCCCTCAACTTCTCTAAGCCCGTGGACGCCAAGAAAACCGGAAAATCCTGCGTCTATTGTCACACTAAGGTGGGTTCGAAAGAATTGACCGAAGCCGGGAAATACTACAAGGAAAATGGAACTCTGGATGGTTACAAGCCAAGCAAGTAATGTTTTTGCCGAGGCATTGAGCTCTCTCTTGATCTTGAGGGTTGCCTTGGAAACCCCGGTCCCCCACGACCACGTTCGAGTCCTCAGAACAATTTCCGACTATCCAGGAGGATGGTCACCGGCCCTTCATTTATAGATGCCACCTGCATCATTTCCCGAAACACACCCGTTTCAGTTTCAACTCCGGTTTCGCGGCACTTCGATACAAAATATTCGTACAAATCTCTGGCCTTCTGCGGATCTGCCGCTTCGCTAAAAGAAGGCCGTTTCCCCTTTCTGCAGTCACCATATAGCGTGAACTGAGAGACGATGAGCAAACCTCCGCCTGCTTGCACGACAGACAAATTCATTTTCCCGGAATCATCCTCGAAAATTCGAAGGCCTAGAATTTTATCCAACAAATAGTCTGCATCGGATTTTTGATCAGTCGCATGCATGCCCAGGTAAATAAGTAGTCCTTGTTTAATTGAACTCACCAAGTGATGATTGACTTCTACGGACGCCGCTTTCACCCGTTGTACAACAACACGCATGATTCGGTCACCTTTAGAATCCCCCTGTTTGCCATAGGGCAGAGCCACTCATCAAGCCGCTAGAACTCCTGGTAGGTCTTATCTCATGCATAAAACCTGGCCCCAGCGGATTTTCGTTGGACGCCATCCTAACCAGGCTGATTCCCAACTCTCGCTCGAGTTCCTCTGCCGGCTTTTCAGGAAGATAGGGACGAATGTTTTTTACGTTGGAAGGGAGCAGGTCGTAGATTGACACCGTGCTACCTTTGCAGCTGCTTGAAACGCGAGATTTCTCTAAAAGTCAAATGGCGATATTCCCCGCGGCCCAGGTGAGGATCGCGTAAAAACCCAATCTGCACACGCTTTAACTTGAGCACCGGATGGTTAATGCGTTCAAACATCTTTCGAATTTGGTTATTCTTGCCTTCAGTCAGGATCACCCTGAACCAGGGATTGTCCCCATCCTTAAAGCATTCAATCTGGCAGTCGGCAATTGTCTCTCCATCCAAAAACATTCCTTGAGAGAGTTTCTTTAGTTCATCCAGGGTGGGATTACCTCTGACCTTTGTCAGGTAAGTTTTGGGACAGTGCTGTCCGGCAGAGGCCACAGTATTGGCAAACTCGCCATCATTGGTTAAGAGCAGTAAGCCTTCACTCTGATAGTCAAGGCGGCCCACCGGAAAGATCTTCTGGGAAATTCCTTTGATAAGATCGGTGACCTTAGGCCGTCCCTCGGGATCCGAGAGCGTGCAAAGGACCCCCTTGGGCTTATTGAGCAGAATATAGACCTTGGACTGATTGATATGGAGACGCTTTCCATCAACTTTGATATGATCCTGGGACGAATCGACTTTGGTTCCCAATTGGGTGACGATTTTTCCATTGACGGAGACACGACAGGTCAATATTAAGTCTTCGGCCTTGCGGCGAGAACAGATACCGGCCTGAGCGATGACTTTCTGAAGCCTTTCCATCATTTGGATTGAGCAAAATGGCTGGCTGTTTCCTCGGCCGGATCTTCTTCTGGCGCGGATTCTGCCTCTGGCGTGGATTCTGGCAAGGAACCTTCTTCAGTGACCGTGTCCGCAGGAGTGGGGGCGGCCTGGGGGGTTACGCTGTCACCCGGAGAAGGCTGGGAGGTAGTGTTGGCAGAACTCTCCTCAACCGGAGCCTCGCCAGCAGATGCTTCAGAGCCGGTTCCAAAGGCAGACTGCGCCAATTCTTCAAACTCTTCCAGGCCTGGCAGCTCCTCCAGATTCTTCAAACCAAAATGAATCAGGAATTCTTTGGTTGTCTTATATAGGATAGGACGCCCGATCACATTCTTACGCCCGGCCGTCGTCACCAGGTTCTTATCGATCAAAGTCTTTAGCACTCCAGCCGCATTCACTCCGCGAATCTCTTGAATTTCCGGGATGGTCATGGGTTGTTTATAAGCAATAACCGCCAGGGTTTCCAGAGCCGCCAACGAAAGTTTCGTGGGCGGGGTTTGATGCTTTATAAACCTGCGAGCCCATTCGTGGTATTCCGCCTTGGTAGCCATTTTGTAGCCGTCGGCAACTTCCTTTATCTCAATTCCATGTGCGCTCGATTGGTACTCCTCTATGAGGTGAGGGACGATGGCTCTGATGAGATCCTTGTGTTCCTTTCCCAAAAGGGCAACCAGAGTGGCTTCCGTCACTGGTTCCTCAGCCAGATAGATTAGAGCTTCAACAATGGGTTTTAGTTCTGTCTCAGTCATCTCTTTCCTTTTGACCTCAAACGCTTCACCAGGGTGTGCCTCACGTGCCGGCCTTGACCGATAGACTCTCTCCAATCCACTGATCCAGATTCACCATCACATTTTCAAAATTCTCGTGACGCCGGGCCACGATCTCACCAAAGATCTGCCTTTGAGTCAAGACAATGGCATGAAAATAGACCATCTCCAAAATGGCTAGAAAGGCAACTATGAGGGACCGCTTACTTCGATAAGACGAAAATATTTCGTTCAGACTGATGATTCCGCTCGACTGCTCGAAAAGAAAACGTAATTTAGCAATCACCTGGCCCACGGTCATTTCGTCGCGTTCAATTTCCAACAAGCTTTTTGCCTTGGCGCGATCCAGGACTTTTTGGAAATTAGCCACCAGATCGAAAAGGGTGACCTTGATTTCCGCTTCCCCTGAAACCACAAAATCCTTGATTCCTCCCCGGGTCCAGGTGGAACTCTCGACCAGTTCCTTCTGATGTAGCATCTGGGCTGCATTCTTGAATTTTTCGTGCTCCAAGAGGCGCTGGACCAGTTCCAGTCTGGGATCCTCGGGGCCCCCATCGATTTGCAGTGGATCAGCAGGCAATAACATTTTCGACTTGATATAAATCAAGGTGGCCGCCATCAATAGGAATTCACCTGCCAAGTTGATATCCAATTCCTGCATCATGCGAAGATAGTCCAAATAGTGTTGGGTGATCCGGGCAATGGGAATGTCGTAAATATCAATTTCCTGTTTGCGAATGAGATCCAACAACAGGTCCAAGGGGCCATCGTAAACAGGGAGGTGAATTTTGTATTGCTGATCCATAGACCTAAGAACGTGAAACGTGATGCGTGATGCGTGATGCGTGAAACGTGACGCGTGAAACGTGATGCGAAATGTCATGAGTCACCTATCACGTATCACGTTTTTACGTTTCACGTTTACGCTAACTTCACAGCCCTTCGCACCTCCTCCATTGTGCTTTCGGCTTCTTTCCTCGCCTTGCGATTTCCCTCTTCCATAATGTCCAGGATATCACTTTTCCTGGATTCATATTCCTTGCGGCGGAGGAGCAGGGGCGACAAGCTCTCAATCAGATGCTGGCTCATCCATTGCTTGCACTCTACACAACCGATGCCGGCGGTGCGACACTCGCGGTTAACCGTTTGAATGGTTTCTTCTGGTGAATAGATTTTGTGATACGAGAATACCGGGCAGACGTCCGGATCACCAGGATCCGAGCGACGTTTGCGCGCCGGATCGGTCATCATCACTTTGACCTTTTTTGCAATTTCCTCTGGAGTATCGGAAAGATAAATCACATTCCCGTAACTCTTGCTCATCTTGCGCCCGTCCAAGCCTGGAAGACGTGGAACTGGTGTCAACAAGGCCTCCGGCTCCGGAAACACTTCCCCATAATAAGAATTAAAACGCCGGCAGATTTCACGAGTGAGTTCTACGTGGGGAACCTGATCCTCACCTACGGGCACAAAGTTACCCTTGTACATCAAAATGTCGGCCGCCTGTAAGACCGGGTATCCCAAGAACCCATAATTACCCAGGTCTCGATCGGTCAGATTCTCTCTTTGCTCTTTATAACTGGGAACTCGTTCCAACCAGCCCAGTGGAGTGATCATGGAAAGGATTAAATGCAGCTCGGCATGCTGTGGAACAGCCGACTGAACAAACATCACAGACTTCTTTGGATCCAGTCCTGCTGCCAGCCAATCGATCATCATCTCAAACCGATACTCTTTGATCTTCGAAGGATCGGCAAAATCCGAGGTTAAAGCGTGCCAATCGGCAATGAAATGAAAGCAATCGTATTGGCTTTGAAGCTTGACCCAGTTATTTAAAGCCCCCACCAAGTTGCCAAGGTGCAACTTACCCGTAGGCCGCATTCCACTCAACACTCGACGCTTCTTTGAGACTTCCAGAGGCATGATCAAGTCATCCTTTTATGCTGTTGGTAGCGAGCAACCTCAAACCGCGAGAAGTGCGGCTCTATCGGCCACGGACCCCTCACCCGGCCTTCGGCCACCCTCTCCCATTGGGAGAGGGGCTGGGGGTGAGGGGACGGCAGCTTAACAAATTTGACCGAAGTTTGAACTTCTTCGTCACCAAGTAACCCTACTGGACTTTGAATTGAGGAAGAGCAGGAGCACGATTCTCCACCCAGATGGCTGGTCGCTTTGAACCGCAGTCTGGCCAGAGCTGAAGGCGTCAATGGGTTTGATCTGTGGTATGGTCCCTTTGCCTTCCATCAACTGTAGATAATGACCCGTAACATACTCCAAAAGGGGGCCAGCACGAGACCAAAAATTCCCAAGTACAAACAAGCGATGAGGATAAAAAAACCATAAGGACGCAATTGCTCGTAACCGCGGGCTAAGTTGTAGGGAAGAAAATGTGGCAGAATCCAACTCCCATCCAACGGAGGTATGGGAATCAAGTTGAACACCGCCAGGGTAATGTTGAGCTGAGCGCCGATCTCGCACATTCGATAGAGAGGTTCGACAGAGGTCCCTCGAATTTGCCCACCCGAAAACAAGTAGACATGAAAGACCTTGAGGAGAATCACAAATCCGATCAAAGCCAGGAGATTACTAATAGGCCCGGCTGCTGAAATCCAGATATCGGCCTTGCGGCGGTCTTTCACATGACGCGGATTCCACGGGACTGGCTTAGCCCAACCAAACATCGCCATGCCAGTAAAGAACCCAACGGCCGGAAAAATTAGAGTCCCAAAGACGTCAATATGAGGCAAAGGATTCAAAGTGATTCGACCCAGATAACGCCCCGTCGGGTCGCCAAACTTCTCAGCCGTCCAGGCGTGGGCCGCTTCGTGGAGGCTAAGTGAAAACAGGAAAACAACCATGTACAGACCGAATAAGGCAATGTTGGGCAAAGCCCCCCCCTCTCTGCTCACCATATTAATCGTTGGCAGCTTAGCATAGTTGCACCTAAAACTCTAGCCAGGCTCATGCCAGAACATCCCAGATTTGGCTGAACCTGCGGCCTTTCTGGTCTCCAATGGGCGAGACGCCACGCTCCAACAACACATATTTTGGAGTGCGCTGGCTTGACAGCGCTTTCTGGGGTGGCAGCTTGACGCCACCGCTGGCGGTCCGTCGGAGTCAAGGCTGTCCCAAACACTTTTTGCCTGCGTCAAAGCCGCAGGCTACGAAAGGCGCTGTCAAGCCAGCGCACTCCAAAGGCCGTGCCCAGAACCGTTCCTTGTACAAAGGGGAGGCCGATAGTATAATCAAATCGCTTGTGCAGCAAGGAGTTTGGGCACAACACATTAAGGATCCGTTTTCGCCAGCCTCCATGAGCCTAATTTTACTTCGCCTCACAATTGCTCTTTACTCAATTGGTCTACTGCATTCCTTTCTGACGATCATCACGAGGAAAAAAATCCTATTTCGAGTGGCGCTTTTTGGGATTTGCTCGGGTTTCCTGGGTCACGCGCTGTCGATCCTATACACCTGGCGTGAAACTCATCTTCCGGTAAGCAACTTGCACCAGGCCCTCTCTTTTTTCGCTTTTGTCATTGTTCTGGCTTTCTTGCTTTCTTACGCCAGATACCGGCTGGACTCCCTCAGCGTTTTCATTTTCCCCCTGGTCTTCATCCTGACCTTGGCTGCTAATCTGATTTCTTCACCTCAGCAACCTCTGCCTGAAATCTTAAAAAGCATCTGGTTTTACATTCATATTCCCTCGACCTTCCTGGGGTATGGTGCCTTCTTCGTGACCTTTGCAGCCAGCGTTATGTATTTAATTCAGGAGAACGAACTAAAACGCAGGCGACCGCAAGCCTTCTACTACCGGCTGCCCTCGTTGGAAATTTGTGATGAACTGGGATACAAGTCCTTGAGTATTGGCTTCCCTCTATTAACGATTGGTATTGTGGCGGGCGCTCTTTGGGCCAATAAAGCCTGGCAGACCTATTGGGGATGGGATCCCAAGATCATTTGGACTTTTGTTACCTGGCTGATCTATGCGGTGCTTATTCATTATCGGCTTTCGGCAGGCTTACGCGGACGCCGGGCGGCGTTCATGGCAATCGTGGGATTCATTTTCGTTCTCTTCACTTTTATCGGGACAAGATATCTGGGTACTGCCCATCCCTACATTCAACGGTGATGGCAAACATGAATTTGGTTTTAGTTGGGGTCAGTCACAAAACCGCTCCCGTCGAGATTAGAGAGAAACTATGCTTTCCTGAGCCTAGGCTGCCCGAAGCCCTTCAGGAACTGAAGTCCCGCTACGACCACGAAGAAGGCATGATCCTCTCCACTTGCAATCGGGTTGAGGTTTTAGTGAACACGACGAACCTGGATGACGGAGTTCGCCAGGTCAAGGATTTCATTTGTGATTTTCATCGTCTTCGAAACGATTTCCTGGAGAAATTCCTTTACGACTTCACACAAAGGGATGCCATCAGACACATTTTCCGTGTGGCCTCAAGCCTCGATTCGATGGTCTTGGGAGAACCCCAGATCCTTGGGCAAGTCAAGAGC
>QHZQ01000564.1:1400-4484 GCA_003224725.1 Acidobacteriota bacterium | reverse complement strand
AACCCCTCACCCCAGGCCTCTCCCCGCGTTGGCCACGTTGGCCGGGGAGGGAGAAGGCTCCTCGCTTCCCATGTCCCACAAAGATATCAACGACCAGCCCCTGCTTAAGAAGAATCCTAATTCATTCAAACTGATTCCAATGCTCCGCGATTAGTGTGCCAATTTGCATCAGTAACTCAACCTCGGGTTGGCTGAACTCGTAGGTAATGGGCTTTGCCACACCCATGACACCGTGCAACCTATTGTTTACTAACATCGGGACCGCGATGGAACCTTCCATTTTGGTTTCTCTGGCTATCGGCTTCGCCACACCCGATTGATCACTCTGCAGATTACAGACCTGGACCGGTTGACGTCGCTCGGCTGCCAAGCCGGCCATGCCCTTGCCGATGGGAACCACTCGTACCCGGTCCAGGATAATTTCGGCGACCCCCTTTTGAGCCTGAAGCATCAGCACTCCCGAGATCGGGTCCAACAGGTGAACGGTCCCGACCGCACAACGGAAGCGGTCCAGTACCCTATTGAGGATGGCTTCCAGAGTGGCTTGGATAGGCCCTTCCTCCTCAAGAAGGTATTTAATTTCGCGGAGTAGCGGATCAATGGCTTCTTTGTCAGTCATCAAGGCCTCTGAAGATTCGAAAAAGTTCGGGAGGGCGAGCCTCCCGGCGAGTCGCCCTGCCGTAAGTGTTTGATCCAGCGCGGCTCGGCGGGAGCCTCGCCCTCCCACGTCAATGGATTCAGAATTCTTTCACACCTTCTGATGCATTACCTTCCTCAATGATTCTTCAGAGGGCGCAGCTCGATTTTTCGAAAGAAGACCTCGGCTCCCTCGGACTGAAAGAGGATTTTGCCGCGCGTCGGACTTGCCTTGCTGCCCTCATTCACGACGGTCCCATTGACCACGTACTTAACCTTATCTCCGTCGGCAAAAAGCTCGAGCACATTCCATTGACCATGGGGTTTTTCAACCTCTTTCTTGGGATCACGGTAGCCAACAACATCCTCCCATGGGCCTTTGCCATAACGATCAAAGCGACCTTGGCTTTTGGCCTCACCGCCTACCGTCAAGCCTGCGCCATCCACTAGAATAATGTCGCCGGTTCCACCTTCGATCATTTGAAACTCTATTGACTTGGGCCAGATTTTATCTTGTCCCACCACGTGATACAAAATTCCGCTATCGCGAGCCTTCCCTTCTCTGGGGGCATAGGTCTTCTCACCCCATTTGAATTCCGCCCGCAGATAATAATTCTCATACTCTTTCTGGGTGATGAAGTAGCCGAATTCGACGCCGGAAACGTGAACCATACCATCATGAACGCGAAAAACTCTGTCGGGATCCTGGTTTAGTCCATGTTTCTCAAGAAACGTGTCGAATCCTTTGAGATTTTTGCCATTGAAAAGCTTGATCGGTTTGCCGGTGACCGGAGTCTGGTGATCCCCAGAGGCATAGGCCGGAAAGGCTACTGCCAAGATGAATGCTCCCAAAACCAAATAATTCTTGACGGGTTGCATTTTTGCTCCTTCGTTTTCATTAGCCCCGTGCTTCAGCGCGGGGACTTTTATGGTTGTGTTCTTCCCCTTCATTGTGCGTCAGGCGGCCCACCCCGCGCTGAAGCGCGGGGCTAATGAAAAACTAACAGATTTTCGAAGGTCGTCTAACACCCACTGAAGTAGATCCGTATTTTGAAGCGATGTATTAGGTCGCCATTTCAGAAATGCGGAGACCTATTTCGTTTCCCTTCGTGCTCGTACTCTTGCTCCTGCTCTTGCTCAGCTTTCTGCCGACTAATCGAGTAAGAGCTTGAGCAAGAGCAAACACGATGTTTTCGCAAACAATGAGTCCGGAAACGGAAGGTATTCGTGAGCGTATTTACTAAATCGAGTACTAAGGGGGAAACGACGCCTCACGCACTCAGAAAGATTTTTCTTTGATACATCCAGTATAGAATCAGCCATTCTACACCCAGGAAGGCAACCGCGCCAAACAAGGGCCCAAAGGAACCCAAGGGTGCTTCAGCTCCGCGCGTCAAGACACTCACGATGTCGTGGAGCCGCGTCACTGTCCCGCCCAGGTAAGCGGCCAGTGCATTCGCCCCGATCACGACAAAGGGAAAGGCCCATTTGCGGTAGCCGCGAACGTCAATGATCCAGTAGAACAGCAGGAACAGAAGACAGGCCCAGGACGCTGTCAGTATTCCATAGGACGTTGTCCACATTTTCATAACCACAGGTATAACGGGTGACGAGGCATAACCCGTCACCAGACCTCCAGTTCCTATAATAAACATGATTTTCATTTTCGATTTCGCCGACCGGGAACTCCGCAAGAGACCACCGATCAGCAAACCCAGGATGGTGGTCGAAACGGTTGGAATGGTCGATAGCACCGTTCCCCAGCCCTCCACGATTTCGCTCTGATCCACCGGATGCATTTTTCCCAGCAAGGCGATATCGACGGCATAAACCAGATTAGCATTCAACTTGTAAGAGCCTGCCGCAATGCCGGGCGCTGGCACCAAAGCTAATAACAACGCATAGCCCGCAAGAATCAAAGCACCCGTAGCGGCCTGAAAACGGGGAGATTTTCGCGCCAGCAAGAAAGCCATCAGGTAGGCGATGGCGATGGGCTGAAGAGCGCTACTGATTTCAACCAGGTAGAGTGAACCCAAATGGAGGGACTCTCGCAGAGATCCCAATAAGAAGAGAACCGCCACCCGCTTCAAAGTGTGTGCCCACATCTGAGAATGAGTCTGAGTCAGCGAGCGCTTGGCGTAAGAGAAGGGCACAGAGACTCCCACCATTAGCATGAAGCACGGCCAGATGCAGTCGTAGAAGCGCAAGCCTTCCCACGGAGTATGATTGAGGTGATAGATGATGGTGTCGATGACGCGATTGTGGCCGAGAGCCTGCAATCCGAGCATCAGGCTGCCACCTCCCACGATCCAAAACATAATGAAGCCGCGGAAAGCGTCCAGGGAAACCAGACGGGCCGTTCCTTTCACGGGGCTGGAGGCCTTCTCTTCCAGTGGTTGTGTGGGCTCAGAGGCCCTAATAGTCTGTGAAATAACTTTGGTTGAGCTT
>QHZQ01000564.1:0-1358 GCA_003224725.1 Acidobacteriota bacterium | reverse complement strand
TAAGAAACGGGCTTTGTGCTCAAGCTTTTGCTGGTCCTTTCGCTCCGCCTGAAGAATCGAGCAAGAGCATGATTGCAGTCTCACGCCTCACGCTTCACGTTTCACGCCTCACACATCACGTTTCACGCATTCATGGGCCGCTATCCTCCCAATGGAGCTAAAGAGCCAGAAGTTCGTTTCTCTTCCCACAAGGTGATAAGGAGTGTGCTTCCCAAAACCAGGATCCCACCAATAATTGCCGCCAGTGTCAATCTCTCACCCAGCCAGAGAGCGGCAATGGGCAGACCAAACAGAGTAATCAGGTAGTTGGAAAGAGCTGCCTGGGTGGCATCCAGTTGCTTGAGGGCTTTCAAGAACAATACCATCGACAGGTAATTATGAAAGACGGTGAGCAGAACCAGGCCGACCCAGGTGGTAGGCGTAAACTGCGGTACACGAGCAAACACCTCCCATTCCTGCAGCAAAACCAGAGGCGTCATGATGACAAACATCGCCAGGTAAGTATAAAAAAGCATTTCCATCGGCGAGTACCGCTCCAGTATCTTCTTGCCATAAGAGTTGTAAAAGGCGCTGCCGAGGACTCCAAGAAAAATCAGCGTATTTCCCAAAAGATAGCCCAGTCCGAAATCCAGATGGCCAAAGTTGAAGTTGGAACACAGGAGGACACCGACTATGGCCATCACAAAACTCAACCATCTTATCCCCGTCATTCTTTCTCTCAAAAAGAAATAAGCTAAGATGGCCGTGCAAACGGGAAGCGTCAACATCAGCAAAGCAGCGTTACTGGCCAGGGAGATACGAGTGCCCCAGGTCACCATCACCTGTCCCGGGAAGACTCCCACCAAAGCCAGCAGGAAAAAGAGCAGAAGATCTTGTTTGCTTCTTCCCTTCTGCTGGTACTCATCTCGGTTCTCAGACCGGATCAGGGGATAAAGCATCAGTGTGGCTAGCGTCATCGGGCCCCAGACCGTGAAAAGGGAGCCGACCTGATCCTGAACCAGTTTGATACAGGTGAATTGCAAAGCCCACATCAGGTTGCAACTGAAAAGGAAGACCCAGGATCGCATCAGAAAATCTCGAATCGTTCAGGGTTTTGGTAAGCAAGAGGTTCGCAAATCGGCCAAGCTGTCATTCTCGCGCAAAGCCGCAAAGGCGCAGAGGTTGTGAATGGCGATAGAACCCTCCACCGATTTCATTTTCTGTCATTCTTTGCGCCTTGGCGTCTTTGCAATGCGCACCGTATTTCCCGATGTCCAGTCTGTGAGCGATTCCTGGAATTCGTCTTCAGGGTTGTTCTGTCGTGACAAAGAAAGGCTCCAGTTCTTCGGGATACTTCTGAGCCAGGGCACGGATTTCAT
>QHZQ01000563.1 GCA_003224725.1 Acidobacteriota bacterium | reverse complement strand
TTGGGCCCGCGTGTTTGCTCAAAGTGTTTTGCTCGCGAACGTACCGATTGTTACCGTTCCACACCGCTGGCGGCTTTCCTCCTTGGATTACAGTGAACTTCCGCTCGAGCGATTGGAGGTTGGGCCGCATGCTTCTGGAAATTGGAAGATTGCGATTGATGTTAATGCACCTCAATATTCCCCGATACTAAGACACCTGAGAACGTGGCTGGATTGCCAAAGAGATCGAACTGATCCAAGCCGGGAGTATCAGTGTACTCCACGGTCAGTGAGAAAAAGTCGGTACCCGCTCCAGGAATGCCGTTGTCTTCTGCATAGGCCGTATAGGGCACTGTCTCGGTGAGTTGGGCTGTTGTGCCGTTAGTGAACCGCAGGTTGACGATGGAAACCATGGTTCCAGTGAGGACCACCTTTTTGGCAGCGCTGTCGATGGTCACTGCATCAGTACTCCTGCTGAACATAAGCATCTGGAAGCCCGTCCCATCAGGCAGGACTGCATGACCAATTTTGCATTGCACGCGGGATTTGCTCAATTGAAACTCCGAGCGAATGCCCGGTTCAACGAAGTAGGTTCCGCCCCCGCTGGCGGTCGAGGCTTGGCCAGAAAGTGAAGCAACATTTAATACGAACATACAAATAAGTAGCGAACAAACGACGTTTGGTATTTTCATGGTTGATTCAGCTCCTCAATTCAATATTTCCGCCACAGATTAATTCGACGACTGAGTGATTGAACACACTTCGACCTTACAATTCGCCTGCTGACAAACCCGGCTTTGAATGGCGAATGACGGACTCCCGCATACAGCCAGCAGGAATCAGCGACTCAGACTATTGGCGAACGTGGAAAACCGTACGGTTCATATCGACGCCGGGCGCAGGGTCCTCAACCTCATAGAAAGTTTTGAAGCCCTTCGTTGTCGCAATCCCCTCGAAGATTCCATCCGGGGCCCCGGGTCCATGACAGCCGACCGTGAGGATGCCCTGGCTTCCATCCGAGAACTCAATGCGCAGAACCGCAGTTCCATTGGCCGCCTCAGCCTGGTTCCCGATATTGTCAATGGTCGCCCCCGGAGTTTGAGGGCTGGCAAATTCAAATCTCACAAGCTCCGTGACCGAATAGGTGCCACTCGCGAGGGACACCTCAGTGGGGCTGAATATCTCCCAAGTTCCGCCGCCGCTCGCCGCAGCGGAACCCCCGCGGCGGCCTGCAGGTGCGACAAAGGTTCCGGCCCCTGTGAGCTTTATCGTCAAATTATCAGGAGCTGGGGACTTCGCAAATGCCACCCCATCGGCGCTTATGGTGGCTGGAGTGGTCGTAAAATTGACGCTGATGATGTCCCAGCGGACATGCTGGGCCTGGCCAAATGCAATCGGAGTTGTAGCTGTCAGCGATAACAAAAGCACGGCAATTACCGAAAGCCATTTTCCTTGCGCGTTCATATTCGTATCCTCCAGGATTTCATCCTTTTTTTGAGGCGACGGCTGAAGCCGACCGGCACCCAGGGTTTGGTGGAATTGGCTCTGAGCGACCAACTGCTTCACCACCTGCTAGGAGAAAAAATGGGACGAGCTCCGGGCTGACCGGAGAATAGCCAAGCAGAAAACAAACCCGTCACAAGTACGGATTTGGAGGCCTAAACAAGCAGGTTGAACCGGAGAAATTTTCATTGAACGGTAGGTACCCGGATTTACTCTACAGCCTGACAACATTGCAGCCAATCAGAAATTCAAATACGAAAAAATGTCCTGTGCTAGCGTTTTGTTTTGTGTGAGTGAGAATGTAAGAAAACCACTACTTCCATTCCATTTCGGACTTAAACCGCGGAAAGAAGAAATTTCTTGACTTTGGGATGAACTGATTTCGGGACGGCGCTTGCTGGCTAGCTTCGTCCCAATTGCGACCGGCGTCCCTTGGAGTATTGACCTCTTTCCCCTCACGTTGTCAAGCATTGAACTGATCACAATTTTCCGTGTCACTAGAACTACTACTCAAGATGTGAAAATAATTATCATTTTCCGTGCCAAACTTTCAGGTTAATAACACTAATGTTATAAACAAAGTAAATCTCAGAAGTTTTCTGGAGTGGAAAACTTTTATCCTTATGTGGAAAAAAATTGCCGTCCCATTTGGCGTTAGTTAGTGGAACGCTCGCCGGGCTTTCAGCGCCTTTTGTTCACTCGTATTTCTGTCGACTCATCGAGTAAGAGCACAAGCAAGAGCAAGATGACAGAAGGGGATGACAGCCGAAATGATCCAAGGCACGAAGGGGAAACAGATAGGGGCGGTGAGTTCTGCTAATTAAACGGGAAAACGTGGTACGCCCGGCAGGAGTCGAACCTGCGACCTTTTGATTCGTAGTCAAACGCTCTATCCAGCTGAGCTACGGGCGCACAAGAACTTACGCGGATTGAACTTTGGATGTAGTGAATAGCGTAGTGAAATTCTGCCCAATTTTCTCCACGGTTTCTGCCAAGTGGGTCTCTGACAAGTGTGTGTACCGTTGAATCATCTTCGGTTCCTTCCATCGCTCCAACGCCTGCAAAGTTCTGTCGTTGGCCCCGGTCATTCCCAGTCGGCTGGCAAAGGTATGCCTCAGGGTGTGGGGTGTCACGCCGGTTAAATTAGCATGCTTGCAGGCAGTTGTAAAGGCGGTACGGACAGGTTTGAAGGGTTTCCCGAAA
>QHZQ01000568.1 GCA_003224725.1 Acidobacteriota bacterium | reverse complement strand
GCCCGTTGGAACGCTGGGCGCCTCCCGCAGTGTACAGGATCCCATAACCACCCCGCAGCACCGTCTTGTCGTTTATGCTGTATGCAAGCCCAAAACGTGGACCAAAGCCCTTCTTAAACGCAGCCACCGGTGCGCGTCGGGAGTCTGAGGCAAAGACCATTGCACCTTTAATGCCCCCGAGATCAGGATTCGTCGCGCTCGCGTCCAGCCATGACATCCGATTGTGAGCATCTACCGTGGGGAGAAACAGGTCCCACCGCAAACCGAGGTTGAAAGTAAGTCTGGAAGTCGCCTTGAAATCGTCCTGGACATATGCTGCATACTGACCGATTCGGTTTGCTGCCTCGGCCGTGATGATGCTTGCATCACCGTGGTCAACCAATCCCAAAAGGAAGCTGGCGGTTCCCACCCCCGGACATGCCGCTCCAGGCGCACATCCGGCGTTAAACCAAGGCCCCGGCAGCGAGGTTGCTGCCGGACTGAAGGTAAGATAGCTGGACTGGTGACCGGAGCTCAGGTTATTAAATTGCATCTTGATGTAATTAAATCCCGTCTTGATCGTGTGCTTGCCTTTGATCCAGGAAAGGCCCTCGTCAACGGTAAAGACGTTCTCGGCACTGTAGCTCTGACCGCCCCTCCCATAGGTGTTACCTAAACCTCCGATATCCATTTGTATGAAGGTCGACCCTGCACCCGTCTGAGGCACGCCTTTATATCCGATCTGTGTCGGCCATCCTAGTCCGGCTTCAGGAAAATTGTCACCCCGGGTTCGGTTGAACCCAAACACCATGTGGTTCACCAGATTCGGGCGAAAAATCCAATCGTCGCCAATGCGAAGAATGCGGTTTCCGATAGTGGATAGACTGCCTTCGCTAATGGCGCCAGGCCATTTGGAACCTGTGGGGTTATAGTTCCTCGAATAGATGAATTCCCCATAGATCCGGTTGGTGGCCGAGAACGCATGGTCGATTTTGCCTCCTCCCTGATTGGTGCTATTTTGCGACAAGATGTTTGAGAGCCTATTGCTTTGATAGCCAAACCCTTGGCCAGGCAGAGTTGGGTCTGGGAATAGCGCAAAGATATTCTTGGCCACCGGATCAATCCGGTTTGCCGGGATGATGTTGGCCTGGCCTGGAATGGGCAATCCTGTTACAGAATTAAATCCAAAGCCGTCCCGTAGAATCGCGTCGCTGCTGCTGGTGTTGATAAGGCCGGTGGCCGTGTCCCTCGCCCCCGCCGGCACGGTTCGCTGCGTTGCCGGATCGTAGATTTCGTTTGAATAGACCGGCCGGCCAAGGGCATCGGTGCCAATCTGGCCGCCGAGAACATTGCTTAGGTCGCCGCCCCTCATTGCCGGGGTGGGAACAGTATCCAGGGAGTTATTCACCGCTCGCCGCAAACGGAAGCCGTTGTACCAACCAAAGAAGAAGGTCTTGTCTTTGAAGATAGGCCCGCCTGCGGTAGCTCCAAATTCGTTCTGCTTGTTGACGCCTCGGGTTGGAGCAAAGAAGCCCCGCGCATCCAGCGCCTCGTTACGGAGGTATTCAAAGACGGAACCATGGAGCTGGTTGGTCCCAGACTTCAAATTAAAAGTGGTAATTCCCTGACCAGTCCGGCCGTATTCCGCCGGAGGGTTAAGCGTCACGACCTTGAATTCCCCCACGGCGTCTACGGGGAAGGGCAGGTTGTTAAAGGCCGATGAGAAATTAGTGGAACTACCGATGACCGCTCCATCGAGGTGGAACTCAAGGCTGCCACTCTGGCTGCCATTTACCGTGGTATTGGCCGTGCGAGATCCTTGCAACGCGCTGGGGGTGGACTTTATCGTTCCTCTGCCCGTCACTCCGGGAACAAGTGTCATAAACAATGCGGGATTACGTTGCTCCCCTTGCGTAATAAGCGGCAAATCCTGAATTTCCCGGTTTGTCACGACGGTTCCCCGGTCGGAGGTGTCACTCTGAACCTGAACGGGCTCGGCGGTGACCTCGACGGCTTGGGTGGTTTCTCCCAACTGCATGGCTGCATCCATGCGAACGGTCTGACCCACTTCAACTACAACGCCGGTCTGAACGTACCTTTTGAAGCCGGTTTGTTCGACCGTAACTTCGTACGTCCCCACCTGTAAGAGCGGAATCGTGTAATTTCCAGTCGAAGTGGATGTCGTCTTGGTGCTGACGTGGGTTGCTGTGTTGGTAGCTGTGATGCTCGCCCCGATGATCACGGCTCCGCTCGGGTCAGTCACCGTCCCAGTAATCCTGCCACGATCCGTCTGCGCCCAAAGGTTGACCGCCGCGCCTGAGGCGATCAAACACAGGCTCACTATAAGGGTTGCAAATCGCTTCAAGTCCAACATACTTCTATCTCCTTTCAAATGTGGCCTTGGTGGCTCTTGCCGATACCCAAGCAAATTGACAGAGGCCGTTCCCAGGTCAACGTTCCACGGCACAGCCTTGACCCGCAGCTAACGAGGATTCGGTTGGCCTACGAAACCTACAAATCGCAGCCTTGAATATCTGGTCTCAGTATATGAAGGGGACTTCTCGACTTCAACTTGAATTTCACTCAATGTCATACTAATATCATTGAAGCAATCATAAGGATCGGACCAAACCCTGTCAAGCATTATTTTTCAAGAACGGTACCTTTTCCGTATGGCGGAATTTCCTTGCCAAAATGCAGACTGACAGTCCACGAATCCCACGAATGGACACGAATCCGCAGTGAGCTTCCTTATGTGCAAAGCGAGATCCGGGGTCTTCGAAGAAGTGAAGATCCAGGGCAAGAAGAACATCAATTCATGTGGATCGCTGGGAGAGCCTAAAGCTGACGCGGTCCCACTGCCGGTGTGATCCTTTGGACTGAAATACGAAGAATACGGTGCCACCGGCAGTTTTGTACACACGCAAGGTCGCCTTCCATTGGCGGGTTTCTTCCTCGTATTGAGTCCTGCCGGTTTTACTGAATCGACGCTCTTCACCAGTCAGTAGTGGCTCGGTCGAAGGCCGCAGATAATGTGTTCCCACAACCGGAATGGAAGCTGAGACCAAGGTGGGATCTGAGTCCGGGAGTGGCTTAACAACTGCCTTCACATGGCCACCGGAAGAAAAGGACAGCGCGTAACCCCGGGGCTCAAACTTGACTTCGAGGTCATACAGTCCCTTCTCCAAACGGACTCCCTCTGCGGTCATGAGATCGATTGGTATCCGCATCAGGCCCTTATATGAAAGTGTCTCTGCAGCCCGCATATCGAGGGAAGAGATGAAGAGCAAGAAGATAACACACCCGCGAATCACACGAATCCTCACCAATAAGGAAAGGCTATAAAACAATTCGTTCATACTCCAACGTACGCTGATGGCCAAAGTTTACCAGTATGCCCAGTTTCATGACCGTGGCATTCAGATAATTGAAGACCTGCGCACGGGTGTTCATCTGTCAGTTGTGACACTGCCTTAATTTCAAGGATAATCTTGCCGTAACAGACGAAGTCAGGCTTGTAACGTTGTTTAAGCATTTGTCCACGGTAGCTCAATTGCAATTCCTTTTGGGCGAAATGGGGAATGTCCTGATGAATGAACTCTATTTCACAGCATTCCTGATAGACCGGTTCGAGGAAACCGCATCCCTTGTCATTGTAGACGTTAAAGCAGGCCCCAAGAATGGCATAGCTTTCTTCCTTATAGATGATATCTGTCATCTCCAATTTTCCGAAGACCCGCGAGTTCCATCTTGTATTCGTGCCTATTTGTGTGATTCGTGGGCTGGCAGATTTTTACCTATGCCTCCAGGAGTTTCTTGGCGACCTCAACTCCATGGTCCCCATCTGGGCCCACTCCGGTGAGCCTCTTTTCCAGGCCGGAAATCGAAACGTTGAGCTTCTTGTGGTCCAGGCCCAACAGCGTCAGCATGGCTGGGTGGAGGTCATTGGCGTGTACCCTATCCTTAACGGCATGGAGTCCAATTTCGTCGGTCGCGCCGATGACTTTGCCCCCT
>QHZQ01000567.1 GCA_003224725.1 Acidobacteriota bacterium | reverse complement strand
AAAACGGTGATTGGACCTCGGGCAAAGCGGCCGCTCGTTTTGGACATACCCCTTTACATCACCGGCATGAGCTTCGGTGCCCTCTCCTACGAAGCCAAAGTGGCGCTGGCACGCGGAGCCACAATGGCTGGCACGGCCACCTGCTCCGGAGAAGGAGGCATGATGCCCGATGAACGGCGCTACTCGGAAAAATGGTTTTACCAGTGCATCCAGTCGCGCTATGGCTTTAATCCGCACCACCTGCGTGTGGCCGACGCCTGCGAGATCTTTATCGGCCAGGGTTGCAAAGTGGGATTGGGTGGTCACTTGATGGGCCAGAAGGTGACGGATCAGGTAGCTGAGATGCGTTCGTTGCCAGCCGGTATCGACCAACGCTCTCCGGCCCGACACCCGGACTGGCTGGGGCCCGATGACCTGGCGCTTAAGATCCAGGAACTGCGGGAGGCAACCAATTGGGAAATCCCAATCCAACTGAAGTTAGGGGCGGCGCGGGTCTACGACGACGTTCGGATGGCCGCCAAGACCGGCCCGGACAGCATTTATATCGATGGCATGGAAGGTTCGACGGGAGCCGGACCCCACATAGCCACTGAGGAAACAGGAATACCGGGCATTGCGGCTATCCGTCAGGCACGCAAGGCCCTGGACGACGTGGGTAAATCAGGTGAGATTTCCCTGGTCTACGCCGGCGGCATACGCAACGGAGGCGATGTTGCCAAAGCACTGGCACTCGGAGCCGACGCAGTCGCCATCGGCACTGCGGCCTTGATCGCACTCAACTGTAATAAAGACATTCCGGAAGCGGATTACGAAGG
Source organism: Acidobacteriota bacterium (assembly GCA_003224725.1). GTDB lineage: Bacteria > Acidobacteriota > Terriglobia > Versatilivoradales > Versatilivoraceae > QHZQ01. Next base: position 4,449 of record QHZQ01000567.1, on the reverse strand, counting down.
AACTATTGGAGTCGAGGCCGGCTATTGTTACCACTGCCACACCGGACGTTGTCCGGTGGGGATCACGACTCAGGACCCTGAATTACGCCAGCGCCTCAATCCCGATGAGGCAGCCGAGCGCGTGTACAACTTCCTCCACACGCTGACCATGGAATGCCAGATGATGGCTCGCGCCTGCGGCAAAACTAATGTGCACTCGCTGGAGCCTGAAGACCTGGCCGCACTGACCATGGAAGCCTCGGCCATGGCCATGGTGCCGCTGGCCGGCACCCAGTACACGGTGGGACGACCTGATATGACGCGCTATTAAGGCCGTTCGTATAAACAAGGGAAGACCCAACATCCTCGTCGTCGGACTCGTTGTTCGTTCTCGTTGGTATCTTTATTTCAGGCTTATTCATTCTACTTAGGGGCGATGGAACCAATGGATGTCTATCAATTAGAGCTTCGCTTTATCACCTGGGTTACAGGGCTGTTGCAAGAGTTAAGCCAACTGCCAGGCGCAAAAACGCGTGAAGTGCATGACCATCTAGACCGTGCCTCCTTGTCAGCCCTATTTAATACCGCCGAAGGAAACGGGAAAAGGCAGCGTCCAATAAGGGCTAAGTTCTTCGACGATGCCCGTGGTTCAGCAAAGGAGTGCGCTGCATGTCTGGATGCTCTCGTTGCAAAAGGTACTATCACTGACGAACGGATCCGAGAAGGCAAGACCTTATTATTGCGGATTGTTTCAATGCTGACCAAGCTAGTTCACCTGTATTCAAGCGATCATAATGTCCGAGAGGATGAAGAGCAATACATGTCAACACTGGAAGGTCGAAAGGACGAGAACGACGACGAGGACGATCGACTGATATAGTAATTGTCCTATCTTTCGGCCAGGAGCGAGTATGAAGAATATTGACCACTTTCTTACCACCCACGGCCTGGACACGAAGCGGGAACAGGAGATCGGGCAACACATTGGCTATCGCTACGATGTCAACCTGCTCCCTGATTACTCCCGCCTGACGCCATTTCTGAAGAAGTACCTCAAGGTGATGGGCTGGCCGGATCTCAACTGGCTCGAAGATGTGCATATGGGCTATGAAGAGGGCCGGCCCGCAGTGTTTGACCGCAACATCAACGGATGGGGCAGTGGCCCTGCAGGAATGAAGCTACCAGACAACCAGCAAGACCGCGACATGCTGGCTCGTGAACTCTTAGTCAGGTTCCAGATGTCGAAAAGGCATCCTTTGTTACAACTGAAGGATGCCTACAAGAAATTCTAGGGTTACTTGGTGGCGACAAAGTTCACAGTTCGGTCAAGTTTGTGTCAAGGGGTAGGCTGCCCCTCACCCCCAGCCCCTCTCCCGTGGGGAGAGGGTGGCCGAAGGACGGGTGAGGGGTCAGTTGCCAACGGAGCCGCACTGAGGTTGCTCGCTACTTCTGGTGATACGTGACGCGTGATACGTCAGAAGTGTAGGAAAACACTCTCCTGCTTGCTCACGTATCACGAATCAGGCATCAGGCCTCACCTATCACCAATCACGTTCTTGGCTCTGCTCCAATCAGGCGAAAAGGCCAGCACGCGAACCTTGTGTGGGGGCGTGGGATTGAACAAACGGTTGTGCCAACAGGTCACCTGGTAGGCAGGATCATCTTCTGTAAGCTCGCTCACAGAACAAGGGAAGTGGTGGTGGTGGCTTCCTTGCCTGAAGTCGAGGACGCAACGACGTTCCTTGACCAAGGTAGAGGCTACCCGTGAATCGACCGAAAAAAGGGCCATCATGACATCGGAAAAGTTCTTGGGATGCTGATAATACTCCGAAGACAGCAGGCGGAGACCCTCCTCGTATCGCTGGCGGGGGTCATGAGTCTTGCGAACGGTGTGACGGAAAAGGTCGGCGCTCGCAGCCGGTTGCTTTTCAACAATCAGCATGGTGAGTGCCAAGGAAATTTGGCTGCCATCTTCATGAGTCACCCGGGGGCACATGCCGGGAGAAGGGCGGCCACCATTTTCTCGCATGGCTGCCCGTCGCAGCCGGCATTGCCATGTTATGAAGTTGTCGCGCCAGAGTAAACTTGACGTTTTCATGGTTCAGTCATTGTAGCCAGTATATCTGGAGTTTGGATATTTCAAATTGACACAGCTCAACCCAGCGGCGACAAGCATTTCTGTCTTGGTAGCCACGGTCAGCAGCTTTTGCTGACCGTGGGTTTTCCCCACGTTGCCGCAAACTGCCCACGACCACCGCGAACTGTGCCGTGGTGGTGGCTACCGATACCTTCAGGGATATCAAGAGCGAAGCCCGTTGGTTAGCCCGTTATTTGGATCGAAACGAGAATTCTGTTCTTGTTTGTGGAATTGTCGTCGTTCTCGTTCTCGTCGTCGTGTTCGGCTTTTTGGATCGACGACGAGTTATGAGGACGACGACGACGTGACGCGATTTCCGGGGCTACGGCCCTTGCTTAGTTAGACCGTTATTTGCATCGAAACGAGAATTTTGTTCTCGTTTTGGTAGCCACGGTCAGCAGCTTTTGCTGACCGTGGGCTTTTCGTCGCCGGACTGCCCACGATTACCGCAAAAGACGCGTTAATCGTGGCTACCCAAGCCAGGGATATCAAGTATCCGACCCTTTGGTCAGTTAGTAAGAGGGATGGAGTGACTATATGACAGACACAAAAAGTTGGGGGTCCACAGAGTTCTGGGGGCTGGGCTACAGTTGGGATCTGCAATGGTTGCTGACTCCGGAGCAGAAGAAACTTCAGGCCAGGCTCATCGACATCTGCCAAAGCATCCTGAGGGACAATGCGGTGGAAAGCGACAAGAAGCTTTTATTCCCTCGTAAGAACTTCGAGGCGCTGGCTTCGCTCGGCCTTCTGGGTCTGAATGTCCCCAAGGAATGGGGCGGATTGGGCGAGAACCACACCTGCACAGCCATGGTCGTGGAAACCATTGCTCGCTATGGTTGCCCCAGTACTGCCATGTGTTACACCATGCACGTTGGGGCCGTTGCCGCTGCCATGCTGCGATGCCACGATAATCCAACTCTTCAGGACTTGATGAAGCGCCTGGATAAAGAAGTCCTCATTGGCACCCTTTCTTACTCTGACCCGGAGACCGGCTCGCACTTCTGGTATCCCGTCTCGTCTAGCGCTCAGCGTGTCGATAGCGGCTGGAGAGTGCGCAAGAAGGCGTCGTGGACGACCTCTGCCGGATTTGCTGACTGGTATATTGTTCAGACCACCAGCCCTGACTTCGGCGGCGATTATTCCAATCTCTCCTGCTTCCTGATCATGGGCGACGAGGTCAAAGCCGAGCCGTCTCAGTGGGATGGTCTCGGCCTGCGCGGCAACCAGTCCGGCACTCTCGAGGTAGACAATGTGACTGTACCTGTCGACCGGCTGGTCGGTCCCATCGGAGACGGGGCAAGGTCAAACGATGAGGTTGTTGACCCCTTCTTCATGCTCTGCTCCTCTGCCTGCTGGAACGGGATCTCATTGGGCCTGATCGACATCACCAAGCGTCATACCACTGCCAAGAAGCACGTTGACGTGGGCCTGCGCGTCTGCGATTATCCCACGATTCAGGACTACGTGGGTGAAGCCATCATCGACACGAACACGTCGCGGGCCTTTGTCTTTCAGATGGCCAAGGCGATGGACGAACTGACTAACGATTGTGACTGGTCGATTCACCAGGACATCTCCAGGCTGCCGCGCTCAACGGTGCTACACTGGATGTGGCAGGTCAAGTTCGCTGCGGCCAAGAATGTCGCCCATGTCTCAGATAAGATGCTACATGCCTGCGGGGGCACCGGCTACAAGCCGGCGCTCGGCATCGAGCGTTATCTGCGCGATGGCAAGGCGGGCTGGGTGATGGGTCCCACCAACGAGGTGTTGCGCCAGTTCGTGGGTAAGGCCGCCTTGCTTGGTTTCGAGTCCCTCGACTATTGGAACCAGGCGATCAACGAGCGCCTGCTCCACAACGAACTCAAAAAACTGGACAAGAGTGCGAGGCGAGAGCTAGCCGAGAAGTTGCTGGCTGAGGCCGCGGAGAGCTGATCGGAACAGTCAAAGCGAGGAAAGAGGATGAAGGCTTGATACCCAACTTATGCAGCATTGAGGCGATGTCCCTCACCCCCGTCCCCTCTCCCCCGATGGGGGCGAGGGGAGAGTAAACTGTAATTTATTACTCCCTCTCCCATGGGGAGAGGGTGGCCGTAGGCCGGGTGAGGGGGCCATTTGGATCTGCTCTACAGCGAATTTTTTCATAGCTTCCCTGACACTGCGGGCAGCAAACTCAGCTGGATCGATGACGCATGAGCATAACCTAGAGAGGGATCCTGGTGCACAAGACGCTGGACAGCGCACAATTTCGCAAAGTGATGGCCCGGTTTGTCACCGGCGTAACAATTGTCACGAGCCGCGCCGGGGAAGAGGTCCACGGCATGACCTGCAACGCC
>QHZQ01000541.1 GCA_003224725.1 Acidobacteriota bacterium | reverse complement strand
ACGGTAATGGCTGTTCCATTTCTTTGCCCGCCTGACAAAGAGTAGGAGGTGCCGGCAATGGCGACGTCATAGTCAGCCCCACCCTCGCCTGCTTTGCGGGGACCCAGTCCCTGGACCGCTGGCGTGACGCGCGTCAAGTCCAAGGTGCTCCTGGAGAGTTGAGGTAGAGCCGTGATCATGGAGTTATCTAAGGTCGTCGAGTAGGTAGAATCATCGGTGGTGAGGACCACCGCCGTCGCTGTGACGTCCACCGTGGTTTGAACTTCGCCTGGCTCCAAGGTGAAATTTTGAGAAAGGCGATCCCCGATTCTCAGCGTGAGATTTGATTGCACCAGCGTCTTGAAACCCTCTTTTGACACTGTGATCTTGTAGGGACCCGGGACCAGTTGCGGGAGAACGTAGACCCCTGCATCATTCGAAATAGTCGAATACTCCACGTTAGTTGCCGTGTTCGTGGCTTTAACCGAGGCCGCCGGCACCGCGGCACCACTGCTGTCCAGCACTATCCCAGTGATTTGGGCGTTAGTTGATTGTTGGGCCTGGGCTCCTGGCACCAACATTAGAATAATCACAAGGACGAAAGGAACACTGTACTGAAATGTCCGATGGACCATGTTTTTATCTCCTAAATTTGCTTAGACTGGGCTCGTTGCCATAACATTGACTCACAGCACGGGTAGAAGAGACAGACAGGCACTCGCTGTCACACTAACCCCAGGCGCCCAGCTAGCCCATCCTTGCCTCATGCCGCTTAAATTTGACCGAAAGTCTGAAAGAATCTTGATCAATTCGGTCTTTCCAAGGTGCGACTTTTTAGGCAGAATGATTGGCTACAAGGATAAGATTGATACCAATGACATGTAGGAATGTCAAGTGATAAATATCCATAATATATTACAATAAGCGAGGAGCTTGTTGAGATTACCTCTTACGGCGCAGTAAGCCGAGCCCCTGCCCAGTGCGTCTCACCTGACAGACGGGAATTCAATTCAGGTGCCTTTTGTGTCGCCAATATACTATTGATATTTGAGCTGGACAGCGGCTTGCCGCCCTGTTAGAAGGGAGCCTGTTGCCCGGACACGTCGGCTTTACTTGCCCCCTGCAATTCGCTTCACACACCTGATAGCGCCGATAGACTGTTGGTTCTTGGAGCGTCAAAGTCTCATCATTTTCAGAAGCTCGGCTCATAGGAAGAAAGATTGAAGTCCACAGCGAGTCTTCATTTGATACTATCCATTTCAAAGAAAGGGTCAGGATGAATTTCAGGAAGGGTTTCCTTGCAGTCATGTTAGTGGAATTGCTCGGTAGCAGAATCAGTCTCCTTCCCCTAATGATCAAACATGACTGCCAGGCTTCCAGCAGAATTGGAGCGTTCACCCTGCAGCGAAGCAATGATGAAAGCAACTCCATTCTGCTTCGTGGCGAGGTTATCGATGCCGAGACCGGACGCCTGGTAGCCTCTCGGGTGTACATCCAGGGTGAAAACGACCAATGGTTCTTCCCGAAATCGGAGGCCGCAACGGGCTCGGCGGTTCCCTATCGCAAGAGGTCGGACAGACCGAATTCCGTTGAGATGTACACTACACTTTCATCGCATCCCTTCGCCGTGTCTGTCCCGCCCGGACGCTACGAGATCACCGTCGAGCGAGGCAAAGAGTATCTTCCGCAGTCGCGCCAGGTAACGGTCGATTCCAAGCCGGTCAACTTGCAATTCAAATTGGAGCGCTGGATCAAGATGGAAGCCCTCGGCTGGTACTCGGGCGACACCCACGTCCATCGTCCTCTGGAAGAGCTCCCAAACGTCATGCTGGCTGAAGATCTGAACGTGACCTTTCCTCTCTTATATTGGGTCACGGAGGCTTTTACGTCACCTCGCACAAGCCAGCGTTCTTCGAGCGAAGTCGAACCCAAGTTAATTTCGGTCGATGCCAAGCATATCATCTATCCCCGCAATACCGAGTACGAGATCTTCACGGTTGGGCAGAAGAGCCATACCTTGGGCGCATTTTTTGCACTCAATCACAAGACTGCTTTCGATATGGGCGTGCCGCCCGTCCGACCCATTGCTCGGCGGGCGCACCAGGAAGGTGGGCTTATTGAATTAGACAAGCACAACTGGCCATGGTCGATGATGCTCGTTCCGATCCTGAAGGCCGACCTTTATGAGCTGGCCAACAATCACATGTGGCGCACTGAGTTCGCGTACCGGGAATTTGGTGAGAAAGAGCCGGACTACCTGAAGCTGGAGCGGGACAAACAAGGCTGGACCGAAAGGGGTTGGATCGACTACGGGTTCAGCAACTACTACGCTTTGCTTGACTGTGGCTTTCGTCTCCGACCCACCGCCGGCACTGCTTCCGGTGTCCACCCGGTGCCGTTGGGCTTTGGACGCGTGTACGTCCATCTGCCGGGTGGTTTCAGCTACGAGGCTTGGGTTCGCGGTCTTAACCAGGGGAGAAGCTTCGTCACCACCGGGCCCATGCTCTTTGTGCGTGTCGATGATCAGGAACCTGGCCACGTTTTCAAGCAGAGTCAAGCAGGTCCGCAGGACTATCACGTTCGAGGTTCGGCGATGAGTTGTCAACCGCTGCAGCGCATCGAGATTATCGTTAACGGTGAAGTTGTCCGGAAGGTGAAGCCTGAAAACAAGCCAACTAAGCCGAATGCCTATGAGAGTCCGATCGAAGAAACGTTTAGGATTGATTCCTCTTCATGGATAGCCGTTCGCTGTTTCGAAGACCGGCCTGACAAGCGCGTCCGCTTTGCTCATACCGGTCCCGTTTATATTGACGTGGCTGGGAAGCCTCTGCGGCCCCAACGAGCCGAAGTTGAATTTCTGATTAAACGCGTCGAAGATCAAATCAAACGCAACGCCGAGGTGCTCCCCTCACCCGCCATGGAAGAATATCGCGAAGCGTTGGCCATTTACCAGGAGATCGCCAAGACTGCTCGGTGAGGGGCAACTTGACTTTCGCCTTGCCTGGGTGGCCGCGCTGAATGATCTTT
>QHZQ01000548.1 GCA_003224725.1 Acidobacteriota bacterium | reverse complement strand
CACCTGATTGACTGCCACTTATTCGTTTCGAACTTCTGCCTCAGGCGCTATGTCAGGCGACATCAAACTGACAACGGCGCTTCGTATCAAGTACTGCACAATCCGGTGGATTTCGAGGAAGTCCTGTCAGCCCCTCGAAACTTTACTGCGACCTTTGGCCAATGTGCCCGTCCGGATGAGGCAAAGTGGGACCGTGTACTGCTGCAGTCGCTGCCCAAGATTTTTCGACGCGTACCGCAAGCGAGAGCCGTTTATCAAGGGGCAACAGATCGTTTTAAGGAGGGTCTCAACCGATTGGGGGTACAAGAACGGGTCGCGGTCCCTGAAGCTTGCCTTGCAGTCGGAGACTTCTATCGTCGTCTGGATCTTCTTACGCATGCTTCCCGGACCGGAGAAACCTTTGGGTTAGTGATTGCGGAGGCCATGGCGAACGGGCTTCCTGTCGTGACCCTGAGCCGACCGCAGCGTAAGAAGGCCAATGGCCATCTGGAATTGGTTGAGGACAACATGACCGGCTTTGTTTGCCGGTACCGCTGGCAATACGCTGATGCCGTTATTGAGATACTGCAAAATGCGGCATTACGCTCCAAGTTCGGACAGTCGGGGCAGGAAAAAGCGCGAGAGTGCTTTGATGCGCGACTGCTGACGGCCAAGCTGGAAACAGTGTACCGGGATCTGATGGAAAAGCCGCCGCTGGTCACGGATGATTCCCAGATGAGTCCCAAACGCAAAGTTATGGGCGGCTCCATAGCTCGTTTCGCCGCAAGCCTCGCTCGTCGAAGAGTTAGGTATGGCTAAGATTAGGGTGATGTTAGCATGCAACCTGCTGGATCTCGGTGGCACAGAAAAGGCCATCCAGATTTTCGCCAAGTATCTTGATAAATCCCGTTTTGACGTGTTCGCCTGTGGGCGCTTACGCGGCGGGGTGCGGGTTGCGGAAATTGAAAAACTGGGAATTCCCGTGTTCCTGCAGCCTCCAGACATCACGAAGCTTGTTCGTGAGCTGAAGATCGATATCTACCATGTTTCTCGTGCAGGCGATTACGAACCAGGGAGTCTTCCAGAAAAATCAAATGGCTGGCCTCGGATAGTCGAAACCAACATTTTTAACGCGGGCGATAAGCAAGAGAGTGACCGAATCGATTGTTATCTTTTCCCGTCGAGATGGTCCAGAGACATCTATCTTCATCGCCATGGCATGCGGCCGAAAGCTCGGTACGAGGCCTTATACCTTCCGGTCGATTTTGAGGAGTTTCCGGCCTGCAGGAAGGAATTTACGGCGACTATTGGTCGGTGCAGTAGGGCTGATGACCAGAAATGGCATGATGTCTGTGTTGACAGCCTCCCGAAAGTGTTTCGAAAAGTGCCCGAGGCGCACTGTATCTTTCAAGGAGCGACTGATCGAGTGAAGTCCCGTCTCGCCGAGCTTGGGTTGACAGGGCGTATAGAGCTGTCAAATACATCTGTTCAGCTCAAGGACTTTTATCCTCGGTTAGACGTGTTTACTCACGGGGCCAGGGTCGGGGAAGGGTTTGGGGTTGTGATCGCCGAAGCCATGGCTAATCGACTGCCAGTCGTGACGATTGCGACCCCCCAGAGAAAAAAGTCCAACGCACAGGGAGAGATTATTGAGCATAGCGTCACCGGCTTTGTATGCCGATGGCGATGGCAGTATGCAGGGGCGGTCATTGAACTGCTGAAGAACCACGATCTGCGGAAGCAATTCGGTCAACGCGGTTATGAAAAAGCGCGCGAGGAGTTTGAGGCCTCCAAACTGACGAGAAAGCTCGAGGGCATTTATTGCGATGTCATGGATGCGACCCAGTAGCATGGGCGGAGGAGACCAGTAGGACCAGAAAAAGGGCCATGCCCCAATCTGTGGGTTTGGCGAGGAAGGACTGAGGGTTTGTGCGGATTTTGTTTCTTGGGGATCTTGAGTTTGACTATGTCTCCGACCCGCTCTACATCGGCTTATCCAGAATCTTGGGGGAGGATCAGGTCGTTGATTACCCTTATAAACCGCTGTATCATGACCCGAAGGCGAAGAACTGGTTCATGGCTCAACGGCCAGGCCGGCGTTACGCCAGAGAGGATATACTTGACCTTCTCCGCAGTCGATATTTTGATGTGGTCTGTCTTGCATCGTTTCGACAAGCATGTCTGGATGAATGTCGTCAGCTGTATGACAAGGTGTCGTTTCCTGCCATGGTTTTTATAGATGGCGCCGATGATCTGCGAATTCGCCACGAGGTTGTGCGACAATACCACCCGGCGATCTATTTTAAGCGCGATTACATCTGGAAGCTTAGCAACCCTATTCGTGATCTTGGCGCATTGGCATGGGTCTTTCGAGGGAACCGCGTGTTGTACAACCGGACTCTTCCTCTCCCGGTCTCCATTATCTTAGATGCGATACCTGACCTGAATGGAGTTGATAAGGCGATAGATGTTTCCTACACTGGACGAGCCTCCCATCCCCGCCGAGCAAAGGCTGTCGAAATTCTTTCGCACATGCCGGACGTGCGATTTTCAGGGGGAGTCTACGCCAGTCCCGGTGACAGGAGGTACAAGCTGGTCGCCAGCCCTATTAAAAGATTGCTCACCAAGGTCCTTGACAATCGCGATGCGTCCAAATCCGACCAAGACAAGAAACAATCGCCAGAGAAGTACTATCGGGAAATTGCTGAGTCTAAGATCGCCATCTCGCTGCAGGGCGGGGGATGGACACCGTCTCCTCGCTACTACGAAATCCCGGCTTTAGGTACAATGCTTCTTTCCGATCCTCCGGAGACTGTAATTCCGAATGGATTTGTGAATCGGCAGCATGCGGTCTATTGCCGGGCTGACCTTAGCGATTTAAAGACATTAGTCCGGTATTATCTGCAGGAAGATGCGGAGCGGGAGGCCATTGCACGAGAAGGGCAGCTGCACCTTCTGAAGCACCACACCTGTGAACGCAGAGCAGAGTACTTCGTGGACGTCTGTCGGCGATTTCTTTGAAACCCATCATCGTTGATCTAGGTTGCGGACCCAAGAAACTTCCTGGGGCCTTCGGGTTGGATTGTCAAAGGTTACCAGGGGTCGATGCGGTTTGTAACTTTGACGG
>QHZQ01000547.1 GCA_003224725.1 Acidobacteriota bacterium | reverse complement strand
CTTCGAAGCCACCGGGATTCCCATCGTTCTGGGCCGCGATTTTCAGGAATCCGACAATGTCGTGGTGCTCCCCGACCGGCTGGAGCCGCCTTCTGTTGGCGCCCACGCCGCGGAGCTCTCCGGCCCTCCGCGCGTGGTCATTGTGAATGAGGCACTGGCCCGCCGGTTCTTTGCAGGGCAATCCGCCCTTGGCCGGCGCCTCTGCTTTGGCGACACTTGGTCTGCCGCGCAGACGTGGGAGATTGTCGGCGTGGTGGGGAATACGAGATATTTTGACGTGAGGAGCGCGGCCGAGCCGATGATCTACCGTCCGCTGTATCGAGAGCCGGTTGGAGGTCGTAGCACACTGTGCGCCCGTACCACCGGCGACCCCCGCCGCCTGGTCGAGACCATCCGGCGGTTGGTGATGGAGATCGAGAGCGCCGTCTCGGTCACTGAAGCGAGGACGATGGAGCAGAATGTCAACGAGAATCTTCTTCAGGAGCGCTTCGTCGCTACCATCGGCGGCTTCTTCGGATTGGTGGCGTTGCTGTTGGCGGCGATCGGACTTTATGGTGTGATGTCTGGGGTGGTGACCAGACGCACTCGGGAGATCGGGATCCGCATGGCGTTGGGGGCCAAACCCAGCCGGGTACTGCGGATGGTACTGCGCGATGCGATGGCGATGGTGCTCGTCGGGGCAGTCATTGGCATCCCCACGATCCTTGGCTTGACACGGTATGTCGAGTCCTTGTTGTTTGGCGTCAAGGCGCAGGACCCCGCGACGCTTGTCGTCGCAGCGCTCCTGCTGCTCGCGGTGACGACGATCGCAGCCTTTCTGCCGGCCTTCCGTGCCACCCGCGTGCAGCCGATGCAAGCACTCCGGCGAGAATAGGTGTCGGGTGTCAGGTTTCAGGTGTGAGTGAAAGGAAGATGACTGTCAGGAGCTACAGGGACTTGAAGGTTTGGCAAAAGGCAATGGATTTGGTGGTAGCCAGCTATGCGTTGACGAAGCGCCTCCCGCACACTGAGCTTTACGGTCTGGTCAGTCAGATCCAGCGAGCCGCTGTCTCTATACCAGCCAATATTGCTGAGGGACACGGGCGTGAGCACTTAGGCGACTATCTACATCATCTTTCTATGGCGAACGGTTCGTTAATGGAGTTAGAGACCCACCTCCTGGTAGCCGTGCGTCTGAATTATTTGAATAATGAAGAGCTGGATGAGATGTCAGGCCAGACCCAAGAAGTGGGCCGAATGCTTGCGGGATTGATTCGAAGTCTCAAGAAGTCACGCCCTGACCCCTGACACCCGGAACCTGACGCCTATGTATAACGACCTCTGTTACGCCATTCGAATGTTACTCAAGAGCCCCGGCTTCACAGCCGTTGCCGTGCTGATGCTTGCACTCGGCATCGGGGCCAACACCGCTATCTTTAGCATGTTGGAGGCGATTGAGGGGAAAACGTTACCTGTGAGGGATCCCCAACAACTCGTCACGGTTGGTGTTACACGTCCGGGTGGGGGAGAAGCGAGAGGCATTCCTTATGCTATGTTCTGCAAGCTCCGGGACGGCAACGAAGTGTTCTCTGGAATGTTCACTCAAGTCGATGATGGTGTGAATTTGAGTGCAGACGGAAAATCAGAGCGGGTCATGGTGGAATGGGTTTGGCGTTGAGGTCGTAAAGCGGTGACGAGCGACAAGCGCAATGAATCAATCTTTCTTTTGGTTTTGAATTCAGGTCGAAGGACCGTTATGGCATTCCCGCGAGACGAAAGTCCACCGTAATGGTTGTCACGACCTCGATGGGTTCACCATTCAGGAGAGTGGGTTGGTAACGCCACTGCTTCACCGCTTCCATCGCTGCTTTCACAAGAAATGGATGGGCTCCCCGGCTCATCAGTCTTAAATTTTCCACGCTACCAGACTTTGCGATGACCGCTTCGAGCAAGACGGCTCCCTCGATATGGGCGGATTGTGACCTGCGTTGACATAGGTCAAGGTGCGAAAGTTGTCGTCGTAAAGCCCGTAAAAAAAGGTGCCGTATTTGCTGGTGTCAGTCGAAGCGCACAGCAGGCGGTTGATGTCACGAACCAGTTCGTCGACTGCCTCACGACGCAACGGGGCGTGGCTGCGCAAAAGAGCCTGTAAGCTGGCCATCAGCAAGGCCGCAGAAATGCCTTTGCCAGAAATATCGCCCAGAGCGATGCCGAGTTTGTCGGCTCCAAGCGAGAGAAAGTCGTAGTAATCCCCGCCTACGCCACGTGCCGCTTGACAAATACCGGTGTAATCCAGAGTCCTTAAGGGTGGCAGGTTCTGGGGGAACAGTTGTGCCTGCACCTCTTTGGCAATTTCGATTTCTCGTTTAAGTTTTTCCTGCTCCGCCACCTGGTTAATTAACTGAGCGTAATCGAGCGCTATAGCCGTTTGTTCTGCCAGCGTTAGAAGCAATTCCTTGTCATCCTTGGAATAGGCCTCTTCGGACAGTTTTTCGCCCAGGCTGATAAAACCCAGAACGCGATCGTTGGCCACCAGAGGAACAATCAACTTGGTATTAAGGCGCTGCAGCAATTCTCTTTCCTGGTATCGTTCCTCTGTCTGCACATGTGCTTTAGCGAGGGCGCGCGCCCAGGACTTCGGATCATCCAAATAGGCTTCAAGAGCTGCTGGCTCCCGCGTTGCAAAACCTTCCAGCGCGTGGGAGATAAAAGAATCGGCGGGTAAGACAATTCCCTCTTGCCCATGGACAGCGCACAGGCTTTCCTCATGATTGCTGGATCTCACACGAATACATCGAGACCGGTAAGGGCTGGTCTGTGGGGAGTCAGCTTTAACCAGGGCCCGCGCAGAGGCTTGTCCGTTAACAGTTGGAAGGGCGGGCTCGAACCCGCGCAGAAAGATGGCGACATGATCAGGGTAAAGCGAATCGCTGATTTTGTCAGCAACGGTTGCCAGCAGTTGATCGGGCTGATCGGCCAGACGCCGGACGGCGCGGCGCAGGTCCGTCAAGACCTGCTGAGCATTGTAGGCTTCGCGGAAAAAGCGCCCTCGTCACGGTTGGTGTTACACGTCCGGGTGGGGGAGAAGCGAGAGGCATTCCTTATGCTATGTTCCGCAAGCTCCGGGCCGAAATTAAAAATCAAAAAGATCAGGATCGCTTCCACAGCCAGGAATCCCCGTGAAACCAGCGCGTATTGCAACCCCCGCCGCAAAATCAAGCGAATCCCTAAAACCCGATGCTTCACTACAACATAGACAAATGAAAGAGGAAAAAATGCCAGCATACAAAACGCCAGAACAATCCATCCAATCGAAGTCGGCTCGGAGCCAAAGGCAACAAAGAGTACGATTAGAATCGTAAATGGCAGCAGGCCCGCCAACGTTCCCGCCAGCAGGATAACCATGCGCCGTCTTTCGTCTTTGCTCTTGGACGTTACTGTATTCACAACCAATGAAAGCAGGCCGATGATAAACATGGCTGAAGTCAGCCCCAGGAGCACCTGTTGAATGTGGGGCAAGAGGGTCTTCAATTGCTGGGAGCGCTTGAATGATAGACAGAGGGCCGAGACGGCCGTCAAGTCGATAATCCACGAAACCAGGGTACAAGCCAAGAAAACAGTTTTTAACCAGGGCATCTTACGATCAATGAGCGAGGGGGAAGGAAAGAGCAGGAAGAAACGCATCATTAGATAAGGCAAGAATGCACCCAAGGAAATCTCATAAATCATTCCCAAAACTCTCAAGCCACCGGGAAACAAGAAATAGCTGTGAATGGAAAGAGACGAAAAACACAAGAAGAGTAGGCTAGCCAGGAAGGCGTTATCGTCTTCGGCCTTCAGGAACCCAATAAAGGCAGCAGTGAGAATCGACAGCATGGGGAGAATTACTCCAAGGCCCCAAAGCAGTGACCAACCGACTGTAGAGCGACGTGCCTGTGGCAGATGGAGCGACAGTTCGTCGGATCTTTGCTGGCCGGAATCGCGCAATAGGGTGGCGAGAAGGGATCAGTCGAGTCCATGGAGATAACAGTCATGCGATTATTTTCAATCGCAAAATTGAAACCCATAGGTTCCAAAAGGCTGGTGGGGCGAACCAAAATTTCATAGGCATCCAAAGCTCGTGTCAATAGCGCGATGGCTATTAAAATGGCCAATACCCAGATGCGTTTACTCATTCGATGTTATCCTCTTAAGAATGGAAGGCATTTTATGGCTCGCTAAAATGCAAGTCAAGGAAACGGGACTGATGATCAGGGACCCAATGGTGGCGATGCGTTCAAACTTTTGTCCCCACCAAGTCCGGGATTTTCCCAGAAGTAGAGACAGGCATCCTTGCCTGTCTTAAGCTGCGGACGAGTTTGACAGGCAGGAATGCCTGTCGCTACGCCTCTTGCCGCTGACATTTGTGGCACCGAAAAACGCGGTTGACCCTCACCCGTCGCTTCGCGCCACCCTCTCCCACAAGGAGAGGGTGAACAATAAGTGGGGTCCACCTGGCTTTTTGCACCTTCAAGGGCTTGGAGAAATCAATTCGTTCAGAGCAGAATCTATGAAACCACGATTTGTCATCTTTTTCTTAATCCTTATGAACATCTTTCATTCCGCTTGCAGTCGTACCTCCAGGGAGGAGACTCCCGCCAGGGTGAGTGAACAAAAGAAATACAAACTGGAACGGGTTGGGCCGGCGGATGTCGTCCAGCTCTACGCCGAAGGCTTCGAGCAGCTTAACTCTAAAGAAAAGATATTCACTTATTATTTGTATTTGGCAGCCCTGGCGGGGCGAGACATGGCTATTGACCAGCATCATCGCCATGCCTTGGAAGTGCGCGACCTCTTCGAACAAGTCTATCAATATCAAGGCAATATCGATCATGAAGTCAACCAAAAGATTAGTTCCTACCTCAAGCTTTTCTGGATTAATAACGGCTTCTACGACAATCTCACTTCCAGGAAGTTCGTGCCGGAATGCACCTTTGAGCAATTCAAAAATGCCTGTAGGACAGCGGCCAGGAATGGCGCCAAATTCGATGTGGCAGGAGAAACACTGGAGGCCAGGCTCGAACGTCTCAAGAAGGTAATCTTCGACCCGAATTACGAGCCCATGCTGACAAATAAGACTCCCGGAGAAGACTTCATCGCTGCGAGCGCTGTAAACTTTTATAGCCGCAATCTCAACTACAATGAAGTCCAAGCCTGGGCTAAAGCGGGTCGAGAGAAATATCCGTTGAACTCTTTCGTGGCCAAGGAAAAAGGAAGGATCGTGGAGAAAGTCTGGCGAGCCGGCGGCGAGGGCGTTCCGCCCGGGCTTTACGCCGCGGACTTGAAGGCCGTGATTCAATATTTGGAACAAGCCATTCCTTTCGCTTCGTCTGAATATCNGATCAAGTATTTTAGGACCGGCAGTCTGGAGGACTTTCGTCAGTACAACATTCACTGGGTGAAAGATAACTCGAAGGTAGATTTCATCATGGGATTCATAGAGGTCTACCTCGATCCCAGAGGACAGAAAGCCGAATGGGAAGCTTCTGCCTTTTATACCGATCCTGGGCAAACCCGGCTGATGCAAAATCTGGCCAAGTTCGCCCAGTACTTCGAGGACAAAGCGCCCTGGAAGAACGAATACAAGAAAAAGATAGAACACTCGCCGATAGCCAATGTCATCAATGTGGCGGTAGAAACTGGAGGGACCGGCCCGGTGTCGCCTATCGGCATTAACCTTCCCAATGAGCAAGCCATTCGACAGCAATATGGAAGCAAGAGCGTTCTTCTCCACAACATTGTGGATGCCTACGAGAAGTCACAGGGGAAGGTCCTTGTCAAGGAGTTCGCCTGGGACCCACAAGAAATCGAAATGGAGGAGAAATATGGCTCCCTGGCTGACAATCTGCACACGGCCATGCACGAAGTCATCGGCCACGGATCGGGCAAAGTGAGTGACAAATTACAAGGGAGAGATCCGGGGGATTTTTTGCCGGGTTACTACAATACCCTGGAGGAAGCGCGCGCCGACTTAGTCGCCTTGTGGAACGGGTGGGATGAAAAGCTAGTGGATATCGGTTTAGCCAGGGACAAGCTAGAAGCGCGCCAGATTGGAGAAACGATCTACCGCCAGCAAATTCGAGTTGCTTTGACTCAATTGCGTCGCATCGAAAAAAGCGATCAGCTCGAAGAAGACCATATGAAGAGCCGTGCATTGATCGGTCACTACATTATGGAGAATTCCAACGCAGTCAAGGTGGAGATGAGGGATGGAAAGACTTATTACCACATCGTGGACTTTGAAGCTGCTCGGAAATCTGCGGGCGAGCTGCTCGCCGAGCTGATGCGCATCAAAGCTGAAGGAGACCTCAAAGCCGCCAGGACCTTTATTGACAGATACGGGCTAAAAGTCGACACGAAGCTTCGGGATGAAGTTCAAGAGCGCGTCAAGAAGCTCGACATCGCTTCGTACACCGGTTTTGTAATGCCAAAACTCGAGCCGGTGCTCAATGCTGAAGGTAAGATTAGCGATGTGAGGGTTATCTACCCGATGGATCTGGCCAAGCAGATGCTGGAGTATTCGCGGTTCACAAGGGCTGAGAAAGCATCCATGACGAAGCAAGAGGCAAAGTAGGGACAGGCATCCCTGCCTGTCCAGCCGAAAGAAGGATCAGCGTCGGAATTTGAATTTTTCCAAGGGTCGCGGCGGGACGGTAGGGTACGCCGCGGACAACCTGGCGTTGGCCGCCCGTGCCAAAAGCTTGGCCTTCGAGGCCAACGGACGGGCAAGGATGCCTGTCCCTACCATTTAAATCAAATCCCATGGCTTCCGGGCCTGCCGGCCC
>QHZQ01000546.1 GCA_003224725.1 Acidobacteriota bacterium | reverse complement strand
AAAAGGGGGGAAAAGCATTGCAGGTGCTCCGCTCAATTTTTTCACAGCTCCCCTCTGCCTCTCTCCTCCTGCCGGGGGCGAGGGAGAACAGAAAGCTGACTGTTTTGTGAACTTGCTCCACCAAGTGAAACTAGTGTCGGTGAACCTTCATTGTGGACTTCCAAAAGGAGGAGCTATCTTGCAACGTAAAATGGCATTCGTGCTGGCATGCACTTTGTTCCTGGAAGGTGGACTCTATGGTCAAACTCATCGTGCCGTCATTCGGGGCCGCGTCCTCGATGCCACCCGGACACCCGTTCCCGGTGTCCTGCTCAAACTCGTGCACGAAGACACGAACGAAGTACGAACTGCCACCAGTGGCGCCGATGGAGAATTTGCCGCCTTCCTGTTACCGCCCGGCCCGTATCGTCTGGAAATCGAGCTGGCAGGATACAAGAAATACACTCAAAAACTGGCTCTGCAGGTCAACCAGGAACTCCGAGTGGAGGCTACGCTGGAGGTGGGCACACTTTCTCAGGAAATCGTGGTCACCGCCCCGCGGACGCCGTTGAAAAAGGATTCGGCGGCGCTGGGTGCGGTCATCGACAATCACCAGATTACGGGCCTGCCCTTGGATGGGCGCAATTTTCTGGAACTCAGTCTGCTCCTGCCGGGAGCGGTGCCGGCGGCGCCTGGTTCAGCGGGTTCAGTCCGTGGAGAGGTGGCGTTCAACATTAACGGAGCACGAGAGGATGCCAACAACTTTCTTTTGGACGGTGCCTACAACTTCGACCCGAAACTCAATGCACCGGGTGTAAAACCGCCCGTGGATGCCATTCGCGAATTCGAGATTCTGACCAGCACTTACGATGCTTCTTTTGGTCGAAACGGCGGGGCCCAGGTCAACGTGGTAACGAAATCAGGTTCCAATGAACTTCATGGATCGGCCTACGAGTTTCTGCGTAACGGAGCTCTCGATGCCCGCAACTTTTTTGCCCCCAGGGACGAGGCCGCTCCGCAATATCAGAGAAATCAATTTGGCCTATCGCTGGGCGGTCCTGTCATTAAAGATAGGACGTTCTTTTTCGCCGATTACGAAGGCAGCCGCATCCGCGAGGGGGTCACGCGTGTGACCAACGTCCCGACACTGGAGGAGCGTTCCGGAGATTTTTCTCAAAGCTATTTTTCTCGGCCAATCAATCCCTTTACCCAGCAGCCTTTCCCCGGCAACAAGATCCCCGAAGCGCTGTTGAATCCCATCGGGGTCAGGATTGCCGCATTATACCCGCTTCCGAACCGTTCGGCGCCTTTTCAGAATTTCGTTTCCTCGCCGTCGTTGCGAGATCGAGATGATCGCTTTGATATTCGGATGGACCACTCTGTGGGACGTTCATCGACCTGGGCTCTCAGGTATAGCTTTGGGGACAGAAACCTTTTCGAGCCGTTTTCAGGTCCCGGCTTCTCCGCTCTGCCGGGCTTTGGCACCGACGTTCCGCGCAGGGCCCAGAACCTCATTGTAAGTGAAACCCACATTCTCACTCCAGCGCTGCTCAACGAGGTTCGACTGGCTTTCAATCGGGTGGCTGCGGGCGCCTTTCAGGAGAACATGAAGAGCAGCATCAACCAGTCGGTCGGTCTTCCGGAACTCTCCAGCAATCCTCGCGATTTTGGTCTGAGTTTCATTACGATTTCCGGTTTCTCTCCTCTGGGGGATGAATTTAATAATCCGCAATATAGTGTCACCAACACCTTCCAATTGCTGGACAACGCCACCTATGCGCACGGCCCTCACCTGCTGAAATTCGGGTTGGATCTGCGAGCTATACAACAGAATGCATTTTCAACAGAATGCATTTCGAGATGTTCAGTCACGCGGGTTTCTGACCTTTTCCGATCAATTCCCGTTTACAGGCAATGCTCTGGCCGACCTGTTGCTCGGATTCCCATTTCTAAGCGGTGGAGCCCACCTGGATAACCCGCAACACCTCCGAACTGAAAGCACCAATTTCTTCATTCATGATGGCTACCGGATACTCCCCAAGCTGACTCTTTCTCTGGGAGTCCGTTATGAATACAACTCCCCGCCTGTGGATGCCGAGGACCGAGCCAATATCTACGATCCGTCGAGCCACTCTCTGATCCGGGTTGGCACTAATGGCATTCCGCGCAGCGGTTATGCCAGTGACAAGAACAACTGGGGACCTCGTCTAGGATTGGCCTGGGCTTTGGGAAGCAAGGAAACCACGGTGTTGCGCGCCGGTTACGGTGTTTATTTTGACCAGTCTGCCCTGGCTCCCGGCGAGGGGCTCTACTTCAACGCTCCCTATTTTGATTTCAAACTCTACTTTCCGCTTCCGGGCCTGCCGCTAACGCTGAACAATCCGTTTCCAAGTTTTTTCCCATTGGCCCTTCCTGGCTCTGCTCTGGCTTTTCAGCGGGACTTGAGAACCGCCACCATGCAGCACTGGAACCTGAATATTCAGCAGCAATGGGGTAAAAGCCGGATCCTTGAAGTGGCCTATGTCGGGTCGAAAGGGACCAAGCTGCTCACGGCTCGAGACATCAACCAGCCTCGCCCCAGCCCTCTGCAGCCTAATCCGCGCCCGGTGCAGCAATTCGACGACATCGATCTCTTAGAGTCGCGAGCCAATTCCAGCTACAACAGCTTGCAATTCCGGTTTCAGCAAAATTATGACTTTGGGCTTTCGTTCTTGTCTTCCTACACCTGGTCGAAATCTTTGGATGATGCTTCCAATTTCTTTTCCAGCGCCGGGGATCCGAATTTCCCACAGGATAGTTTGAACGTACGCGCCGAAAGAGGCCGTTCCAACTTCGACGTCAGGCAGCGTCTGTCGTTCAGCTATTCCTACGATCTTCCGGTAGGCAACGGGCACGTTTTTCTGGGAAATCATGGACGGCTCTCCAGCTTCCTGGCCGGCTGGCAAACGTACGGCATCCTCACCTTTCAAACCGGGCGTCCGTTTACGGTGGCCCTTCTTCCGGAAATTGACAACAGCAACACGGGGCGGTCTATCTTAGGCTTTGGCGCCAATGATCGGCCCAACCTGGCGGGAGATCCACAACTCGACCAACGCACCCCTGAGCAGTGGTTCAATACGGCGGCCTTTGCCTTTCCGCCCCGGGGAAGCTTTGGTAATTCGGGCAGAAACATTCTGGACGGGCCAGGCTACCAGAATATCAATGTTTCGTTGTTGAAGAACGCGGTGTTGAAGGAAGGTTTGAATCTACAGTTTCGAGTGGAAGTTTTCAACCTGTTCAATCGCCCCAATTTTGATTTACCCGATATCTTTCTGGGTTCCCCCACCTTCGGTCGTATCCTCTCGGCTCAGAGTCCTCGCCACCTCCAGTTCGGCTTGAAGCTGCTGTTTTGATCCTAGAAACGCCGGGGCAAAAACCGCGGAGACGCTGAGGCGCAGAGAGAATAAAGGGGGGTTTTCGGTGCCACAAAGGTCCAATCTCCAGATGACTGGTAGCCACGATTGCCGCGTATTTCGCGGCAATCGTGGGTTTGTGCAGGAGATCCCCGAACTGCCCACGATTAAACGCAACCTACGCGTTTAATCGTGGCTACCAAAAATGTCCAAACTCCAGTCCCCTCCCGTGGAGGGGTGTAGGGGTGGGTTGTCCCGAACCGGAGGGACCCACCCCGAAGGCTGACGCCTTTTGCCCCTCCCGAGAGGGGATTTTCACGGAGCGTTGCTCGTCAACAGCATCTGCTGCAACGGCATGACTGAAAATCGGGCCTAACTTTTCATTTGGTGGCTTGTGACTTTGGCGGGCTGGATTCTCTGATAGCAAAGACGTGATGCTGGGTGCGGACAATAATCATTCCCTCGGAAATGGCCGGCGTCGCCATGCAGACTTCATTCATAAAGTTGGTGGCCAGCAGCTCATACTTTGGTCCGGCCTTGACAACGTGGATCTCACCGTCTTCGCTGGTGAGGTAGAGTCTCCCATCGGCCGCAACAGGTGAAGCGCTGAAAGCGCCTCCTTTGTCACCGAGGCGCTGCTGATAGAGGCGCTCCCCACTCTGGGCTTTGTAACAGGTCAAGACACCATGGTTGGCGCAGGTGTAGAGATAATCGCCATAGAGGATTGGTGTGGGCATATAGGTTCCGCCGCGCTGCTTACTCCAGGCGACAAATTCATTCGAATCCTTTCCTTCTTTCAGTGAGATGTCCCCACTGGCTCCAGCACGGATCGCATAAATTGGCTGGTTGGGGCGGTAGCTGTTACAGATGAAGATTAACTCGCTTCCCGCGACAGGCGTGGTCGCGGTGACCTCCGGGTTGCCGGAGAGCTTCCACAATTCTTTGCCCGTCAGCGGATCGTATCCACGCGCATACCGCGTGGCATTAGTAATCAATTCGACGCGAGTCCTGCCTTCGTAAATCGTCGGGGTTCCCCAGGAAGGGATTTCTTCCCGCGCTGTCCACCAGATCCGTCTGCCATCCTGAATGTTGTAGGCCGCGATGAACGAAT
>QHZQ01000559.1 GCA_003224725.1 Acidobacteriota bacterium | reverse complement strand
AAATGAATTGGCAGGCCGAAGAATGACCGTTTACACGAGAGCGCTCTGCCGTTGCCTGACTTCAACTCAATGAACCTTTCCTTTGCTCAGAATCAATTGCTTTTTGGATGGAACGAAACTGAGGGAATCGTTGCCTTAGAATTAGAAAATGACCGGCAGATCCGACTGTATCGCAAAGTCAAGGGAACCCTAGTCTCTGAAGTTCAGCCCCTTCACCCCGTTCTTTGGCTGCAGGAGGCAGATTTACTGAAGGACTTCAAAGGCGAGGTGGAGATGGTTGCACTTTCAGGCACCCTCAACTACAGGGTTTTGGCCGTCTTCAATTCCTGGAAAGAGATTTACGCCGCCAAGAAATATCTTGCCAAATCCACACGGCGGCTGCCTTCTGACAGAACCGCTCCCTATCTTCTCCTGAGCGATCCCATTCACCAACACTTGCTGGCCAGTGGACAAACTTCATTTCGCGGGATGAAATTTGCTGACCTTAATCGGTTGCAACTCGACATCGAAACGTACAGCGCGGCCGGTTTCGAATTTTCCAATCCGCAGCGGGAGCAAGATCGTATTATCGCCATTGCTTTGAGCGATCGTTCAGGTTGGGAAACTGTTTTGTGGGGCAAGGAAATGACTGAGCCTGAGATGCTGGAGCAACTCAATGAAATCATCCAGACACGCGATCCCGATGTGATCGAAGGTCACAACATTCATAAATTCGATTTGAGTTACCTCAAGATTCGAGCGGGCCGTTATGGCTTTCCTTTGAAATGGGGTCGGAATGGTGGCGAACCCAGGGTTTACAATTCTCGCCTACAGATTGCAGAACGCACTATTGATTATCCCAAGTGGGAGATTCCCGGCCGCCACGTGGTCGATACCTGGATTCTGTCTCAATTCTACGACATTTCCAGCCGGGAGCTCGAAAGCCTGAGCTTGAAAGAAATGGCCAGACATTTCGACCTGGCCAGTGAAGAGCGCACTTACATCGAGGGCAGCCAGATCAGCCGTGTCTATGACGAAAATCCAGAGGAGCTCTATCGATACGCCCTCGACGATGTCCGCGAAACCCGGGCATTGTCAGAGTTGTTGAGCCCCAGTTATTTTGTCCAGGCCCAGATCTTCCCCTACCCTTTTCAAAACGTCCTGGTTCGCGGGAATGCCACCAAGATTAATTCCCTTTTTACCCGTGAATATCTGCGCCAACGTCATTCACTGCCGGCACCTCCCAATGAAAGTCAAGAATTTGCAGGAGGCTATACCGACATCTTTTTCGAGGGGGTGGTCAAGAATGTGGTTCATTGTGATGTCACCTCTCTTTATCCTTCCATCATGCTTTCAAAGGAACTAAAGCCCGGCATGGATGAGCTGAACGTGTTTCTCCCTCTCCTCAGGGATTTGCGAACTTTTCGCGTGGAAGCCAAGCGCCTCGCTCAACAGGCACAGAGCGGAGAAGAACGCGCCCATTTTCAAGCCCTGCAAAGCACCTTCAAAATTCTCATCAACTCCTTCTACGGATATCTGGGGACATCTTTTTCCAACTTTGCCGATTTTCGTGCCGCGGCCGAGATTACCGAAATGGGCCGGCACATCCTCAAGCAAATGATTGAATGGTTGAAACAGCGCGGCTGCCAGGCGATTGAAATTGATACGGATGGAATTTACTTCGTCCCGCCTGCAGAGCAGGTTGGCCAGGAAACAGAGAAAGAACTCATTGCAGAATTGGCGAAAATACTACCTGCAGGAATAGAGGTGGAATGGGACGGGCGCTATCAGGCCATGTTGAGTTATAAAATGAAAAACTACGCTTTGTTGGACTACCAAGGTCGACTCATCATCAAAGGTTCAGGGCTGCGTTCGCGCGGGCTTGAAAAATTTCAAAGAGAATTTCTGCGGGAGTTCATTTATCTGCTTTTGAAAGACGACGTGGAAAAGATTCCGCCGCTCTATCAGAGGTACATTGCCAGATTGGAGCGGCATGAGTTCGATATTTCCGAGATCTGCAAAACCGAGGCAATTTCCGAATCGCTGGGCAGCTACCGGCAAAAAATCAAAGAGAAAAAGCGCAATCCATCAGCCCTTTATGAGCTGGCTTTAAAAGCCCCCCAGGAGTATCAGCCGGGAGATCAAATTTCTTACTATGTAACGGGAGCTACCAAACGAGTAAAAGCCTACGAAAGTTGTAAGCTGGCCAGCCAGTGGGACCCGGCTCATCCGGACGAGAACGTGCTCTATTACAAAGCCAAACTGGAAGAGCTTTTTGAAAAGTTCAAACCTTACCTCCCCTTCCCAATGGAACCGGAACAGATAGAGTTAAAGCTGGAGTGAGGGTAGAAGGGTTTGGATATTTTTCTATTCCCCAAAAGGGATCAATAATCCAGCCCAGCGTTGTGCGGCAACGCACGATCCTGGGAATAAGGGCGTTTCCCTTCAACCCATCCCTGAAGGGATAGATAACTAAGCCCCTGGTGTATTCATCCCCTTCAGGGATGGGAATTCATCATGGTCCCTAACCCAGGGTGCCGGCTGGGCCGCAACCCTTATAGGTATTCAGAGCACG
>QHZQ01000558.1 GCA_003224725.1 Acidobacteriota bacterium | reverse complement strand
TCTTGGATGGTCCTCCCCTGGATCCGTATCATCTGATTGTCGAGGACTTTTCCCGCTCTCACATCCACGAGATGTCCCGCTTTGAGGATTGTCGATGGGCCGTCTACCGATTGGGCCCTTACAGAGGGACAGCTTAAGATCAGAAGAACACACAACCGCTTCATCATGGTTTTCATAGGAGTTTCCCATGCCGCCACGGGCGGCACCACAGAACATGAAAATGGCGATTCCCCCTCCTAAGGGAAGGTGTGAAGAAATCGTTTTCAGGCGCGATTCGGCCGCTTGCTTACGCGCGCGGTACTGATCAGCAGGCAGTTACTGTACCGCGACCGTGAGGGAGCGGCGAGATTTGCCCCCTGAGGCTCGGCGGGAGCCTCGCCCTCCCGATCTCGGCCGGTTTTTAATTCTTTCACACCTTCAAGGGTGCAGGCGTGGGTTGAATCCGAACCAGAAAGACCCACCCCGGAAGGCTGACGCCTTCTTCCCCTGCCAGGAGGGGATTTTCATGGGAGCTTGTTTTTGTAGATCACACCACCTTTCATGACAAATGGAATTTTTTCCAGTAGGGTGATGTCTTTTAGGGGATCGGCCTGAACGGCTATAAGATCGGCATATTTTCCCGGCTGGAGACTGCCAAGCCGGTCGGACTGACCCAGCAATTCAGCAGCGACGAGCGTTGCCGCCTGGATGGCCTGGATGGGCGTCATGCCCAATTCGACCAGGAGTCTGAAATCGGCCGCGTTCATGCCGTGGGGAAAAACGCCGGCATCGGTCCCATAGGCGATCTTGACACCCGCTTGGATCGCCTTGTGGAAGCTCTCCCGCTTCTGGGCATTGACTGCCCGCGCCTTTTTGATGACCTTGTCAGGTAAATTCCACTGTTTGCCATACTTTTCAACGGCACTGCCCGCAAACACCGTGGGCACAAGGTAGGTCCCATATTTCTTCATCAAGGATATGCCCTCGTCATCGAGCAGACTGCCATGTTCGATCGATGTGACTCCAGCCTGAATTGCCCGCTTGATGCCCTCGGCTCCGTGGGCATGTGCGGCTACTTTTCTCCCCCACATGGACGCTTCCTCCACAATCTCTTTCATCTCTTCGCCGGAAAACTGCGGTGCACCGAACGACTCCTCCTCGCTTAGCACACCAGCGGTCGCGGTGAATTTAATCAAGTCGGCCCCGTATTTGATGTTCCAGCGAATTTTTTTCCTGATTTCGTCCACCCCGTCTACTACACCCATAAAATTATCGATGTGAAGGTAGGGTGAGAATCCGGAAAGATCTCCATGCCCGCCTGTGGCACTGAGGGTGTGTCCGGCCACAGAGAGTCGGGGACCAGCGACCTTGCCGTCATTGATGGCCTTCTTCAACGCCACGTCGATGAATTCCTGAGAACCCACGTCACGACAGGCGGTAAAACCAGCCTCCAAGGTCCTCTGAGCATATAAATGAGCCTCGACAGCAAGGTCGATGGGGGATTTACGGAACTTGTCGCTGAGATAATCTTCGGTTTGAGAGGTGATGTGGGTATGGCAATCGATCAATCCGGGAAGCACAGTGGCTGCACTTAAGTCGATCACCTTGGCGTCTGCCGGAATGGTGACGCTTCCTTCGGGGCCAATGGTTCCGATTCTTTCTCCCTCAATGAGAATGATTTGCTTCTCCAGGACTTTGGCATTGACGACATCTACCAGATGTCCAGCCTTCAGAGCCACAAGAACCGGTTTGTTCTCGGTGCGTTGTTGTGCCAACGCCACGGGAAGCCAGAGAAGCAAAAATGAACAGGTTACCATGCGTTTCATGATGGACTCCAAACGTCGGGAACTGAATGCGACGGTTTTGGATTTTAGATTTTAGATTGTGGAGTGAGAGGATGCGGTCCAAAATCGCAAATCGAAAATCGCAAATCGGACGGAGCCGTCCGGAGTGCGTAGTCTATGGAGCGATGCCATAATCCACGCATCAAGTTTCCCGCATCACGTTTCACGGAATAGATTCGTGTGATTCGTGGGCAGATCTTTCCCAGGCACCCTGTTAGGGGAGGATTTGTTCTCGCGACCCCTCTCCTAACTGTGTTACTGTTAAACGCATGAATCCAGCTCAGATCCTTCCTGGACTGCGTCCCGCTGCCAGCATCCTCTTTATTCGTCTTCGCTCGCTGGGAGACATCCTGCTATCCACTCCGCTGTATGCGGCTTTAAAAGCATGGCGGCCGGATTTGCAATTGTCCGCACTGGTTGAGGAACCTTACCAGGAATTGCTGTTGCGCAATCCGGATCTGAAGCACGTTTTCTCCGTACCCTCCTCTGAAAATCCCCCCTATCAAGGGGGGAAAGCGCCGCAGGCGCTCGGGGGTGTCCCCTTGGAAGATGCCGTCCAGTTCATTGAGGGACATCCCCCTGCGCCCCCTTCAAAAGGGGGAATCGTCCATTTCCATGCGCTGTGGCGCCGCTTCGGCGGCGTGGGCAACTCCTCTGAAAATCCCCCATCGAGGCGGGGCGGCAGCCCTTGGGCTGCGGGGGGCGTCTTTGGGTTATCCCGCCGGGACATCCCCCTCCAAAGGGGGAATTGTCCATTTTCATCGGCGGTGGCGGCGCAACCCGGCATGAAAAACTCCTCTGGCAGGACAGCTCTTTCTCTCCTGGCGGCCCGAATGGCTGTCTTGAGAAGGATTCGATTGGAAGGCTTTGACTGCTGCATCAATCTGCATGGAGGCTCCACTAGTGGATGGTTTACCTGGCTAAGCCGAGCCACCTATCGAGTAGGGTTGAGAAATTTTCGCCACCGTTTTTGCTATAACGTTCGAATCGAATTAAAGCCGAAAAGCGGACTCGAAAGCAAGCAGCACACAGTCGAGCATCAAATGCAGTGGGTGCATTCCCTGGGCATGCCAGAGGTTGCAATTACACCACTGCAAGTTT
>QHZQ01000557.1 GCA_003224725.1 Acidobacteriota bacterium | reverse complement strand
CCCCCTTGGGAGAGGGGACGGGGGGTGAGGGGATCGCTCTTTTGGTGCATAATCTGGGTGATACGCCTGAAAGAGATCTTGCTTGGCGGAGGGTCTTTTATTGCCTCACGTTTCACGCGTCACGTTTCACGTTTTTCGGTCGTCTTTGTGTTCCGAGCTGTGAACATCTCGTTGCTGATTAATTCCAATGAAACTCTCGCCTCTCCATCACAAACATCTCTCTATGGGAGTGAATTGGGCCGAAGAAGGCGGCTGGCTTATACCCGAGCATTTCGGGAACCTCGACTCCGAGAAGCACCATTTGCAGTCGGGCTGTGGGATTGTGGATTGTAGCCACCAGAGGAAGTGGGAGGTCGTGGGCCGTGAAAGCCGACCGACTCTGGAGCGGCTCCTTCAAGGTGTGGCACTTCCTTTACCAGGACGGATCTCGATGCCAACAAACCAGGTTTTTGTCGCTGGGCTCACTTCGGATAGCTTCTTGTTCCTGGCTGAGCAGGACGGGCCGAGCCATTTTGCCGAGGTCTTTTCGGGTCGAAATCTTGCCGTTTCATGTGCGCACGTGACTGAGATGACTTCCGTGCTGGCAGGATTTGCGTTAGTGGGGAAGCAGTCTCGGGCGATTCTGCAAAAGATGACCTCGTTGAATCTGACCGACGAGGCTTATCCACCGTGGAAATGTTCTTCTGGGAGCGTTGCAGGCGTCCAGGCAGTTCTTCTGCGGCTTGCTTCACCCTGGGAATATGCCTTATACGTGGTGCGCGACTACGCCGAGTATCTCTACGATTGCCTGTTAGAAGCGGGACACGGCCTGGGACTGCGACCCGTCGGAGTTAAGGCCTATTGGGAGATGAAAGGTGAAACGTGATACGTGATACGTGAAGCGTGAGTGCATTTTTCTTCACCCATCACGTTTCACGCATCACGCATCACGTGTCATTGAGGTCTGAATCCATGCTCCAGCTATTCAGAAAACAAAGGATGTGGGGTCGCCATGATTTAAAGCCGTCCTATGATGTGGTCATCATCGGAGGCGGGGTCCATGGGCTAGCTACGGCTTATTACTTGGGAAAGCGCGGAATCAAGAATGTTGCCGTTCTCGAAAAAGGTTATCTCGGATCCGGAAACAGCGGGCGAAATACAGCCATCATTCGTTCCAATTATCGAACCCCGGAAGGCGTGGCGTTTTACAATGAGAGCGTTCGTCTCTATGAAAAACTCTCGCAAGAGCTCGATTATAACGTGCTCTTTTCCCAGCAGGGGCACATGACCCTGGCCCACACCGATTCGGCCGTAATCGGGCTGAGAGTGCGTGCAGAGGTCAATGTCCTCATGGGGGTGGACAGCCGGCTGATTGGTCCGGAAGAAATTGCCAGGTTAGTCCCAGCGCTGGATGTAAGTGCTCGACCGCGTTATCCCATAATGGCGGCCCTTTATCATCCTCCGGGCGGCATCATCCGTCATGATGCGGTCGTCTGGGGATACGCCCGAGCCGTCGAGCGCATGGGGTTGGAGGTGCATGCGCACACGGAAGTGATTGCGATTGAGAGAGCCAACGGCGCGGTGTCTGCTGTGCAAACCAATCGGGGCAAGATCAAAACGGGGACGATCCTGAATGCCACTTCGGGTTGGTGTTCCCTCATCGCCAAGATGGTCGATATTGAACTTCCGATAGTAAGCCATCCTCTGCAAGCCTGTGTCACCGAGCCCTTGAAGCCGTTTCTGGATAAAATCATTGTCTCCTCCAATCTCCACGTCTATATCAATCAGACCGACCGGGGTGAATTGGTTATTGGGGCAGAGATTGACCCGTATTCTTCTTACAATATGCAGTCCACGTTGCCTACCTTGGAACAAATCTCCGGACATAGCCTCGAATTGTTTCCATGCGTTCGCAATGTCCGTGTTCTCAGACAGTGGGGTGGCATTTGCGACATGACGCCGGATTACAGTCCTCTGATGGGAGAGACCGAAGTGAAGGGTTTCCTGGTGGACGTCGGTTGGGGAACCTATGGCTTTAAGGCCGGACCTGTTTCGGGCAAAATGATGGCTGAATTGATCGCCACAGGCAAGACCCCAGAATTAATCCGGCCCTTTGCGCCGGGTCGATTCAGAGAAAATACGCTCGTAGGTGAAAAGGCTGCCGCGGCGGTTTCGCACTGACTAAGAAAAAATGAACAGGTGTCGAGAGTTGAGTGTTCACCGCAGAGAACGCTGTAGGGGGCCGAGGATAGAGGATTGAAGATCGAAGATCGCAAATAAGATTACATCGCAATCTTCGATCCTCAATCTTCGGTCTTCTCGCCATCTCCGCGGTTAAATCATTTTAGAAAGGTATTTAGGTCATGAACGATTTGCACCAGGTTTCTGAATTTGTAAAGGATAAAGGGATTGAGTTCCTGCTTTGTTCCTTCGTAGAAATGAGCGGTGTGCCCAAAGCAAAGCTGGTTCCTGCCGTTCACTTGAAAGACATGGCGGAAGGAAGCGCCGGCTTTGCCGGGTTCGCGACGGGCAACATTGGCCAGGGCCCGCATGACCCGGATATGCTGGCCTTTCCAGACTTTCAGAGCCTCACCGTGCTGCCTTGGCGAAAGAATGTTGCCTGGGTCGCTTCCAACATTCAAGTGGAGGGGAAAGAATGGGACTTCTGCCCGCGCACTATATTAATGCGACAGTTAGTCAAAGCCAGACAGGAGGGTTACGTTTTCAAGACAGGGGTAGAAGCCGAGTTCTTCCTTTTGAAGAAGAATGCCCTGGGCGCTTATGAACCCTATGATTCGTTGGATACGCTGGAAAAGCCCTGTTACGATTTACGGGCCTTGCACCGCAATCTGGACCTTTTGACCACATTGGTGAAGTACCTCCAGGAGGTCGGTTGGGACCCTTTTGCCAACGATCACGAGGATGCTAACTGTCAGTTTGAAATCAATTGGCTCTATGCAGAGGCTCTAACCACAGCGGACCGTCATACCTTCTTTCGCTGGATGGTCAAAACCGTGGCAGAGCAGTATGGGCTTCTGGCCACGTTTATGCCGAAGCCTTTTGCCCATTTGACAGGTAATGGCGCGCACTTCCATATGAGCTTGTGGGACGCCAAAAAGGATACCAACCTGTTTTGTCTCAACTGGCCTATTATTTTCTGGGAGGAATCAAGGAACATGCCAAGGCCCTGGCCGCCGTCACTTCTCCCACGGTGAATTCTTACAAGCGCCTGGTGCGTGGCGCTCCCCGCTCAGGGGCCACCTGGGCCCCGGTTTACATCACTTATGGAGCTTCTAATCGGACACAAATGATTCGTGTTCCGGGACCGGGTCGTATCGAGAACCGGACGGTTGATGGGTCCGCCAATCCGTATCTGGCCCATGCCGCACTGCTGGCTGCCGGGCTGGATGGCATCAAACGCAAATTGACTGCAGGAAAACGAAATGACAAAAACCTTTACGAAGTCGAGCTGGAGCAGCTCCGGGCCGAAGGCATTGATTTTCTGCCCTCCAATCTCAGTGAGGCGTTGGAGGCTTTGGAGAAAGACGAGGTGGTTCTGAACGCTTTGGGTCCTAAATATGCCCCCTATTATTTACAGGTAAAGCGTGAAGAATGGAAACGGTATCACGACTCGGTTTCGCAGTGGGAAACGGAGAATTATCTGGGGGTGTATTGAGGGAGAAACGTGAAACGCGATGCGTGAAACGTGATACTAATACGCGATACGTGAAAGACTCTCAACGTTCACGCATCACGTTTGGCCTTCTCTTTCCAAGCTTGACT
>QHZQ01000090.1 GCA_003224725.1 Acidobacteriota bacterium | reverse complement strand
CGCAGGGAAAAAGACGGAATAAGCCATAACCGAATCCAGATTGGCTTTCAAGTGGACCCGATTGATCTTCTCGAATTGTCTGAAGCTCTTTGGCTCGTGATTGAACAACTGGACAATTGACATTCCGGTGATGTGCTCTTGCAGGAACGCATTGATTCGGGCAATGGCGGTGCGAACTCGGCGGTAGGAGTCGCGGGCTTTGATCTTAAAAACAACGGTGATCAGGAAAATAAGTGGGACAACCGACATGGCCACCACGGCTAATTCGAAATTCAAATAAAAAATGATTATCACAATTCCCAGCAGAACCAAGACATCGCCTAAGAGGGTGACAACGCCGGCAGTGAACAATTCATTTAACACATCCACATCCGTCGTGACGCGAGTCATGAGCCGGCCGACCGGATTCTTGTCGAAGAAGGTCAGAGGCAGTTGTTGCAGGTGCGTGAAGATTTCAAGCCGCAGATCGTACATGATCTTTTGGCCTGTGACTTGCATGATGTAGGTCTGAAGGTAGCCCAGAAGAAAGCCCAGAACAATGACACCGACATAGAGGAGAGCAATCCTGTTCAGACCATCATAGTCTTTGGCCGCGATGTACCGATCAATTCCAATCTTGGTCAAGTAAGGTCCGCACAATTGGATCAAGGACGCGGCCGCAATGATCAAGATGGCGGAAAACACTTGAATCTTGTAAGGGGCCAAATAGCCCAGCAAGCGGCGCATCAAGTGAGAATCGTAAGCTTTCCCCAGTGCTTCTTCTTCGTGGTGTTGCATAAGCTAAATTCTCAGAAGATTTTCACCGCAGAGGACACGGCCCGCTCCCGAAGGCTCCGACCAAATGAAAATCAAACCGCGAAGACGTCAAGGACGCGAAGAAGACCACCAAAAAGTGAATCTTGACCACTCCTTGCCTTTGAAACTCAGCATCTGTGAATTCGGGCTGATTGCCCCCAGGATTAAACTTCTGGCACCCAATATTCATCGCTCTCTGCGTCCTCTGCGATCTGTGCGGTTATGATGCTGGCGTCTTAGCTCCTTCTACGCGCCAGCCAATTCTTCTTCTAACAATTGCTTTTGATAAAGGTCTGCATAATAGCCAAGTTGAACCAGTAACGCTTGATGAGTTCCTCGTTCCACAATGGAGCCTTGATTCAAAACAATGATCTGGTCGGCAAACTTGACCGTGGAGATGCGATGGCTAATCAAAATCGAGGTCCTGCCACGCATGATTTCTTTTAAGGCACTCAAGATTCTTTCTTCTGTGTCAGTGTCGACACTGGAAAGAGCGTCATCCAGAATCAGGATTCTGGGATTGCGGATGAGGGCACGGGCAATGGCAGTCCGCTGCTGTTGTCCGCCGGAAAGCGTGATGCCGCGCTCCCCGATGAGGGTCTCAAACCTCTTAGGGAACCCTTCCACATCCGGAAGAATTTGTGCCAGCCTGGCAGCTTCATAAACTGCTGTCTCGGAAGCCTGCTCGACTCCGAACGTTATATTCTCGCCTATGGTGTCACTAAACAAGAAGGTCTCCTGCGGCACATAGCCCATCTGGCTTCGCAAGGTTCGAAGTGGATATCTTTGAATCGGCACTCCATCAATAAGGATTTCGCCCTCGGTTAGTTTATAAACCCCGGCCAGCAGATTAATCAGAGTGGTCTTGCCTGAACCGGTCTCACCCACGATCGCATAAGTGGCGCCTCGTGGGATTCGCAAGTCGATATGGCTTAATACCTGGTTCCCATTATAGGCGAATGACAGATTCCTGAACTCAATGTCGCCCTGAATCTCAAACTGCTCAGGCGGTGCAGCCTGGAGCGAACCAGGATCGGATTTGTTCTGCAAAATAAAAGCCACGGGCCTGACGGCGACGGAATCGTCTTCCATCTCAGGTTGAGAATCAAAGATATGGTTGATCCGGCCCATGGAGGCGGACCCACGTTCTACAATATTGATGACCCATCCCAAGGCAATCATGGGCCATGCGAGCATCCCCAGGTAAGCGTTGAAGGCAACAAAGTCTCCCAGGGTAATGCGGCCAGCCATCACTTCCCGTCCGCCAAACCACAAGACAAACACGCCACCCATGCCAAGCAGAGCTCCCAGCATGGGATAAAAGGTCCCCCAGATCCGGATGAGCTGGAGATTCTTGTGAATGTACTCCTGGTTGAGACGCTTGAACTGTTCAATTTCACTGGCCTCTTGAGTGAAGGCTTTGATCACCCGCATGCCGGACAAATTTTCCTGCACCCGGGTGCTGATTTCGGAGAAGGCTTCTTGAATCTTTTCGAAGCGCTTGTGTATCATGGCCCCAAAGTACCTCACCGCCAGAGAAACGATGGGGATCGTGACCAAGGCAAACAGGGTTAGGGTCACATTGATGTGCAGCATAAAAAAGAGCACCACAACCATTCGGACAATCGTATTGGCAGAATACATAATTCCCGGGCCTAGAAGCATGCGAACTGCATTCATGTCGTTCGTGGCTCGTGACATGATGTCGCCGGTTTTATGGTTTTGGTAATAGCGGCGGGAAAGTCTTAGGAGGTGCGCGAAAAGATCATTGCGCAGATCGTATTCAAGATAACGAGACACCCCGATCATGATCCTCCGCATCAGAAACAGGAAGATTCCCTCCAGAATGGCAAAGACTACAATGAGTGCGCTGTAGGCGAGTAATTTCTCTTTTGAAATCGACTGTCCCAAGCTGTCGATGGCGTATTTCAACAATCGGGGAGAGGCGATAGCGGCGAGATTCGACAGGCTAACACAAATGGCTCCCAGCAGGAGTCGTGTCCGATACCTTCCAATATGAACCTTCAGGCGGGAGAGACTGGTTAACTTCTTCATGGCGGATAGACCATAGTCAAGGGATCAGGAAGAGGAATAGGTTTAATTCCCCCGGCTCCGGCAAATTTCTGGAAAGAGTACTCCCGACCCTCTGCATTTCCCTTGAGCATATCGTCAACATTCCCCACCGCCAGGACCACCAGTTTCTCCGGCATAAGATATTGCTTGGCAACCCTGAGAACATCATCGGCCGTTACGGCACGGATACGGTCGCGATAGGTTTCCCAAAAATCTGGTTTTTGGCGGGTATATTCTCCGTTGGCAAAAGTCCCCACAACGGCTGCCGCAGTGGCAAAGTATCGCGGAAAGACTTCGACGGCATAGTTGATGGCAGTTTCAAGCTCTTCCTGGGCGACCTTTTGGGTGCGGATCTTTTCGATTTCCTCCAGCACAATCGCAGTGGCTTGAGCGCAAGTGGGACTCTTGGACTGAAAGCTCGCCTGGAAAACGCCGTCGTAGTAAATTCCAAATCCATAATCGGAGCCCGCGTCATAGGCCAGGCCCTCGTCAGACCGAATCCGCGATGTCAATCGGGATGTAAAGCCTCCGCCACCCAAAATGTCATCCATGATGCTCAGGGCATAGTAGTCCGGGTTATCACGAGTGGTACCCAGATGGCCAATCACAATACGTCCCTGGTTCACATCGGGCTTGTTGACCATATAGACTCCAGGCTGCGGAACGTGCGTTGGTTTGGGGACTGGAGGGACTGGCATTTTTGAGGCAGCCCACCCTTGCATTGATTTTTCCAGTTTGGCCATCATTTCTTTACTGTTGAAGTCCCCTGATACTGCAAAGGTCATGCCCCCGGGGTGGTAACTCTCTTTGTGGAAAGCGAGCAGGTCCTCCCGAGTGATGGATTCAATGGAGGATTTAGTGGGCCAGGCTGTCGAGAAGTGGTTATCGCCCCGCATGAGACGAGCCCATTCTCGGGCTTGTATGCTATCCGTTTGGTCATTTCTGCGTTCCAGCGCCTGGATTACCTGGCTCTTATAAAGGTCGACTCGATCCTGCTGGAAGGCGGGGTTCTTCAGCATGTCAAAAAATAGCTCCAGGGCGCGGTCGATATCCTTGGTTAAACAATTCACACTGGCATTCCCTTGGGTATCCGATAGGCTACTGGTGATGTTGGCGGCCAGAAAAGCGGCCTCCTCATCAAAAGCATCCGCGGTCATTCGTGTGGTCCCACCTGCACGTAATTGACTGCCTACCATGACCGCTAATCCCTCTTTCCCTTTGGGGTCGAGGTAACTTCCAGTGCGGATCAGGATCGAAACATTGACCAAGGGAAAGTCATGATCCTCGGCCAGGAAAGCCACTGCGTTGTTCGAGAGGACCCGTCGATAGTTCAAGGGCTTGGGCGAATCATAAGTGAGCTTGGGAAATTTCAGTTCACGAGGATGGGAGGGGATATTGAGGCCCAGTTGCTCCGTCTGGGCCGAGGCGTTCTGCCCGAAACTGTAAGAAGACGAAACCAAGACTAAGAGAATCGTCAGCCAAGTCTGGAATTTGCCAGTCTGAAATCGGGTCACGATCATTTGGCTCCTTCCAGCGCTCTGAGTCTGGCTTCTAGGATTCTCCGCATGGCTTGAAGCAGCTCCTGCTTGTCGGGTGGCGACTGGCTCACCTGTTGTTGGAGTTGCTCCAGGAATTGTTGCACCTGTTCCTTATTGAGCTGTCCCACTCGCGATTTCATCATTTGGACTTGTTGTCTTTCTTCATCGCTTAATTTTGTCAGCAGAGAGTCTGGCTCTGCACCCTCGGCTTTCTTTCTGTAATAAATCGCCACTGTAGGGTTTTCTGAAGAAAAATACTGGTTGGCAACACGCAGGACATCCTTAGCCGTGACTGCCTGGACCAGCTTCGGATCGGTATTAATATGAGGCCAGCCCCGACCGGAATCATAAATGAGTAACTGGAACATCAAGGCGAAATTGCTTTGCAGACGGCGAAAGTCACCGGCTGCATTTTGATTTTTTACCTTTTGCAGCTCCCGTTCGTTGACAAGTTCCTTTTTGAGTTTATCGAGTTCTTTATAGATGGCCTTTTCCACTTCTTCAGGAGTCTTTCCCGGTTTGGCAACTCCGCGGATTTCAAAGTAACCTTCGTATTTTCTTCCATTGGACTCAGCGGACGTATTGTTGGCGAGTCCCTGTTCTAAAACCAAGGACTTGTAAAGGCGGCCCGTTCGGCCATTCAGCAAATCCGCCAAGATCCGAAGTGCCGGTTCGTCCTTGTGGCCATCCGCCACGGTATGGTATCGGATGAGCGCCTCCGGATTGGTTTCTGCATAGGCGATCATTCGCCCTTCAGCTTCCTGTTTGATCTCACGCGTGCGCACAGGTTCCGGGTCCCTGGGACCTCGCTTCAGGCGGCCAAAATATTTCTTGGCCAACTCGATCGCTTGTGACGGTTCGAAATCGCCTACCAGGCAGGCACTGATATTATTAGGAGCGTAGTTGATGTCAAAGTAGGCCTTGGCTTCCTCACGAGTAATCCCATCTAAGTCGCTCGGCCAGCCCACCACGGGCCAGCCATAAGGCGAAGCCTGCCAGAACATGGACTCAAACTGTTCTTGGAATTTTCCGGTAGGAGTGCTTTCTGTTCGCAAGCGACGCTCTTCACGAACCACGTCCCTTTCAGAGTAGAATTCCCGGAAAACCGGATTGGACAAGCGGTCCGATTCCATCCAAAACCACAGTTCCAACTTGTTGGCGGGGACATTGATGAAATAAAGAGTCCAGTCTTGATCGGTCCCCGCGTTCATCCCAGAAGCCCCAGCAGAGGTATAGATGCGATCGAACTCATCCTTGACGATCAGATCCTTTTCCCGTTTTTGCAAATTGCCAAGTTCGGCCAGGAGCGCTTGATGATGCGGTGCCCGATTCTTTGGATCATTGATGTCTTTGATTTCCCCGAGACGCTGCCTTAGAGTCAGGACCTGCTCTTCTTTGCGAATTTCGTTCTTGATTGCATCCATCTCATCGATGAGTTTCAGCTCCTCACGGATATTAGAGGTCCCAATGGTGTGCGTGCCCTTAAACATCATATGCTCGAAGAGGTGGGATATTCCTGTGATTCCAGGGCGCTCATTGACCGACCCCACTTTGGCAATCCAACCGGCTGCAATATTCGGATTACCCTTGCGCGGAACCATAAGTAGCTTCATCCCATTATCCAAGACAAATTCCTGCACTGGAACGTTCTGTCCCCACAAGCTTGGAATGAGAAGGAGCATTGCCAGGAGTGTTGACAGATGTTTCATAAAAGTCCTCTAAGAGAAATGAAGACCGGGTCACAACGAAGATCCTCACTACCTAATGATCGTATTTGTAGCATGAAGTGGACGACCGGACAAGCGGTCTACGATAATCCCAAGATAGGCAAAAGAGACGGCAGGAAAATAGAAGAGTCTCCTTTAGAAAGGGAAAGGCTGGAAGAATTGATTTGTCATAGGGACGACACACCCCATTCGTAAGGCCGGCGCGTGACCCACAATCCTTTGCGGACACCAAGGGCTCGGGCAAGAAGAAACTATGGCTGCCGGGCCTCTAACGCCATAGCAAGGTAGCTGAACTCCCCTGCTGAAAATCAGGACGGGCGCCGATGACCAACGCCCATCTCGGGTGGTCGGCGGTTTGACAACTAAAAGGAAATATCCGATGCTGACCCGCCCAGTTCCAACCACCCCAACCGGGCGAGGGGCCCGGTCTTCCCCTCCTTGTCCAAAAGAGGGGAGCTTTTGGGTCATCCCCGATCCGGTGAAAGTCCCGCCGGAGTTCTTACTGTACGAATCCAGGGTCAATTGGCTGCACCGGCTCTATCGAGAAGTTCCAATTGGTTGGTAAGAATTTCAAGCTCTTTGTCCATTGACTGCATCAAGAGCTTTCCCTCCGCTGCACCGCCGCTCTTGCCAGCATGGGACTCATCGCCAATTTTTACAATCTTAGCCAGTAGAACTTCTCTTTGCCGGGACCGCAATAGTTTTCGCGCCTCAATAAGATTGATAGGCTTTGAATTCAATATGACTTTCAGTTGTGCCTGGACTTCCTGAAACCGCCTCTGTCCTTCACCCTGAAATTCAGGGCTTTTCCCCAAGAGCAAGTCTACTTTTGCTTCGCTTATTTCCGCAGTATCCCGAGTCTTATCAGGATGGGTGGTTTCATTCAATTGGGTAGCACCTCTGTCCCCCGGGTCCTGACGAGCTACCACAGGTTGTGATCTTGAGGGGAAGAGGATGAGACCTAGAATAGCCGCCGTGCTTAAAGCTAAGAGTATTTTCAGCATCAAGGCTAATTTTTTCCTTTGTGGGCAAAACAAGCATTGAAAGGGCTGACCTAATTCAATCATGACAAATTAATAATAACAGAAAGGTCAAAGATGGAGAATCGCATGTTCAGAATCTAGCCTGGGAGGGACGCATAGACAAACAGCCCGCCGAGGAAATCCTTGAGATTAGACACCGCTTGAATCTCAAAGTTCCCGGCGATTTTATCCTTAGGGATGAGGGTTTACTCGGGTGGCCTGATAAGAGGCGGAATCGAAAGGAAGTTGTGACCAAAAGAATAACCGCCTTCGTACGGGCGGAGCTCGCGAAACCATATTAATCCAGCCCTTCGGTCGGGGCTGACTCCCGATAATTTGTTCCACCCTCTGACGGACACTACCACTGACGGCCATCCCTTCGGGCCTCCAATTCCTTAAACAGCCTCCTTTCCCCCCTTGAACGCTTGGAATTTGCGAGATTTGCCGGTTAATAGCTTTATCTGTGCGAATCTGTTATTTTTTACGCCTATGCCTGGCCTGATGAAATGGAACCAATTAGACCGGAGATCATGAAGAACTCTTTAGACCTCAAAGCCCCTGTTCCGTCAACAGGGCGCCAAACGGCAAGGTCGCTGGCTGGTTTCTGGGGAGACGTGCGCGAAGCCGTTGCCGGCACTCAGCGAGACTTCACGGAAGGCAGCGTCGGGCGTGCGATCACTCTGCTCGCCATCCCAATGGTGCTGGAGATGGCGATGGAATCTGTCTTTGGCATTGTCAACGTTTTCTGGGTGGGACGACTTGGGGCAGATGCAGTTGCCACGGTAGGGATTACAGAGTCGTTACTTACCCTGGTTTTCGCTGTGGCTATGGGTCTCAGCATGGCGGCCACCGCCATGGTGGCTCGCCGTATCGGCGAGAAGGATCTAAGGGGGGCGGCCATCGCCGCGGTACAGTCAATCGCCTTGGGACTGGCTGTGTCATTGTCAATAGGCGTGGTTGGATTTCTACTCACACCAAGGTTCCTTCAATTGATGGGCGCGTCACCAAGCATTGTTACAACCGGTTCCGGCTATGCCACCCTGATCCTGGGAGGCAACGTCACCATCCTTCTCCTCTTTCTCCTCAATGCCGTGTTTCGCGGAGCTGGGGATGCTGTTATAGCGATGCGTTCCTTATGGCTCGGTAACCTGGTCAACATCGTTCTTGATCCTTGCTTAATCTTCGGTTGGGGACCCTTTCCTGAGATGGGGCTGATGGGGGCTGCCGTTGCTACCAATCTCGGTCGGGGCGCCGGCGTTCTCTATCAAATCCTCATTCTTCTGCGGGGTCGCAGCCGCGTGCAGGTGCAGTCTGATGTTCTCCGACTCGAACCCCAGGTGATGCTACGGTTACTTCGGGTTTCGATGGGCGGAATTTTCCAGTTTCTCATCGCCACTGCCAGTTGGCTGGGTCTTGTGCGCATCATCGCGTCCTTTGGAAGCTCGGCTCTGGCCGGCTATACCATTGCTTTGCGCATCATCGTCTTCGCCATATTGCCTTCGTGGGGAATGAGCAATGCCGCAGCCACCTTGGTTGGTCAAAATCTGGGGGCAGGGAAGCCTGACCGCGCCGAGCGATCGGTGTGGCGTACGGGTCTTTACAACATGCTGTTCCTGGGGTGTGTGGCGGTCGTATTTATTATTTTCGCTGAGCCTTTGATACGAATTTTCACCCGCGATCCCGCGGTTGTTCCCATCGGTACGGCCTGCCTGCGTTATGTCAGCTATGGTTACGGGTTCTATGCTTACGGTATGGTCATGGTGCAGGCCTTTAACGGAGCCGGTGACACAGTGACACCGACAACCATTAATCTCTTTTGCTACTGGCTGTTTGAGATCCCGCTGGCCTACGCCCTGGCTCTGCCACTCGGTTTGGGCGTCAAGGGCGTCTTTTTGGCCATTACCATAGCGGAATCGACGATCGCGATCGTGGGTATCCTGGCTTTCCGTCGCGGCCGCTGGAAGAAACGCAAGATTTAGACCGAAAGACGAAGTTAACCACAAAGACCTAAGGCGGCCTGTGACTGCAAAGAAAAAACTAACCGCAGAGACGCGGAGAAAAAACTCTTGGACGCAGATGAACGCTGATAAACGCAGATCGATGGCACACATGCTACACTCGAACCAGGCCACGAAGCCAGGAGATCAAGGCCACGGGAGGCTTCTCGACCAAGAAAATCTTTCCAAAAAACCAAGAAGTTACGGGCTTGTATTACAAAGAACACGAAGCAGACAAGATTAGAGTTTCAATAGCGGCATCACCGACGGCCAACTGAAAGGTGCCTAGGACCAGTATTCGTGTAGGTACACTGAACCGAAACATTCATGACAATTTTGTCAGAGTGCTAGGACCCATATCTGCTTGCATTCTGCGTGGATCTGCGTTCTAAAGATTCTTCTCTCCGCGTCTCTGCGGTTAGTTTTGTTGGTTGACGCAAGAAACCCGCGTTGCCTTCTTGATGTCTTGGTAGTGGTTACACTTCGGATTCGTTAACCTAGCGGATGGCTGGGCGATTCGGGCCTAATTATTTAATTGGGTTGCCATCGGTGTCGATCAGGTGAATCTCCCCAAATCCCAACTCGCGAATGCCAGCTTCAATCTTAGACCGGTCACCGACAACCACCCACACTAACTTGTCCGGGTGAACCACTTTCTGGGCAGCGGCTTCAACTTGGCTGACCTTCAGCTCTCGTACTTTGTCCGGATAGATCTGGTAGTAATTGTCCGCCAGGCCATAACGCACGATGTCGCCGATGGAACGGGCCACCGCAGCCATTGTCTCCCACGATCCCGGAAGCTCAAGTGTCTGATTTGCCTTGGCCTTGGCCACTTCTTCTTCTGACGCGGGCCGCTTATCTAGAATTTCTCGCAGCTCTTTGGCCATCTCCACCATGGATTCTTTGGTTTTATCGGTTTGCACGGGTGCATAGCCAATAAAGGGGCGTTGGCCGCGGGCTCCGACCAGGACGGTGCCTGCCCCGTAGGACCAATGTTTGTTCTCCCGCAGATTCATGTTGACCCGAGAAGTGAAAACGCCGCCCAGTATGTTATTCATGGTTTCAATGGCAACTTCATCGGGATTGGCCTTGGGCGGTGCAACTTGCCCCGCAAAGATGATCGACTGCAATGAACCTGGTCGATCCATCAGGTATACTACCGATTTCGGTTGATGCTCCACGGCGCTGACGTTTTTCTTGGGGACTTCCCCTTTTTCCCAATCCTTAAACAGTTTTTCCAGTTTCGGCGTGATCTCGTTCAATGAGGTGTCACCTACAATCACCAGTGTGGCATTGTTCGACTTGAACCAGGTCTGATGGAATTTTTCAGCATCGCCACGCGCGAGTTTGGAAACTGAGACTTCTATTCCAGAACCGGTAAACGGATTTCCATAAGCATGGCCCTTCCCGTACAAAAGCCCAGGGAAAACACGCAGTGCCATTTGCAGGGGTTCTGATTTCTCTCTTTGAATTCGATCAAGCTGCTGCTTTTGCAGCCGCTTGAAATCTTCGTCGGGAAAGGAGGGATTCAAGATCACATCTGCGAAAATATTTAAGGATGGGTCGAGATCGGCTTTGAGAGCGGAAAGGGACACGCTGGACATGTCCAGGTTGGAGCCGCTATTCAGGTTGGCGCCCAGCAGGGCCAACTCTTCACTGATCTGCAGCGACGAGCGGCTTTTGGTGCCTTCGTCGAGCATCGCCATAGCCAAGCTGGCAGTCCCGGGAGTGGCGAATTGATCGGCAGCATAGCCGGCATCGACCAGGAGATTTAAATTGACCACCGGAATCGCATGGCGCTCGGCCAGAATGACCTTCAAACCATTTGAAAGAGTAGTCCGCTGTAGTTCTGGAAACTTGACGTCAGGGGGCGTGCCAGCCGACGGCAGTTTAGTACGATCGACATTGGTTGTTGTGGTTTTGTATTGTGGAAAAGGCTGCACCTCGAGAATGTAGACACCATCGGAGAGCCACTGTTTGGCGGCGTTTAGCAAGTTTTGCGCCGTGGTTTCGCGAATTCGCTTCAAGGTGACTTTGTAATGATCCGGACTACTCGCATAAACTTGATTTTGGGCGAGAATATCCGACTTGCCGCCGAAACCGCCGATACGTTCAATGCCACGAATAAATCCCGCCAGGTACTGAGTCTTAACCCGTTGCAACTCTTTCTCCGTCGGTCCTTCAGCCAGGAAGCGAGCTAGCTCTTCGTCAACCGCCTTTTCGACTTGAGCTAAGTCCTGGCCTGGCCTGGCGGTCGCCTCA
Organism: Acidobacteriota bacterium; assembly: GCA_003224725.1. Lineage (GTDB taxonomy): Bacteria > Acidobacteriota > Terriglobia > Versatilivoradales > Versatilivoraceae > QHZQ01. Next base: position 3,359 of record QHZQ01000090.1, on the reverse strand, counting down.
AGATAAAACTGCGATCCAGTTTCCCGGGCGGCGAGATAGGCAGAAACCTGGGTGGCAATTTGGTCCTTGTATACAAGGCGCTCATACAGACGCGAATTCTTACCCAAACCTAATACATCACTGACTAAATTCAAGTAATCTCCGTCTGCGGAATCATAGGGAGGAATGTTCCAAACCTTATAAATTCGGGCCTGTGGAACACGGTCCTGCATCACTTGACGTTGAGTACCGCTTCTCTTGGCGATCCATGTTTCCTGTCTGGCAACCGGAGGGCCAGATGGAATATCCCCAAAATATTTTTCTACTTTGTCACGGGCTGTTTGGGCGTCAACATCTCCGGCAATGACAATGACGGCGTTAGCCGCGCCGTAATAAGTTTTAAACCATTCCTTCACATCCTCCAGAGAGGCGGCATTGAGATCTTCCATGGATCCGATGACCGTCCAGGAATAGGGGTGTCCTGACGGATAGGTGCTTTTAATGATGAGCTCGTTGGCCATGCCGTAGGGTTGATTTTCGCCCTGCCGCTTTTCGTTCTGGACCACCCCGCGCTGTTCGTCAAGTTTTTCCTTGTTGATTGCCCCGACTAAATGCCCCATCCGGTCCGATTCCAGCCAGAGTACGATATCCAAGGCGGATTTAGGCGCATTTTGAAAATAGTTGGTACGATCTTCGTTGGTGGTTCCATTTAAATCCGTAGCCCCAATTCTTTCCATGGCCTGGATATAGTCGTCGTTGAAATTTTCGCTCCCATTAAAGATCAGATGTTCAAACAGGTGAGCAAAACCGCTCTTGCCAGGTTTTTCATTCTTGGAACCCACGTGATACCAGATATTGACAGCCACAATTGGCGCCTTGTGATCCTCGTGAACAATAAGCGTCAGCCCGTTCCCCAGGACAAATTTTTGATAGGGAATATCCACCTGTGCTCCCGGATCAGTATCAGGAGCAGGGTTCGCCAAGCTCCACATCGAAAGACCCAGCAGCCAGAGAACAGCGAGAATTTTTGTTTTACGCATTACTATTAGGCCTCCATGATTTTGATCTGATGGTTTGACCGCATTGATGGGCAGGAAAACATCGTTCGACCTTGACCAACACAAGGCTCAAGCCTGACAACAACTGAATTGGATGAGAGACTCCAGGGTACAATCTCCTCTGGTCAGAGCATGTTAAATCAATACGCTCAGAATAATCCAGAGGTTCAAATTATTATGGGTATTGAGGAACTTGCATTGTGGCGAGAATAATAAGACACGTGACATCCGAAGATGGGCTCGGTATTTTTCTTGCCTGGCCCCTTTGTGCTTAACAAGGATACCGAATAGGCTCGACTTCATTATTAAGGGGATATGACTTGCCTTTTCATCCCCGGTTTATTCCCAGTAGGAGCAACAACCAACCCTTTTCAGGATCAGTGGTCTATTCCTGGCGCTGCAATACGGCAACTTGCTCTCTCAAGTATTGCAGGCTTATTTCTACGGCTTGGTCCTCTTCCCACTCCGGCCTTAGACAATCGACTTCAATACACAGTGTCCCCTTGTAACCATGGTCTTTGAGAACTTTCACAACGCCTGGTATATCTACAACGCCTTTGCCTGCCGGGACACTTTCCCAGAAATTCCATTCCTGGGGAGACCCTCCCCTTCGCGGGCTCAGGTCCTTGATATGTGTGGCATGAATATAAGGCGCCAGGAGCTTGGCTTCCTCAACAGGATCCTCAAATAATCTTAAGGCGTTGCCGGTGTCGAAATTCACTCCAAAATATTGGGAATCGACATTGCGGATCAGCCCGAGAATTTCGCGCGCCGTAAAGTCAATATGGTTCTCCATCGCGAGAATAACATCCTGCTCCTCCGCGACCTTGACGGCTTCCCGGAGCATCTCCGACAAACGTTCGATCTGGGAACCGTGGGGCTCGTTCCTGAACCGCAGACTACTTCCGACGATGCGCATCACCTTGGCACCCATCATCTTTGCAACCTCTACGTGCTTGACCAGGTCCTTGAGGGCTTCTTCATTTTCCCCACCTTCAAGACCGTCTGGATGCCCCCATGCGACTACCCGGTCGATGCTGTGATGATCGAGCGCGGCTTTTAGCTGCCTGATGTAACTCGAGTCATTACCTGGAAGAAAGCAAGTCTCTAGAGAAACCCCGTCCACCTTGAGTGCAATGGCTCTCCTGACAAAGTCATCTGAGGTCCAGCGAGTTCCCGGGTCTTTTTGGAAATCATAAATTTCGCCGAAGTAACGGTGATAACAGTAACTGTCGACCCCGATCTTCATTTCGGTGCCCTCCATCGGCGGGGAGATTAAGTTTCAGCCAATATGTCTTCGCTTCTGGGAGGGTTGAGTCCCGGAAGGAAACACCGCTTGCTGGAAAATCTGAACGGCTCGCAAGGAACTAATGGAAGTTGTCCAAAGTGGAAGCCTGTCCCAGTTCAGGAAGATATTACAGCATGCCGAGCTGCAGCTTAGCAGCTTCGGACATCATGCTGGGATTCCAGGGTGGATCCCAGACCAAGTCGACCTTGGCGGATTTGACTCCGATCACGCTCTGGACCTTATATTGAACTTCGGGCGGAAGTGAACCTGCTACAGGACAACCGGGTGATGTGAGGGTCATGCGGACGTTGACGTTGGCTTGTGAATCAACGTCAATATTATAAATCAAGCCTAGTTCGTAAATGTTGACTGGAATCTCCGGATCGTAACAAGTCCGAAGGGCGTCAACGATGCTTTCCTTGAGTTCATCCGCCTCCTGAGGTTTGGCTTCAATGTTTTTCTGAGATTGGCCGCTATTTGCATCCATAATTCTTCTCTCCTTGAAAAACCGTCAATCAAAGGCGCTGTGTGGAAGTCTAGCCTTTCACAACTTCCTTTCGAAGAGGGGAACGCCATGGAAGCTCTCTCTATTCGGTCGAGACAGCGCCTTGCCTGTTATCCAGCGCCGCGCGCAGGGTGTGCCAGGCCAGCGACGCACACTTGACCCGCACGGGAAATTCGCGTACTCCAGTAAATACTGCCAGTTTGCCTATGTCGGGGGTGTTGCTTTGGCTCGCTGGCTTACCTGTGACAAGATCATGGAAACATTCGAACAAGGCTTGGGCTTCAGCGGTGGTCTTCCCTTTCAAGCTCTCTGTCATCATCGAGGCGGAAGCAGTGGAGATGGCGCAACCTGAACCCTGGAAGCTGATGTTCCTGAGGACGTCGCCCTCCAATTCCAGGTAAACAGTGATCTTGTCTCCGCACAGGGGATTGTAGCCGTCCGCCTTGTGATTGGCTTTCTCGAGCTTATGGAAATTACGGGGTCTTTTGGTGTGGTCGAGGATAACTTCCTGATACAAATCGCGCAGGTC
>QHZQ01000556.1:508-3541 GCA_003224725.1 Acidobacteriota bacterium | reverse complement strand
GCCAGAGCTCGGCGCGCTTAGCTGTTTGCTGTTTCTTTAACGCTTCGTTTTCGGCACGGAGCCGGGCCAGTTCGTCCTGCGAGTTCTCAACCGACATTAAATCCTCCAAACTCGAATTCCCAAAGAAAAAAATTGATGGGTGCAAAGCGGATAGCAGAGTCCTCATTCCAGAGAGAAGACAATAATTCATCGTTGCCTTCAGGTCAAGAAGGCTTCATGGACGATCGCGCCATATATTGCGCTGCTTTAATGACCTGGAAGACACGACGGGATTGGCAATAGAGAAGTTATTTGGAGGCTGAGGTTGAAGTGGAACTTCCTGGCTCTGCCAGGATCTTTTCCGCTAAAAGGTTTCTTACAGTAGCCTCATTCCGCGCCATTTCCAAGAAAGCGGCTTTCAAGAGTGCTTCTTTCCGGGCGAATATCGCCTGCCGGATTTCGGATTGAACCTTGGGATCTGTGAGATCATGTTGCCCGGCTGCCTCCTTCTCGACGAGCTTGACAATATGGTAACCATATTTGGTGACAATCACGTTGCCAAAGGTTTCTCCAGCTTTCAGGCTCAATACGGCTTTGGCAAAGGGGGATTTCGGATCCAGGGCATCGAGTTGCTCGGCACTAAGAAGACGAAGGTCTCCTCCCATGGGGGCTGTGGAACTGTCTTCCGAATAATCCCGAGCCACGGCGGCGAAATCCTCTCCATTCAAAATTCGATGCAGAAGATTCTGCACTTTCTCACGGGCAGCCTCATCCGTCTTGGCATCATCATTTTTGGTGTTATTGATTTGAGGATCCGGCCAAGGCGTGACCAGAACGTGCATGACATGCCATCGTTCGGGCAGATTGTAATTCGCCCTGTTCTTGCTGAAGTAGTTCGTAATTTCTGCTTCCGCCACCGAAATCTTGGAAGTAATTTCCTTGTTATAGAGTTTTTCGATGGTGGCGTTCTTTAACAGTTCCTTTTTGATATCATCCACCGTCATCCCCTGGTCTTTGAGAAACTGTTGAAATTTCTCTTCGGTATAATTCTTTTTGAAATCTGTAAATTTGGCATTCACCTCGGTGTCTGAAGCCGTTAAATTGTCTTTAGAAGCGCGCTCCATCAGGATTTCATCCATAATGAGCTGACTGAGGATGTTGAGTTTTAGGGTCGCTGCTTCTTCGGCAGCAGGCGTTTGAGAGGCTTGCTTAATCCGGTTTTGAAAAACCTTTTCGACTTCGGAGCTTTTGATTTCACTATGATTGACCATCGCTGCTGTATCCGGCGCAATCTTGGGACCCGAACTGCAACTGAACGAACCGAGCCATGCAATCCCGACCATCCAGATGGATTTGTTAAGCACGTGACGACTCCCCAGCTTACAAATATGGCTTTCATATTAGCATTGAGTTCACCGCTGCACAACACTTTCGACCACTTTACGAAATTCATAGGAGTTGCCCATGGCGCCGAAGGTGGCGCCACCAAGGATGAAAATTTGATTCCCCCTTTGAAGGGGGAGGTGTGAAAAAATTGGGAGGGCGAGCCTCCTGGCGAGCCATCGCCCCAACAAATCCTTGCCCCATGAGGCTCGGCGGGAGCCTCGCCCTCGCGATCTCCGAGTGGTGCATAATTTGGGTACGAGGGCCTTCCGGTTCCGGCCGATTCCGAACCATCATCTTGCTCGTGCTTTTACTCGATTAATCGTCAGCAAGGGCGAGCAAGAGCAAGAGTACGAGTACGAATGGAAATGAAATATCTTACGGTATTTCTGGGATGGCGCATTCAGGTAGCAACACAATCATGTTATCCAGTGGGTCTGGTTCCAGTGGCTGAGGTCAGCTCAACCCGAATTCGCCCCCAGACGGGCTCGGCTGTGAGCAAGACGGGCAAGTGGCGGGAATCATTGGAAAGGTAAAGGCGCAGTCTATACGGATCGCTGATATCCTGCCCTTCGATCAGCTTAATGGCGATTCTGAACGCGTCGTACTCGGCTGTGCGAGTCTTAACCTTCTCGCGTGCCTCCGGTTCCGCCCTCACTGTATGCAAATCATTGTCTTCGAGCAAGGTGAACGTTCGGACCCGGCCCGGCGTCAGGTCAATTGTGCGGAAAGCATACAGGAGGGAAGCGAGATCGTAGGTGTCGGGCGGAATTTTGATGGTCCGGCCGTCTGCAAGGCGGGCAACTTGCTGACGCGGGTCGATCCTCAGCGACGTCTGCTTCTGCTTGTCTCCGTGGTTCAAGCGCTTTTCGGCTCGGAAGGGTCGAAGCGTTGTCGTGTTGATAAACGACTCGTATATGTCGTCAACTTCGTAGACAAACGACCTGACGAATCCTACCGACTGGGCCTGAATCGCCACGTGATAAGCTTCCGTGTTTTCGAAAACACGGCGCTCTTTGGTTTGGACAGTCATCGCACCCGCCAAAATAAAATTTCTCCATGAAGCCTCGTAATTCAACTGCTCACCCACGACGAATGGGTTGTCCGCTCCAGGCATTGACAAGGCCGGGGGACGATCACCCTTTGCAATCCTGGTTTGTCCAAGACTAAATAGCAATGGGAGTATTATCAACCCGAGGCCAAGCCTTAGTCCTCGTAACATCGTCACCACTCCTGAATCACAGCCCAGCCAAAGGCCCCGACCAAAAATTGAACCAGCCAAGACGTGAAGGACGCCGAGAAAACCACCAAGACCCCAAGGAACAAGATGCAAAAGGCCTGCTCATTTCCCGAAGCTGTGCTGAACTTGATCTTAAGAAGTCTTGCGAAAATTGTGTAAAAAAAGAGCCAGAACTGACGAACTTGCTTGACGCAGACGCCCCTTTCTTTTAGCTGAGATGCGATGCCCTCATTTTATGATGTCCTGCTGCAAATCGGTGCCCTGGCTGGCATACAAATCAATGGCCTTCTGGGAATCCTTCCTCTGTAGAGCGACCCCTGTAGAGCGCCCCCAGGCTGCAGGGATGGCTCCTCTAGAGACATTTGTGCCAGCAACTTAAGCAGGGAATCGATTCATCGACTCGTCCTCGAAGTCCCTTGAAACCACCCAAA
>QHZQ01000556.1:0-459 GCA_003224725.1 Acidobacteriota bacterium | reverse complement strand
CGTTATTCGTGTGCATTTGTGTGATTCATCCCCAAGAGCTCTGGCGAGGCCTTGTGCGCACGCTCATCCTGGTTCATCTGCCAGCGCTCCGAAAACTTCAAATGTCTTTGGCTAGGATTTTGGTAGTAGATGGTGCGGAAGGCGGGACTTGAACCCGCATGGCTTGCGCCGCCACCCCCTCAAGATGGTGTGTCTGCCAATTCCACCACTTCCGCAATGAGGATGGATACAGGCAATCAGACAATTGCCGTTACTTCTTGGGCTCCTGCTGCGTACTGGTTGGCGACTCTCGGCTGGAAGGAGTACGCTGAGTCGGCCCTGGTTGAGCGGGCCCGGGGGTAGCAGGCGGATTTTTCTGGCCCGGCAACGCTGTTGGAGCCGACGGTTTTGAAGCGGGTGGTTTAGCACCCTCCATTACAGAGCTACCTCTCTGCCGCACCGTGTAAAGGGAAAGAGTAA
>QHZQ01000562.1 GCA_003224725.1 Acidobacteriota bacterium | reverse complement strand
CTATCTGGAACGGGGCACCCAATATTTGGAAAAAGAACTCTACACGCAGGCCGCCAGCGAGTTTCAGCAGGCGGTGTTACTGGATCCGAAATCGTTCAATGGCTTCTATAATCTCGGGTTGGCTTATTGGAAATTGAGAAAGGTAGATCTTGCTTCTGAGGCATTTCAGAAGGCATTAAGCCTTAGCGCTGACGATGGCAATTCTCAGTACTACATGGGACGGATTCATCTGCTCAAAGGGAATACCATTAAAGCCATCAGCTTGTTCGAGCATCTTGCCGGCCGCCAGCCCTCGCCCGTTGCAGATGAACACTACCAGTTGGGCTTGGCCTACCTGAAGAGAGCTGATTCTGCAAAAGCTATTCAATGGCTCCAGAAAGCGAGACAGCTACATCCTCACGAGGCCAGCATTCTGGATGCCTTGGCAAAAGCCTACCAGCTTGCAGGACGGAAAGAAGAGGCCCAGCAAGCCTTCAAGGCTTCTAATCAAATGAGGAACGAAGGTCTCGAAACGTCTCAGTTGCTTCATTCCTGTCGCCAGTATTTACAGTCCAAAGAAATGGATAAGGCCTTAGACATACGGAAACGATTGCTGGACTCTGATGATCCGGAGTACCTGATTGCGCTGGGCACGATGTTTGGCGAGAATGGGTTTCCCGAGCACGCAATCGAACCACTCCAAAAGGCGGCAAGTCTGGGTCAGAAGAACTTCGAGGCCCAATTCAATCTTGGCTATACTTATTTAACACTGGGAAAAGACGAACAGGCAGAAGGGCATTTGGAGCGAGCCGCACTGTTGCGAAGCGATTCTTTTGAGGCCCATTCTCTCCTGGGCGTGGTACGAGGTAACCTCAAGAAAAATCTTCCAGCCATCGAAAGTCTGAGGAGGGCCGCGGAACTTCGACCCGATAATGTCAGGGTGCTGTCTCTGCTCGCTCTACAATACCTCGCAGGAAGATACTACGAAGAGGCTATTCGACTGCTGTCGCGCGCGATTCAACTGAATGACTCGGACGCCACCCCATGGTTTCTTTTAATACAGGCTCACTACAAGAACCAGGATAGTGTGAAAGCCCTGGATCTGGCAGAAAGGACTCTCCAGCACTTCCCTGGCCTGGCACGCGCACACTACGAGTTGGGCTTCCAACTGTCCAGCATGGGACGCTTTGAGGGAGCCAAGACCCCCCTCAGGAAAGCTCTCGAACTAACTCCCGATTATCCAGAAGCGCACTATTTGCTCGGTGACCTGCTGCTCAAGGAGGACAAAGCAGAAGAAGCCGTCTCTCATTTCCGCCAGGCTTTGAAGCTAAATCAGAATTACAGCGAGGCTTATGCTGGTTTGGGTAGAGCCTTGCTCTCTTTGAAAAAGTATCAGGAAGAGGTTTTGGAAATGGAGAAAGCCGTTACGGTTGATTCGGCCGACCCACAACCTCATCTCCATCTTGCCCAAGCGTATCGGGCTCTAAGCCAACCAGAAAATGCTCAGCGCGAGTTACAAATATTCGACCGTCTGAATCGGCAACGGATGAAACAGAAAGATCAGGAAACAGCGCGAAAGTTTCCGCCCCAGTAAAGCCTATTCAAAACCCATTGAAATGTATTGGAAAATGATCGCTCTGGCTGGCTTGTTGAGCGCCGCACCCTTACTGCCTCGTTTCGAAAATGTCGCCCAGAAATCTGGGATCGATTTCAAGCTCACCTCTGGAAGCCTCTCCAAGCCTTACATCCTGGAATCGATGGGCGGTGGCGTGGGCTTTATTGATTACAACAACGACGGCTGGATTGATATCTACCTGGTCAATGGATCCACTCTGGAGGCCGAGCAGCAAAAGCATTACATAGGGAGCAACCGTCTCTATCGCAACAACGGAGATGGCACTTTTACCGATGTGAGTGAAAAGGCAAGAGCTGCCGGAAATGGTCACTGGGGAATGGGGGCTTGTATCGGAGACGTCAACAACGATGGTTTCGACGATATTTATGTGACCAATTACGGTCCTAATGTACTTTACTTGAATAATGGGGACGGCACCTTCCGGGACTTCAGCAAGGAGTCAGGCACCGATGACTCTTCCTGGAGCTCTTCCTGCGCTTTCGCGGACTACGACGGCGACGGCGATCTTGATCTATACGTCTCAAATTACCTGGAGTTTGATGTCAATAATCTCCCCGTGGACAGCCCTGTCTGCCGCTTTCGAGGCTTTAAGGTGCAATGTGGTCCTCGCGGTTTGACTCCCGCTGCCGGCCGGCTTTACGAAAACCTGGGAAATGGGAAGTTCGTGGATGTCACCCAAAAGGCCGGGATCACCCAGGCGCCGAAATACTATAGTCTCGGGGTGGTGTGGGGTGACTATGACAATGATGGCGATTTGGATCTGTTTGTCGCCAATGATTCCACTCCCAACTTCCTTTTTCGAAACAATGGAGACAAGACGTTTACCGAGATCGCTCTGCAAGCAGGAGTCGCCCTCAGCGAGGACGGACGGGAGCAAGCCTGCATGGGCGTCGATTTTGGCGACTATGATAACGATGGGGATCTGGACCTGATCGTGACGAATTTTTCTGAGGATTACAATACGCTTTATCGGAACGATGGGAACGGCCGCTTCACGGATGTCTCTTTTGCTGCGGGCATTGCTGAAGTCAGTTGGCAATATCTCGGTTGGGGTGCCCAATTTGTCGATTTTGACCTGGATGGTTTCGTGGATATGGTGGTGGCCAATGGTCACGTCTATCCGGAAGTGGACCAGCATGATATTGGAACCACCTATCGGCAACGCAATCATTTGTATCGGAATCTGAGGAATGGAAAATTTGAAGAGATTGGTGTGAAAGCCGGTCCTGGCTTCCAGGAGGTTCGCTCGAGTCGCGGTCTGGCCGTGGGAGATGTCAATAACGATGGTCAGATGGATCTGCTGATTGCAAACCTGGATGAGACACCCTCGCTTCTGCTAAACAAGAAAGCCTCGGGCAACTGGATTCTTCTCAAACTCAAAGGGCGCAAATCCAACCGCAGCGCGATTGGTGCTCGAGCCACTCTTAAGACAGGAGCGATGACACAGATGAGAGAAGTCAAAAGTGGTGGTAGTTACCAGTCTCAAAGCGACTTGCGATTGCACTTCGGTCTTGGCGCCTACAAGCGTATCGATGAATTAAAGATCCGTTGGACAGACGGCCACTTCCAAATTCTCAAGGATGTGCCAGCCAATCAAATCGTGTTCATCGAGGAAGACTGAGAAATGTTGTGACCAGTGAAGATGATTCCAGTCTTGAATCCCACTTGAAGTTTTATCAAAACTTCAAGCCTCGGTTGTGTGGGGGCAGTCGTATTGGTTCAATATCTCCCTGGCTTTTGGGAGAAATTCCCATCATTGGGGCTATCCTAGATAATAGCCTGATTGTGACGGCTGATACGCGATTGAGCATCAGTCGCTATGCTTCGAAACAGTCCTCATCCACATAATTCATGCCTGCTTATTCGTAAACTTCCAATTTAGTGTTTGACTCACTGCTTGGCTGGAAGTTAAGATCCCTCCATAAGAGCCACTTTGGGTATAGAAAGCCTCCCCAGGAGGCTGGCATGCTTGGCAAGACTGTTTCCCGCTATCGCATTTTGGAAGAGCTCGGCAGCGGCGGCATGGGGGTCGTTTACATGGCCGTCGACACGGGGCTTGGTCGTAACGTAGCTCTCAAGTTCCTGCCCGAAGAGTTCACCAGGGATCGTCAGGCGCTGAAACGCTTCCAGCGCGAAGCCCGCACTGCTTCCTCCTTAAATCATCCCCACATCTGTACTGTCTACGATGTCGGTGAATCCGAAGGACGACCCTTCTTCGTCATGGAACTGCTGGAAGGGCAGACACTCAAGCAACGCATTGCAGGCGAGCCGATTGAAACCAAGGAACTCCTGGAGCTTGCGATCCAGATCGCCGATGCCCTAGAGGCTGCCCATGCCGAGGGGATCGTGCACCGGGACATCAAACCGGCGAACATTTTTATTGTCCAACGAGGTCAGGCCAAAATCCTGGACTTCGGACTAGCCCATTTCGCTCGGCGCAGGGCCGGGGAAGATAATGGGCACGGTGCACTACATGAGCCCAGAGCAAGCGAGAGGGCGAGGGGTGGACCATCGCACAGACCTCTTTTCGCTTGGCGTGGTGCTGTATGAGTTGGCCACCGGCCGTCTGCCGTTCTCTGGACCAACAGTCAATGCCACGTTGAATCGCATTATTCATGCGCAACCGCAAGCGATTGCTCGATTCAACTATGACCTTCCCTCAGAGCTTGATCACATCATCCTCAAGTGCTTGAAGAAGGATCGGGAGCGGCGCTACCAGTCAGCACGAGAGCTTCTGATTGACTTGAGAAATCTCAAGCGGGATAGCAACTCTGATGTGGCCGCTGCAATAGAGGATTTATCGGCGGAGATCGCAACGTCAGCGTGGCAGCTTCCACGATGGGGTAGGTGGGCAGTGAATCTAGCTGGAGTCGGCTTCATTTTGGCCGTGGTCCTGGCGTTCTGGCTCTGGTCGCCCTCACCGAAGCCAACGGTATCGAGTTACATCCAGATCACAACGGATGGTCGCCCGAAAGTAAACAGATCGTTCAATGACGGCTTACGGCTTTATTTCTCAGAACTCGAGCGCGGGCACTTCGTCCTTGCCCAGGTGTCCAATATAGGTGGAGAAACAGTGGGGATTCCTTCGCCCTTCGCAGATGTAGCGGTCCTGGATATTTCGCCGAACCGGTCCGAGCTCCTCGTTTCCAGCCGCCACATGACCGGGGTGGGAGGATTGACCAATCTGCTCTGGACTTTGCCAGTGTTAGGCGGTTCCCCGCGACGCGTGGGTGACATAATGGCCCAAGGCGCGGCT
>QHZQ01000561.1 GCA_003224725.1 Acidobacteriota bacterium | reverse complement strand
CAAGATCATGTTTGGCACTGACGGCGCCAGCGGTCTTGGCTGCTGCGGGCTCCTTTGTAGCCTTTGCCTTGGCTGCGGACGTTTGAGCAAACCTGAGAATGGAGGACATAGTCAACCCGCAAATGATTCCGGTGACTCGAGAAAGCAGTCGGTTTCGATTCATCCTTGTCTCCTTTCTGAGAAGACTGTTCACTAACCTCAACGCAATTCACTTTCCAAAGAGGCAGGCCCCTGAAATGGAGCGTAAAATCAATGGTAAGAGGCCCTGATGGGAAAATGTCCTGGGGAGGGACCGCAGCCCACCCTGAGGCTTTACGGCACAGTGAGGCAGATTGCCGCAATGCCCCGGATCTCGTGTGCCTGGAGCTCCACGATGGGCTGCTTTTTTCAAGCCAGCGATGAACCGTAGGTCCCGCGATCAAATCGCCCCTATATCTACGTAGAGGCTTTTTGGAGGCAAAATCTTTAAGAAAATATTTTCGAGGTTCGGAGACTCGACCCCCTGTTAGAATACTTCCCTAATTCCTCCCCTCTCCCAATTTAGAGAGGTTGAAAAGGCAAAATCTTAAAAAAACTTTTGAGTTTGGAATTCTCGGCAAGGTACTTTGGTACCTTAAGGATTTGTCAGTTTCCGGTAACACCGTTTAACTGGCCAATCGTGATGCCCGCGCAAGCTCAACTTTAGCGGAATCAGTAGGTTAATGGCGCGTGCACAGATTGGACCAGTTAAACCGAAATTAACCGGCCAAACTGTTTGATTGGGGAGCACTTACGGTGAGGTGTGAGGTTCAAACAGATTTGGCCGGTTATTTTTAGTGATACGTCAACTTGACTTGGTTTTGGTAAACACTGGGCGACTAGGGAGGATCTATCGTGCGGCTTTTGGACCGGCAGGGCTTTATCGCGAGATTCGAAGGAACATGGTTGGGAAAGAATCAGGCCATGAAGTCGGAGGTTCGAGTCTACAGCTTTCCCATAGTTTTGGGTTATCCGACTAGTCCAAGTGAGGACATTCTACAGAAAAAAATCAGTGATCACCTGAAGTTCTCAACCAGCATCAGGTCGCTACCGGCCTGATCGATCTGCGAATACAGTATCCATCGGTCATCGAGAGAGACGCTGAGGACTGAAAACTCTCGCTTCTCAGTCCTGGCAATGGGCTTGAACTTTTCGTTAGCGAAGTCAAAAAACTGAATGGATGACTGGGCAGGCGAGTCGGACCTCGGAATGTAATAGATCCCCTGGTCCACCACCGCGAAATTGAATCAATAACTAAGAGACCCGAGAACCTGACGCTCCTCACCCCCTTCGACTGGAACTTTCCAAAGGCTGGTTGCCCGGAGGCTTTTCGCACTAGAGAGTTTAGCGGTCAAATGACTCGAACGCCGCAAACCCTCCGTTACTGGTAATTCGAGTCGGCACCCAGGAGTGCCGCTCCCAGGGGTTTTAGCCGCATCAGATACCTTCGCGGATGCGAAAAAATTCACTCTCCTCCCCGGCATGTAGGGCGACCCGCTGTCCCTGCACGAGATAAACCGCATCATCGGGCCCCACCGGATTGTTGCAGACGATACAGATTTCTCCAGCCCTGGGGCGCACACCGGGTCCGATGCTTTCTCCCTCAATCACTCTTTCGTGCGAGGGTTGCGGCGACATGCCGCCGGAAGAGCCTTCTTGCACCTGTTCCTGAGGGCTCCGTAGCGCTAGGGAAGGGTGCGCGATTGTGATCACTAGGCCGATGAAAAGGAGCCGCGCCCACTGAGTCATATTTCACCTCAACCTAAATTTCCCATGTGCCCGCACTCAAACGCTCTGCCGACCAACTGAAAGAAAGTCTGTCGTTAAGGCTTATGGTCTCTCTCCCCTTCCTTTGCCGCCCCCTGCCCGGAAGTGGGTTCGTTGAAGATGGGTTCTGGGATCGTGACCGATCCCAGGCCCCCTAGGTGGTATAAAGGAGTGCCGAGCGCATGCGATGATCAAAGCGTTGAGCGAGCAGGTCCTGTACCGCCTCTCCTTCGACCCATTTGTGAGACGCCACTGAACCCAAGAAGACCCCATGCTGTCCTACCCCAGACATGTGACCAATGGGCAGATAGATCAGGTTAGCAGCGAAGTGAGTCCGTCCGTTGTCTATTGCGCGTTCACCCAGGCGTTTGACCCCACCAGCTTGACAGACACATCCGAAAGGAAGACCCGCAGCGGCGTGCCGTCCCCCGTCCCGCGGTGGTCCAGTGAGACAAGGAGAGGGCCGGCCTTCTTGTAGTCCCCCCACGACGCGACGACGACAGTTGGCTTTTTGCTTCCGCCACGATGGAACATAAATTCCTGGATCCGGTTGTCGGTACCGACGAAGAGTTCCCAAGTGTCGCCGGGCGTGTAGCCACCCACGGAGGGATATTTCACGACCACCCGGCTGGCGGAACCCTTCCCCAGCGGCAGTTTATGCTTGCCTGTCTCTGTCACTTCGGCACTGCTGTCCCAGGAAAGATGCAAGGGGAAGAGCAGCCAATACTGATCGTTGAAGAAGGCTGGATCAATTTCCTCCTTCACGACAGCGGCTTGGCTGCCGAGCTGGGAGCGCAGGTACGTCAGCTTCACTGGCTTACCCGCCTTGTCTTTCCCGTCGTAGGAGATCTGGTCGGCCTTGGGCTCCCAGACCCAAGTTCGAGAAAGTTTGATCTTGCCCAAATCTAGGTTGAAGGTGTAGCGGATCGCCTCGATTTGGCCAAACGAATCGAGGCCATACGTCT
>QHZQ01000560.1:475-3457 GCA_003224725.1 Acidobacteriota bacterium | reverse complement strand
ATTGACCTGATTGAGATAGCCTTTGAAGAAATCATTGACCAGCCGGGTTCCCTTGTTCCCGATGTAGTTCGCTTCGAAAGCCGTATTCCAGGGAAATTCGTATTGAATCCCGAGATTCCAGTTCTGGACATAGGGCTGACGAATACTATTGGTGGGCAAATAAGCAACATCGTTGCCGTTGGCCAGGGCGGGGTCGCGGTTGGGTAGAGTCTTGGTATAGGGCGGATAACCTTGGTCCCAATAAAGACCGGGATCTTGACGGAACCTGCCGGAACCGGCGTTGACCGGGTTGGAGCCGTTAAATCCTGCGTCGAGAGATGCAAAACTCCAGCCGTTTTGAATCGGAGCACTAAAGTTGATTCCGTAGCCACCCCGAAGAACGAGCTTGGGCTTCGGGCTCCAGGCAAAACCGACTCGCGGGCCGAACTCCTTGTAATAATGGTCCTGGAAACTTCTCTGCCCATTACAACCTTGACAGTTGCCCAGGAAAGCAAGAGCCCCGGGGTATCCGTCTGCTCCAGGATTTGGCTTGGTGGGGTCCATTCCCGACATCCGATCCGCCACTTCCGTTAGCGGACCTGGAATTTCCCAACGCAATCCAAGATTTAACGTAAAGTTCGATCGGACCTTCCAGTCGTCTTGAAAATAGAAGGAACTGTACCAGACGCGCGATCCTTGGTTGGTGGCGGGTATGCCGAGACCTGTACTATCTACGGCCCCCAACAGGTAGCTGGCATAGGCAAATCCTGTGGAACTGGCAAATCCCGGCTGAGCTGTCTCATCGTTCCGGAAAGTGTAGGACCCTGCAGCGAAGAGGGGGCTATCGTTGGCATGATAACGGCGAATCTCCGTCCCGACCCTGAAATTATGGGATCTCCGAATCATGGTGAGATCGTCGACATAGACAAAACTCTGATTGGCGCCACCACCGGCGAAACTGACCCCCATTTGCGTCCCTCCAGTCAGAGTAGGACTGGGGGCGGCGAATTTAATGTAGGGGAACGTGTTAATACCGACTCCGGTAAGGCCGATTTTGCCAGCCCAGTCCGCACCAATAATGGAGCTGGGCGGCCCGTTAATGTTGCCAAACCGGTTGAAACCAAAACCGAAGTGATTGAGCGTAGTCGCATTGATGGTCCAATCTTCACTAAATCGGAAGATTCGGGAGGGAGTCCCTTGACGTTGCCACACACTCGAAGCAGGCCCTGGAATAGGGAGAAACCCGTCTCCTCCATGGTTATCTCGCTCCCGCTTGCTGTAATTGAAAAAGCCACTGATCTTATGGTTGGCTGTGACGACGTGGTCCAATTTAATCCCGAAGATGTCGAGGAGAAAGTTCGGACAACAACTGCTTACACGAGGGATGTTCCTTCGGAATGTCGGGAATGCGGGATTGGGAGTATCCGCAAGTTCCAGGATCTTCTTGGTAACGGAACTGAATTTGTCTGCCGGAACGATGTTTCCGGGGAAAGGATCGCGGATCCATGTGCCGTCAGCGAGCTGTCTCGAGGTGGAGGGATCATAGAGTTGGCCATAGATAACGTCCCGGCCTAAAGCGTCCTTGCCGACAACCGTCCCAGAACTGGAATCCCCGGTAAAGGCAGGATCCAACAGCCGCGAAAAATCACCGGACTTGAACTCGGGAAGTGGAACGGTACCGTTGGTGGGATTGAAATCGAGCCGGTTATAGCGATCTCTTTCAAGAGAGAAGAAAAAGTGGGTGCGATCCTTCTTGATCGGACCACCAACTGTTCCCCCAAAAGAATTCTCTTTGTAGGCAGGCTTGGGAATACCTCTGGCATTCTCCCCCCAGCTTCGAGCACGAAGAGCCCTGTCTCGGTGGAACTCATAAACAGTCCCGTGCACCTCATTGGTTCCTGATTTCATTCCAAAGTTAGCGACCGCAGTCTGAGTTGCACCGTACTGGGCGGACAAGTTGCCGGTCTGTAACTTGAACTCGGAGGCTGCGTCCACGCTGGGACTCATCTCGTTGTTACTTCCTCCGGTCAGATCGAAGCGGCCCAGGGTGATCCCATCAATCAGGATTTCGTGGCTGTAAGCCTGGCCTCCATTGATCGAGCCCAGGAATGTTCCTCCTTCCGTGCCTGGCATGGCGGTGAAAATGAAATTTTGTAACTGGCGAAGTCCGTCTTCAACCAGAATCGGCCAAGTATGGAATTCCTTATCGGAGGTTTCCGTACCGATCTCCGAGGTCGAGCTTTCCAACAGCGGAGTTTCAGCGGAAACCGTGATTCGCTCTGAAATCTCTCCAAGTTCCAACGTGAAGTCTATCGTCACCGTTTGCGCCACGCGAACTTCGACATTATCTCTGATCGCAGTTTTAAAACTTTTCAAGGACGCCGAAACGGTGTAAGTCCCCGGGGTCACATAAGGTATCCGATAAACTCCGGAGTCGGTGGAAACCGCTTTGCTTTCGCCGCCGGTGTTTTTATTCAAGGCGATCACTTCGGCGTTTGGCACAACCGCACCGCTGACATCTTTGACCACGCCCGTAATCGCACCGCGTTCGCCTTGACCAAACACATTTGAGGCGAAGCCCACAAGAGCAAGCAAGCAAAACAAAACTTGCGAAGCCAATAATTTTGACTTGTCCATCATTGTCAATCTCCTCATATGGCAAATTTAAATTTGAAAAATAACCTTGACTTGAAACAACCTCAGGGACTGCTGTCCAGGAGTCCTTCAGTTAGAATGGGGTGAACGACAGTTAAAAAGTGTATTTCTAGCTCCAATCAACGTCAAGCAAAAGTGATCCGAAGATGATCTCTTCTTTTGTAAAGTCTTCTAAGGTCTTCAGGAAGTTCCGCCTGAATCCTAACAAGATAACTTAGGTTAAGGCCAAAAATCGCTTTGGAAATTTGAATGTCTCTCAACGGCACCGACCTCTTTTTCCCGGGCCGCCCCAAAAAATGGCCTCGGAGGGCGATTTTGTCTCCCGGGGCCTGTTAAGCTCCTTCATAG
>QHZQ01000560.1:0-435 GCA_003224725.1 Acidobacteriota bacterium | reverse complement strand
GCGGCCCCCCGCACTTGCCATAAACTCTTCCAAACGTGGAAGGGTCATTGACATCTGTTCCAGGATTGCAGATTCCAATTCGATTAAACAAGTTGCCGACGTCGATACGAAGCTCAAAGTTCATGCCTTCACGCAGCCCCAAGTCCGTTCGCTTGATAAGAGAGAGGTTTTCACTGTACCCAGCAAACCCCCTGAGCTGTGACAGGTAGCGTGGGCTGTCGCCTAAACGAAGCGGAACGTTGTTGGATGTTAATGGGGGTGGCCCAAAAGCAGCCGGATTCAAATAAGGCGTGCCGTCATCAGGGTCGGGGTTGGTCGGTTTGCCGCCGATGAGCCACTGGTCTCGGGGCAACAAGATGTCCCCACGCAAGCCCGGGTTAAAGAGAGCCTCAAACTCGTAATTGCCAGCGACGAGAAAGAGCGGACTGCCAGACC
>QHZQ01000169.1 GCA_003224725.1 Acidobacteriota bacterium | reverse complement strand
AAAGAGCCAGCCCACATCGCAATCCAAAAGATGCCGGAAATCCGGGCAAACTTTAGAAAACTGGCTGAAATGCTATTGCTTCATGGGAATTATCCTGCGATTGCCACTCACGATGAGGCTTTAATCTGCTGGGCCAAGGATTACTCCCGATCTCACAATATTGGGAAGGAGAAATTTGAGTTTCAAATGCTTTATGGAGTCCGGTCGGAAACGCAGCGCAGCCTGGCACAGGAAGGATACAATATGAGAGTTTACGTGCCTTTTGGGTCTCATTGGTTACCGTACTTCTATCGGCGCTTGCGTGAGCGCAGAGAAAATGTTTACTTCGTTTTGAAAAACCTTTTTAAGAGCTGATTACAACACGAAGCCATAGTAGTGCGGCCAGCCGCCACAATCAAAAAAGCCACTGAGGCCCGGAGACATAGAGAAACGCTCCTGGCACGCAGATGAGCGCAGACCAAGGCAGATTTCGCATATCAAATTTTGTCAAGAAAATGAGGTAGCGCGATTTTGAGAAGGGACGCCGGAATGGCAAACGGGACATCGTTCTTGGCTATCAATAGCGAGCAACCTCTTACCGCCAAGGGTCGGGTCTCCTAAAGGAGCCGACCCCTCACCCGGCCTGCGGCCACCCTCTCCCCATGGGAGAGGGAAGTAATAAATTACAGTTTACTCTCCCCTCGCCCCCATCGGGGGAAGAGGATGAAGGCTTGATAAGCCTTCATGGGTGAGGGGCATCGCCTCAGTGGTGCATAATTTGGGTGCTAAACTCCCTCTTCATGACCTTCGTGCTCTTCATGGTGAAGAGATTCAAACGGTGATCGTCACTTGTCACCCGGCAATTCCTCCACTCCAACAACTCATTTATATCCCGGTGGAGCGGGCGCTCTGCGCACGCTGGCTACTACTAATACCATGAAGGACATGAAGACCATGAAGGATCACAAGAGGAAGCTCCTCAGACCATCCACTAACCGCTTTACATTAAGATTGATCAGAAACCCCTGTTTCCTATCCGTAGGCTTTCACTTTGAGTCAGTAGGAAACTCTATGAGGTGGACCAGTTTTCGGAGTATTGCTTCATTGGCAGGGGGGAACTGATAACTGGATAATTCGCGGAGAGGCACCCATTTGAATTGCCGGCAACCTAGCGCTTTAACTTCGCCCCTCACGTAGCGACAACAGTAAAATCGAAGGGTGACAGCTTTTTCGGGGTACTCATAATCAACTCTTTCGAAGAAGCTTTCCACCGCGATCTCAACGTTCAGCTCTTCTCGAATTTCCCTTCGGAGACAATCCTCAAGGGTTTCATCCTTTTCTCTCTTTCCTCCGGGGAACTCCCAATATCCTGACAGGTGGGAGTGTTCGTCGCGCTGAGAGATGAGGATTTGCTGCTGTTTGAAGATGATGGCCGCCGCCACTTCGATCTGAGGCTTCACCTATGACCTATGAAGAATTTGAATCTGACGCAACTTGGATTTCCGGAAGCTTTCCTAAACACGTGATGCGTGACACGTGAAACGTGAAGACCGAAACCGGTCGGGCTTGTCACGTATCACGCTTCACGTATCACGTATCACGTATCACGCTTCACGATTAATGCCCTTGCTGTTCTAAATACCTTTCTGCATCCATACCCGCCATGCAGCCGGTTCCAGCGGCCGAGATGGCCTGGCGATACACATGATCCTGAACGTCGCCAGCAGCGAACACACCGGGCACACTGGTCTTGGTGCCATCATGCGTGACGATGTAGCCATTGGCGTCCATTTCAAGCAGGCCTCTGAAAATCTGGGTATTGGGGACGTGCCCGATGGCAACAAAGACGCCCTCACATTTGAAATCGGTGACTTCATTGCTCTTCAGATTTCTTAGCTTAACACCCTTAACGGTTTTGGCGTTGATATCATAAATCTCCTCTACGACCGTGTCCCAGACAAAATCGATCTTGGGATTTTTGAAAGCTCTATCCTGCATGATTTTTGAAGCTCTCAATTGATTCCGGCGATGAACCAGGGTGACTTTGCTGGCGTATTTGGTCAAAAAGGTTGCTTCTTCGATGGCCGAGTCACCGCCGCCAACTACAAGGATCTCTTTGCCTCTGAAGAAATATCCGTCGCAGGTGGCGCAGGTCGAAACACCGTAGCCGATTAACTTCTTTTCCGACTCGAGGCCGAGCAGGCGGGCAGACGCTCCGGAGGAAATAATTACGGTTCTGGTCTGGGTCTCCCCGTCGTCAGTGAAAACTCGAAACGGGTTATGCGACAGGTCGACTTGGGTCACCATTCCTGGCAAATATTCCGTTCCAAACCTTTCCGCTTGCTTCTTCATATCCTCCATTAGAGCAGGGCCCATGATGCCTTCCGGGAATCCGGGAAAATTATCAACCATGGTGGTTATCGACAGTTGCCCCCCGACTTCAAGCCCTTCGATCAACAGGGGATTGAGATTTGCCCGGGCCGTATAAATGGCTGCAGTATAACCAGCGGGACCCGAACCAATGATAACTACATTTCGCATTGCCACTCTCCAAGTCTCATTATTATGAAGCTGGCTCTGTAGGTTTCCATGGAAGTCTGACTGCTAATCAACTGGAAACCAACTTCTCATCCTAGCATCTTAGCATGACCTTCTGAACCAAAGAAAAATGTGATTGGCGATGTTTGCGATAAGGGCGGGCGCCGGACAAGGAGACCGTTTGAGTAGGGGGACCGCGAAGGTCTCGAGGTATGACAGTTGGCTCTGACGACTGCTTGACTAAATGCTTGAGGGAACTGATGTAATCTTAATTTTGTTGAGCAAAAGCGCTTGACCGTCATTTTTTATTGTGATATTTTTCTCATTCTTTTGCGGTAGGATGGGGCCTTCTATAGCGATCCTTCTTAACTTCTGCGCCTGAGATTCGTTGGCTTTATGAATGCGATGAACCTAGACTTGTCCGTGGTTTTAGTCATGATTCTGGTGTGGAGCCTTTACTTGATCCTCAAAAAGTCCTTCTTTGACCCTATCAACCAGATTCTGACCGAACGCGATGCCGAGATCAATGGAGCTCAGCAGGAAGCTCGGGGGAAATTGGCAGAATTTGAGCAGAAGTCGCGGGCCTATCAAGACTCCCTAAAGCTGGCTCGTTTAGAAAGCTACCGGCAGCAGGAAAGTTTCCGAGCGGAAGCGTTGAGGGAACGTTCCCAGGTCGTCGCCGAAGCACGTAAACAGGCTGAGCAGATCATCAATTCAGCCAAGCGCGAGCTTCTGACTCAGGTAACTACGGCCAAGAGGACACTTGAATCCGATATCGATAACATCGCCAATGGAATCGTTAGGACACTCCTGCGCTGAGCGGAGCGTGAAAAAATACCTGGGGGCCTTGGGGATTCTGCTGACGGTTCTTATAGTTCTGCCTGCCACCGTTGCGGCACAACATGAACCGCAAGCGCATGCCCCCCCGGCAGAGGCAGGTCGCGGTCAGCATCAGGCAGAAAGTCCTCTGGCGATTGTTTGGAAGTGGGGCAACTTTTTTATCCTGTTTGGAGGATTAGGCTGGTATTTGCGCAGACCCCTTCAAGAATTCCTGAACTCCAGAACTAAGGCCATTGAAGAAGGCCTGGCCAGTGGACGTCAGGCCAGGGAAGCCGCTTTACAGAAATTGTCTGAGATTGAAGCTCGATTGGCTCAATTGGACAAAGAGGTCAAAGAGCTGAAGGATCAGGCCCTGAAGGAAGTCGAAGAGGAAAGAGGCCGCATTCTTGAAAGTGCAAAGCTGGAGTCCGAGAGAATTTTAGACCTTGCCCGGCGAGAGATAAAAGGGTTGGAGAAATCAGCTCGTTTGGAGCTGAAGAGTCACGTCGCCGAACTGGCAGTGAAGCTGGCCGAAGAACGACTCCGCAGCTCTATGAGTTCAGAAGAGAATAAGAGAATTTTGAATCAGTTTCTTCAGACCTTAGACGCGGCAAAGAATTAAGGGCGCTCTGAAAACTGCCGGGGTCATAACGCTCCAAGCAGCCGGAGCATTGTTGAAGGCCATCCCCAGCGGGCATTGATCCCCAGTTCATTATTGAGGTTGCAACGTTGGCAGTCATTGCAAATCGATATGCCAAAGCGCTCGTCGATGTCAGTCTCAAACTCGGTCAGCAGGAACGGGTTGGAAAGGAACTGAACCGATTCGAGGAACTTCTCAGCCAAAATAAGGAACTCTCTTCTTTCTATGCGAACCCTGCCATTCCGCTGGCCAAAAAGAGGGATGCCACCTCCGAAATCCTGGCCAAGCTTGGTTTCTGCAACACCACTTCAAACTTCATTTTCATTCTGATTGATAAGCATCGCATCAATTACTTCCCCGAGATTCGACGGGCTTTTCAACAAGAGATGAATGAGCGGCTGGGAATCATTCAGGCAGAGATCACTACCGCGTTTGAGGTGGATCATGAGACCAAAAAACGATTAGAAGAAAAGCTGGCCGGTTTGACGGGGAAGAAAGTTTTCCTGAAATTCAATCTTAGTTCTGCGCTCATCGGAGGAGTCATTACCCGGATTGGGGACACTATTTACGATGGATCGATTCGTCAGCAATTAGAGTTAATAAGGGCCCGATTAAGCTCGGACTGAACCTTTGTCAAGAATTTTGGAGAGTGAAATGGAAATAAAGGCGGAAGAGATTAGCAAGATCATTCGAGCTCAAATCGAAGACTATGGTTCCAATGTGGTGGTCAGCGAAGTGGGGTCCGTCATCTCCGTGGGAGATGGGATCGCACGCATTCACGGATTGGAAAAAGTAATGGCCGGTGAGTTGTTGGACTTTCCTCATGGAATTTCAGGCATGGCGTTAAACCTGGAAGAGGACCAGGTTGGGTCTGTGTTGCTGGGTGAGGCCTCTGAGATTAAAGAAGGCGACTTGGTTAAACGGACCAAAAAGATCATGGCAGTCCCGGCAGGAGAGGCCATGGTGGGTCGAGTCGTCAATGCTCTGGGCCAGCCTGTGGATGGGAAAGGACCGATCATGACTGAGGTCTTTAATCCGATCGAACGCCTGGCGCCGGGCATTATCGATCGTGAGCCGGTGAAGCAACCTCTGCAAACCGGGCTGAAAGCCATCGATTCAATGATTCCTATTGGGCGAGGTCAACGTGAGCTGATTATCGGTGATAGACAGACCGGCAAGACAGCGATCGCCATCGACACGATCATTAATCAAAAAGGGGGTGATGTGATCTGTATTTATGTGGCGATTGGTCAGAAACGCTCCACCGTTGCCCAGGTCGTCAAAACCTTAAACGACTACGACGCCATGAGTTACACGATCGTCGTCTCGGCTTCGGCTTCCGACCCGGCCCCCTTGCAATACGTTGCACCCTACGCGGGTTGCGCCATCGGCGAATATTTCCGCGATCGTGGGAAACACACGCTCTGTATCTATGATGATCTTTCCAAACATGCGGCCGCCTATCGTGAAATTTCTTTGCTTCTCCGCAGGCCGCCTGGCCGTGAAGCTTTCCCGGGAGATGTTTTTTACCTGCACTCCCGACTGCTGGAAAGAGCCGCCAAATTGAACGATAAGCGAGGTGGTGGCTCTCTGACGGCTCTGCCCGTCATTGAAACTCAGGCGGGGGACGTTTCGGCTTACATTCCGACCAATGTCATCTCCATAACGGATGGCCAGATCTATTTGGAGGCGGACCTCTTCCACTCCGGCATTCGCCCGGCCATTAACGTCGGTCTTTCGGTTTCCCGCGTGGGTGGCAACGCTCAAATTAAGGCGATGCGACAGATTGCCGGGACGTTGCGTTTGGAGTTAGCCCAATATCGCGAACTGGCTGCCTTCGCTCAATTTGGGAGTGACTTGGATAAATCGTCCCAAGCTCAGTTGTCTCGCGGAGAGAGGCTGGTGGAAATTCTGAAACAAGGGCAGTATTCTCCCCTCTCAGTCGAAAAGCAGGTGATCCTCATTTTTGCTGCAACCAATGGGTATTTGGATTCATTGGAGGTTGCCGAGTGCTTGCCCTTTGAACAATCCCTGTATCGTTTCTTGGATAACAACCATCCTTCCCTGGGCCAGAAGATCCTCGAAAGGAAGCAGCTTGACGACGGGTTGAGAGACGAATTAAAGAAAGTGCTTAGCGAATTTAAAGAGAGATTCCTGGCGGAAAGAGAACAGCCGGTCTCGTCCACTTAACCTTCAGCGGTTCCAGGTGTGTGGCAGGTATTTCCTGTTGGCCGTTCATACGGTCCTCGACGTCATCGGGTAGCCCCGGAGGGGCATCAGATGATAGGCCACGGCGTCAGCCGTGGGTCAAGGGTCATACAGGAGCCAAGCCCCGGCAGGGGCGAAAGACTCCGGATGGGAGATAAATTGTTATGCCTTGCGTTTCGCCCCTCCGGGGCTCAGTCATCCATCTGCCTTATCCCACGGCTGACGCCGTGGGCTATTGTCTTGCGCCTCTCCGAGGCTATGCCAGTGGGGCCTAACTTGGGTCATAACCTCTAACGCATCACCCAGCAAATTTCATCCATAACTATGGCCAATGTTTTAGACATTCGCAGACGCATTCGCTCGGTGCGCAATACCCAGCAGATCACTAAAGCCATGAAAATGGTCTCTGCGGCAAAGCTGCGTCGGGCCCAGGAGCGGGTGCTTAGCGCGCGACCTTATGCCAACAAAATTCTAGCTGTGCTAAATAGTTTGGTGACTCGATCCGAGAACAAAAAGCATCCGCTTTTGGAGGAGCGGGGCGATGAACATATCCAGTTAGTGGTTGTCACTGCAGACAAAGGACTCTGTGGCGCTTTTAATACCAACATCATTAAGGCTGCCCAGGCTTTTGTTGATGAGAATCAGGACAAGCAACTGAGTCTGAATTGTGTAGGCCGCAAGGGACGAGATTTCTTCCGCAAGCGCCCAACTCCCTTGGCCCGTGCGTTCATGAACATTTTTAGCAAGCTGGAATACGCCAATGCCAAGGCGATTGCCGGCGAGTTGATGGAAGAATTTGCCGCCAAAAAATTGGACGCCATTTATCTGGTCTATAATGAATTCAAGTCCGTCGTTCAGCAACGCATTAGGGTGGAGCGGTTGTTGCCAATTCAGCGATTAAAGCCTTCGCTGGAAGAAACCTTGATTGATTACATTTATGAACAACCTCCCGAGGAAATCTTTAATGATTTAATTCCCAAACACGTGGAGGTTCAAGTCTATCGGGCTTTGTTGGAGTCGGCCGCCGCGGAACATGGGGCACGTATGACGGCGATGGATGCTGCCACGAACAATGCTCTGGAAATGATCGATTTTCTGACCCTCACTATGAATCGAGCTCGGCAGGCTGGAATTACGAGGGAAATTATCGAAATTGTGGGCGGCGCCGCTGCTTTAGAGTGACGAAAAACAAACTAGAAACTCGGGACGAAACGCGAGAAGTGATACGTGAATAAGCTCTGGTGACACTTCACGAGTCACGTATCACGAATCACGTTTCTCTCGTTTCGGCAATTACCCGTTTCATAATTGGAGATGATCATGAATACAGGCAAAGTGGTTCAAATCATTGGCCCGGTGGTCGACGTGGCTTTCGATGAAAAGAATCTTCCTCCGATTTACACCGCCATTCGCATCACCAGCGAGGGATTTGACGTTCCTCATCCCATCGACATTATCACCGAAGTCCAACAGCATCTGGGTGAGGGGCGGGTGCGAACCATATCCATGCAGCCGACCGATGGACTGGTGCGAGGCATGAAAGCGATCGACACCGGTGGCCCTATTTCCGTGCCGGTCGGGCGAGAAACCTTGAGCCGTATTATGAATGTCATTGGTCAGCCAGTCGATGAACAGGGCCCCATCAAGACGTCTCAAACTTATCCCATCCACCGTGAAGCTCCCTCCTTCGAGCAACAAAACACTAACCTGGAGATGTTCGAAACCGGAATCAAGGTCGTAGACTTGTTGGAACCTTATTTGCGAGGCGGTAAGATCGGCCTTTTTGGTGGCGCTGGGGTCGGCAAAACAGTCATCATCATGGAACTGATCAACAACATTGCCACCAAGCACGGGGGCTTCTCGGTTTTTGCAGGGGTTGGAGAACGCACCCGTGAGGGCAATGATCTGTGGCTGGAAATGAAGGAATCTGGCGTGATCAACAAAACGGCCCTGGTTTACGGGCAGATGACCGAGCCGCCCGGTGCCCGATTACGGGTGGGTTTGACCGGATTGACGGTTGCCGAATATTTCCGCGACGAGGAAGGCCAGGACGTGTTGCTCTTCATTGACAATATTTTCCGCTTTACCCAGGCGGGATCTGAAGTGTCTGCCCTCCTGGGGCGCATGCCCTCGGCGGTGGGCTATCAACCCAATTTGGCGACCGAGATGGGTGAGTTGCAGGAACGTATCACTTCCACCAAGAAGGGATCCATTACCTCGGTCCAAGCGATCTATGTGCCTGCGGACGACTACACCGACCCGGCGCCGGCCACGGCCTTCGCTCACCTGGATGCCACCACCAACCTCTCCCGCGCGCTCACCGAGCTCGGGATCTATCCGGCCGTGGATCCGCTGGCTTCCACCTCGCGAATTTTGGACCCACGCATCATCGGTGAAGAACATTACAGTACCGCTCGCACCGTGAAACAAATCTTGCAAAAGTATAAGGACCTTCAAGACATTATTGCCATCCTTGGGATCGATGAGCTTTCCGATGAAGACAAACTCACGGTGGCCCGGGCTCGCAAGATTCAACGTTTCCTCTCTCAACCGTTCTTTGTCGCTGCCCAATTCACAGGGCGTGAAGGGAAGTACGTTCCTTTGAACGAGAATATCCGAGGATTTAAGGAGATTGTGGAAGGGAAGCACGATGAGCTGCCCGAACAGGCCTTTTACATGGTCGGCAATATTGATGAAGCGATCGAGCGAGCCGAGCAAATGAAGAAAGCGGCTTAGGTGCTGCGCCGCTTACGCCTGTGGTCCGTTGTAGATAATCAGCACAACCAACCACCATCCAATGGATTCTCTGTTACCTGACAAACTCCAGCTCGAAATTGTCACGCCGGACCGTCTTCTCCTCAGAGAAGAGGTGGAGGAATTACAAATCCCGGGCAAGAATGGATACCTTGGCATCTTGCCCGGTCACGCCCCGCTTATCACTGAATTGCAGATCGGTGAATTATCTTACCGCCAGGATAAGACGACTCACTATCTGTCGGTGGCCTGGGGATATTGTGAGGTCCTGCCTGATCGAGTAACAGTACTGGCCGAGATAGCGGAAAGAGCAGAGGAGATCGATGTCAATCGGGCCCTTGCCGCCAAAGAGCGAGCTGAAAAGCGATTGGCTGGTTTGCAGAATCCGGACCTTGATTTCAATCGTGCCATGATCAGCCTGCAGCGGGCTTTAGTTCGATTGCAAGTCAGCCAGAAGCGGGTTGGTGCTTTGCAATAAGCGTTGGAAATCTCACAAGGCTTAGCTTATAATGGTCTTGGTTTGTTATGCGATAGAGGTGCGACACGCCAAGAGTCCTTCGAGGTAGACATCCCGATCGAGGATCTCGAAGAAAAAGGGGCGGTCGCCGAAACCTTACTGACGCGGGAAGCAGCAGGGTTGGGTGGCAAGAAAATATCTTGTCAACTGTCACCTCACGGATTTGAGGTGGAGCGCTATCCAACGATTTAAAGATAATATTTTTTCTTATTTTTCAAATCGGTGAGAGTAAGCGCTCTCACCGATTTTTTTTGTCTGGGTCGCCAGGGTGGTGTTTCTCAAATGACGATATCTAAGCAAGCTCAGAGGATGGTCGCCCCGCACCCGCCCTTGTGAACGCTTCTCAATCGTTCACCCCTCTCCCCAAGGGAGAGGGCGGTTAACAAACGAAATACTCTTCCCTCGCCCCCTATCGGGGGGAGAGGGGCAGGGGTGAGGGGGCGCGGCCTCATTGGCAAGTTATTTCAGATGCACAACACTAGCATCCGCGGGCAATGCCCCCCAAGTTAGGGAGGAGAATGTCGCAATTCTTGTGAGGATTCATCATGTCTATACAAAACTTTAATATTATCGATTCCACCCTTCGAGAAGGAGAACAATTTGCCAAAGCTCATTACACAACGCAGCAGAAGATTCAAATTGCACGAGCTTTAGACGAGTTCGGGGTCGAGTATATTGAACTCACCTCTCCGGTGGCTTCACCGCAGTCTTTCGAGGATTGTAAAGCCATTGCGAACCTGGGCTTGAAAACCAAAATACTAACCCATACTCGCTGTCACATGGCGGATGCCAGACAGGCTGTCGCGACCGGAGTGGCCGGCGTGGATATTTTATTTGGCACATCCTCTTACTTGCGTCAATTCAGCCACGGGAAAAATATCGATCAGATTATTGAGAGCGCTCGTGAGGTCATCGAATTCATCAAAAGCTCTGGCTGCGAGGTGCGTTTCTCCAGTGAGGATACCTTCCGCAGCGAAGAAGCCGACCTCCTGCGGGTCTATCAAGCCGTAGATGCCATGGGGGTGGACCGCGTCGGCTTAGCCGATACGGTGGGGGTGGCGACGCCGCGCCAATTGTATACCTTGGTTTCTGAGTTGCGCCGTCACATCAAAGCGGGAATCGAGTTCCACGGGCACAACGACAGCGGTTGCGCCATCGCCAACAGCTTTACGGCTCTGGAAGCCGGCGCGACCCACATCGATACCAGCATTCTCGGTATTGGAGAACGCAATGGCATCACTCCTCTGGGTGGCTTTATCGCCCGACTCTATTCGTATAATAAAGACTTGGTGAAGAAGTACAAACTGGAAATGTTGTATGAGCTGGAGAAGATGGTAGCCGAGGTCGTGAGAATTGATATTCCTTTTAACAATTACATTACCGGAGAAACCAGCTTTACCCACAAAGCTGGTATGCATACCAAAGCTGTCATGCTGAATCCCGGGGCTTATGAAATCATTGATCCGCAGGACTTCGGTTTGCAGCGCACTATTTCGATTGCTCATCGGCTAACTGGCAAAAACGCCATCCAAAATCGGGCGCGCGAATTAGGCTTGCATTTTGGGGATTCTCAGCTTCGCGAGA
>QHZQ01000566.1:491-3649 GCA_003224725.1 Acidobacteriota bacterium | reverse complement strand
GGCGGAAGAGGGAATAGCGTGAGTAAGGCAGGCTTATTTCTTGGCGTTGACGCGCTTGGCTTCAGCCTGCGTCGCTCTCAGCGGGACGCGGATTTTAGGGGTTAAATAATATACTGCTTATAACTTTGATACTCGTACTTCCAAGGAGGATAAGTTTTCCATTACCGCACTTCCCGGAGAAGTAACAAGCGATGCAACGATGAAGGTGCTTGATGTATATGCGCGTGTGAGCGCGAGTGCATCCACTGGTAACATGGCCCTCAAAATCTGGGATGACGGTGGAACTGGAACGGAAGGTACATCCTTTGTTTTGAACTCGTCGACCTGGAGGATTCTCACGGGATCTGAACATCAACCATTTGACATCAGTACAAAAACACCGTCACTTGTCAACAGTTTCAGCATTGGCAATAAGGCTAAGAGTGTTAATGTTGAGAAACGTATCAGTGCGCTGTGGGCAAATGTCGAATGGATTGAGGCGACCGCCGCTTCTCTATCGGGTGGTGGGATGAATCCAGCAACGATTGGAGTGGGACAATGATTAGAACGTTATTTGCTCTGGCAACACTTTGTATCTTGTTGATTTATGCTCCGCCTACTCAGGCAGCCACCTATGCGGCCGCCGACTGTTCACGGAATGAGGTTGGGAACAAAGTTGTGCTTGCCACTGACGGTGATACGGTGACGATCCCGCCAGGTGACTGTAGTGGTGCGACCGCATGGACAACGAAGCTGTCGATCACCAAAGGCATTAAACTTCTGGGAGCTGGCCAAGGCGTCACCATCATCGGAGATAATGTGCCAAAAGGGCCCTGCACCGCTACGGTGCATGATCCCTTAGTAGCCTGGACGGTGAATAGTCCGAACACGTTTGAAATGTCAGGCATGACAATCGTGGGGGTGATGACTGATCCAAACAAATGTCTTCCAGGACATATCTCGTTGAATGGGACGGCGACCTCATTTCGGGTTCACCATATAACCTTCAACCCGCTACAGTCCACTGGTGTGCACGTGACTGGGGGGCAACTCTATGGCCTCATCGATCATTTGAATACCACTGGGTATGACCAGATTATGGTTTCAGTTCGGCACACTAACTGGGGCGGGAGCAATTATGGGGATGGGTCGTGGGCGGCGCCGTTGGTCTGGGGCGGCGCGAATGTCATCTTCATTGAGGATAATACCGCCACTGATACCTCAACGCTTCAACATGGATTCGTGGATTGTTACGCAGGCGGGCGCTATGTGTCGCGGCATAATCAGCTTACAAATTACGATGTTGGGGGATCACACGGAACTGAGACGACAGGTCGTATACGAGGCTGTCGGCAGATTGAAGCGTATGAGAATGATGCGACATGGACGTTTACTGGCGTGGATCGGGGGCAACAGACGCGCGGTGGAACAAGTGTCGTGTATAACAACCGCATCACGGTAGCCGGGACCGGCATAACTGCCATGGTGAAGGCACTTAATCTTCGTGATGACGTGACACGCGTTTTTCCTCCACCATGGGATCATTGTGACGGGAACTCGCAGTATGACCAAAATGCTACGAACGATTCAGACACGGACGGTATCAGTCATGCAGGGTATCGTTGCGTGGATCATCCGGGTGCAGGCACGAGTAATGATTTAGGAGGGACTTCAACCCCTCCTACTGGATGGGTTGGAAATATCCTCGATCCGTTCTATGTCTGGGGTAATACGCTGCATAGTAACACGCTCGGCACAACTGTGCCTAATAACACGGTGCAAGGGATTAAACCAACAGGCTATTCCCATGTGGTATCGGGACGAGATTATTACAACGATGGACCGACAGGGCATGTACGGCCAGGGTATACTGCCTATACCTACCCGCATCCCTTACAAGGCCTTACCCCATCATCCCTCACCGCCCCCACGAACCTCACGTTGAAAGGATCGTCTGCGAGCAATGATCTGACGCTCATTTGGCAACCCATCGTCAATACCGATCTGAAAGGCTATAATATTTATTACAGTACGACGAGCGGATTGTACGGAGCATCATTCGTTCAGACTACTGGGAAGAAATATAGTATTGGCAAATTACCGGCTGGAACCTACTATTTTACCGTCACGTCGTCTGGCGCGACGTTGTTGGAGAGCGCGAAATCGAATGAGGTCACGGTGGTCGTGACCGCGCCAGCCGCGCGAGGGGCTTCAAGTCGTTCGGCTGCATCGGCGAGAACCTTGCGTCAATAGCCATGCTCTGGGCGCGTCGTTGCCCGCGCTGCCGACGACTGCTCCTCAAGGAAACGCCCTGGGAACCGTGGCACTGCACCTATTGCGGTTGGACCTGTGGCGACGATGTAAGCGGGAATAATATATGTTCCGGTGATGCGCAATCGTTTGCCCACGTGCGTCCCCTCTCTTGACGCCTCTCGAAGGATGGGACCTCAGCCGCGAGAGTGACGGCGTTCGGGTTGCATCCCTAGCGACCCCGACGGCTATTATAGGGGTTCTTCCTAGAATGTAAACGCGGGGTGTCTGCCCCCTTGCGCCGTCCTTCGCCACCCTCCTAGAATACACCTCACTGCGAGGCCCCCATGCCGCTCTCGATTCGCCCCTACCGATCTATGACCGCCTCACGCGCTAAACGCGCCAGCATGTCCCTCGAAGAAGCGACCGTCTCCAACATGTGGGCGATGGCCCGCGCTGGGTACTCCCCCCATGCCGTTTCCTGTTCCCCTCCAATCGTCCGTTCGGATCACGCATGAGGTCCGTAGTCGGTCCAGAGCAGAATGAGACAGAGAGCAATCGGGTGTGATGAAGTGAGATAAACCTGCTACAGTACCTGCGATTCTGAGGATTGAGAAGGTAGGGGAGTGTGATCGAATTAGATTCAGAATCGGGACCGAACCCGGGACTAATCAGGCGGCTACCTCGAACGGGTACATTTGCGATCTATCGGAGAGCGAAAGGCGCGTCGCAATTGCGAAGGGCAATCCGTTACTTCCAAAGGAATGCCCTCTGGCCGAGGGCCGATAATGACTTCAGATCTCTGCGGCAGGCTGCGAGAGCAATCACCAGCACACCCACAAAAGTTAGTCCCAATGTCTCCGGCTCTGGTAGCTGCTGAGCGGTTCCAAATTTGAGACCATCCGTATCACCAGAGAAGGAGAAAAGAA
>QHZQ01000566.1:0-470 GCA_003224725.1 Acidobacteriota bacterium | reverse complement strand
AAGTGCACGCCACTAATGTCTATCACATTTGCCCCTGCTAAATTGTCTGACGTAAATGAAACCAATCCCATACCAAACGTCCCATTAGTACCCTGGCCTCTCCCAGCATCCTGAGAATCACCGAATTGGTTACCGTTTGGGCCAAGAAGAAACCCGGTGGTCGGCCCAGCATCTCCCGGAAATGTTCCTGCATTTGTGGAGAATTCGAGATCTATAACCCAATCTTTTGGGTCTGACACAAATAACCTTGCGAGCACAGAATCGCTGAGCAACAAATCGAGCGATAGATTTTGACCTGCAAGGACAGTCCTATTGAGCCCAGAGGAGGAGAGCTCAAATTCCGTCGTGTGTAGAATTTCAATATCCGCTTGCGGAACTGTAAACTGCACTGTGTTACCCCAGCCCATTGCGGGTGATGCAATCAGAATTCCTACAAGTAAAATACATCGCCACATAGCAGAAACTTCCAT
>QHZQ01000565.1:2618-5768 GCA_003224725.1 Acidobacteriota bacterium | reverse complement strand
TTAGCCACTTTTGGCTGTTTCGTACTGTTTCTACTGCAAATATTTTCCGGACTGAACACTGACCGGCCCTTCTCATCTTTGGTATTCCTTAAAGAATACAGCTCAAGCGCGAGGTACCCTTTGACTGATTTCTCACGCGTTGGAAAGGCGATCTTAAATTAGCTCACTAATAGGCTGGCCCGTCTTATCTTCAATCGAGTTGGCGATTTTGACCGACCGATTGGAGTCATGTACTCCTTCGTCCAGTCAATCCCAAGAGCTTTGTAAATAGTAGTAAACAGATCTCCCATCGTCACCATTCGATCCGCCACGTAGGCACCCTTTTCGTCATTGGCTCCGATGACCTGACCACCGCGGATGCCGCGGTACTCACTTCGTAAATTCGTTCCCTTCTGCTCTATGCCCAGCCATCAAATTGGCAGAGATCTTGACATAGCAAACAATAGTTGACTTTGTAATGGTATCTGCGAAAGTCGATGCCCGTCTTGAACGTATGGTTTACCTTAATTCCTTCTATCTATGAGTTAAGGTGTCGTCAGAAATCGATTGAGTGATGATCAATCATCCATTTATTACTTGTCAAGTTTTTTGACTATTCCCTAACAAATATGTAGACTTCGGAGGAGTGTACGACATATTCACTGTGATCGATCATCGGTTTGTGCCCTAGCTTATTCGAAAAGTGCCGCTGTGTTAGACTTTGACGAAACATTGGCTGACTCATTTGGAGGCTGCAAAAAAGAGGAAGGTCAAAAATCTATAGCGCGCATTCGAGGGCACTGGGTGCCATACAATCCTCAGTTCGGCGGAGTTTGCCTGTGTTGACCAGCCGGAAACAAGGAGTCTCGAGATGAAAATCGACAACGTTGAGGTCCGTGTGGTAACTCCTCGCGGGGAGCGCTACACTTGGTCTCATGATCTTCCTGAACAGTATATGACGATTACCCTGGTCCGGATTCGGACCGACGAGGGTGCCGAAGGAGTTGCGGGAGTCGGAAACTACACATCGTTTCACTATGATCGGTACACGGCTGAAACTCTTCGTCACCTCATTCCACTTCTACACGGTGCGGATCCCTTGCTGCCAGAGGATCTCAGGTTTCGGCTGCGTCCCAGAGTGTTTCCGATCCCGCCCGCAGCCTTGGCGGTGGTTGATATTGCTCTGTGGGATCTGATAGGAAAGATTGCCAAGTTGCCCCTTTACCAGCTGTTGGGCGGGACTCGCCATCGGATCCTTTCTTATGCCAGCACACCTCTATTGCCCGATGTGCCGAGCTATCTCCAGTTTATTGACGATCTCATTGAGCAAGGCTTCCGGGCCATCAAGTTTCACACGTGGTGTCTGCCGGAGCGAGATTTGGAACTTGCACGAGCAGTACGAAAGCATCACCCCGGACAAAAAGTTACCTTCATGCTGGATGTGGAAAACAACTATGACCGGAAGAGTGCGTTGAGGGTTGCGCAGGAACTCGAAGACCTGGGATTTGGATGGTTTGAGGCACCCTTTCCAGACTTTGATCTGGAAAGCTACAGCGAATTGACTCGACGAGTCAGGATCCCCATTTTGCCATCGGGGAACTGGATCCAGGATTTGCCCGCCTTTGCGTCGGCCTTGAGCCGACACGCCTGGAGCTCCGCTCGAACCGATGCTACGGTGCTTGGTGGGATCACCGGAGCCCGAAAGGCTCTCGCTCTGGTCGAAGCGGCCGGAATCAACTGTGAAATCATGTCGTGGGGGCCAACGATGATTTCAGCGGCTAACTTGCACCTGATGCTATCGATTCCCTTTTGTACTTACTTTGAGCAAGCAGTACCATACGACTCCTATGAATTTGCAATGAAGGATGTGATTCGAACACGATCGGACGGCTATGTTCAGGCTCCTCAAGGACCTGGACTCGGCGTTCAACTGGACTGGAAAGCAGTCGAAGCCGCGACCATCTATACCTTTGACTCCTCATCCGCAACCTAGGTGGGACCTGCGATTTCGAACAGCCATTCTCGCGTGGTGATAATGAAGAGGGCAATGCTGCGGCGACGGTGAGAAACAAGAAAAACTCATTCCGTATGGACAATAGGTGGAACCACTTCAACAAAGCTCTCTCGGACTAGATGATCCCAGGATCCGTTACCATCCTGGTTACTGCGAGGAGATGCGCGGAGATTGGGAGCTTGGTCGAAAGGGCGCCGGCTGCGGATGAAGAACTCGCCACCGCATAGCCGGGGCGATGGCTCGCCAGGAGGCCCGCCCTCCCAATTTTTTCACACCTTCCCCTCCCGGAGAGGGGAATAATTTTTCATCGACCGTGGTGATCCGAAGGAACATAAGAAACTCGTCTCAATATGCCCATGGGTCGCGACGCCCCGTCGGATTACTGAACGGGACGGACCAGAGGGTCTTCCCTGCCCGTAGCTGCGAAATATTTGTAACCGAACCTTCAAAACCCGAAAATCAATTGGCAGATTTGGTCACCCTTCCGCCGGACGGCCGAGGCTCTCTCCGACTAAACCGGTAACCGTTTCTTGAGATTGGTCTCTTCTCTTCGTCGTGTAATTTTCGGACGATTTTGTCGAATTCCGCTGGCGCCATAGAGCATGAAAATGTTGCTCGAGCCGCGACCGTGAGGGAACTATTGAGGCAATTTGCTGGGTTCACCCTCGCTGACGGTCGGGGCTCGGATTTCTGGTATTTTCATGGGAGACAGCTATGACAGAGAAAGAACAAAGTGGTTCTGCCGGAACAGAAGCGAGGTGCCCTGGTGCACACCAATGGAATTCTCGATGCGGCATTTGCCAAGCGTAACCCTCCACAAGGTGAGCCCCTCCGAACCAACAGCCAACGTCGTTACGACAATGTCCTGCGACAACTGGCAACGGGTGCGGACGTGGAGAAGATTCTGTGTGACCGAAGTTCCCGAGGAGCCATCTGCCAGCGGGGAGAAGACGGCATGCACACGGATTTCGCAGTGGTATTTGCGCCCGTGGAAAAGAAGTTTAAGTTCTGGTCCGGAAGGGCAGGATTGGAGGCAAGTGAAAGTGTAGACTTGGAGAGAATCTTCGGCTAGACCAAAGGGTTGTCCGGCGTGTGTTGTCCCGCTCCCGGCTTAGTTACCCGAAATCCAAAAAAAAGCGCTTAGGAATACCTTCCGT
>QHZQ01000565.1:0-2546 GCA_003224725.1 Acidobacteriota bacterium | reverse complement strand
CCGAGCAAGAGTACGAGCACCAATGGAAACAGAAGGCGTGACGTATTTTTGAAATGGGGCACTCTCAGGTTTTGAATCGGGTAGGGGTTAGATTATTTTTCCTGGCAGGATCGCTGGGGAGGGTTTCCAAGCGCAGGCCTGGTGTTCTTGGATTCCTTCCTGTGGGGAGTTTTGTCATGACAGTCTTTGTTTACTTGATCTCTGCAGCCTTTTCCATTTTGAGCTTGAACTCAGTGACATTGGCCACAACAGCCCCAACCGAGAAGGAAGTTTTAGAGGCGATGGAAAAGTCGACCCGCTTCATGATGAACACGGTCTCCAACCGAGGCGGGTTTCTCTATCATTATTCGGAGGACTTGTCTAAACAATGGGGGGAGATTCCAGCTCGTAAATCCCAGATTTGGGTGCAACCTCCAGGGACGCCAACCGTAGGGGACATGCTAATTGAAGCCTACAAGGGCACGGGAGATTCGCAGTACTTGAAGTACGCCGCTAGAGTGGCCGAGGTACTCATTTGGGGACAACATCCTGCTGGGGGCTGGCATTACTTCGTTGACTTTGACCCTGCAGGTATCCGGAAGTTCTATGAAGAGGTCGCTTCTCAGTGTCGGGGATGGGAAGAGTTTTACTACTACTACGGCAACGCCACTTTCGATGATGATGTCACAGCCAGTGCCAGCCGCTTTTTGCTCCACTTGTATACCACCAGCCTGGATCCCAGGTACAAACCCGGCTTGGTCAAGGCCCTGGACTTTGTCCTGCGGTCGCAATACCCCATCGGGGGCTGGCCGCAGCGTTATCCTTTGCGCTACGATTTCTCCCACGAAGGTCATCCTGATTACACCTCCTTCTACACCTATAACGACGGTGTGATTTCCAACAACATCTATTTACTCCTGGAAGCTTACGAAAGGCTCGGCAATGAGGAGTATCAGAAAGCTGCTTATCGGGGCATGGACTTCTATATCCTCTCCCAGCTTCCTCCTCCTCAAGCGGGGTGGGCTCAGCAATATGACCTGAACCTGAAGCCTGCCTGGGCGCGCTCTTATGAGCCGGCCTCGCTCTGCTCTTCCGAAACGGTAGAGAACATCCACGATCTTGAGATTTTTTACAAGATAACCGGAGATGCGCGATATCTTCGTCCCATTCCCGAGGCTATCCAATGGCTCGAGAATTCAACGGTCAACACGGATCCTTCAAAGAAAGGTAGCCATGCAACCTTTTATGAAGTAGGAAGCAATAGGCCGCTCTATGTGCATCACGAATCTCGCGATGGGAAACTCACCCGCTACTGGGTGGATCATGAACCGGTAGAGTTGCCTGAGTATGGCATGTGGTTCAAGGTAGATATTCAGGCCATCAAAAGAGAATACGAGCGCGTCAAAGGATTAACTCCCGAAAAGGCCATGGCCGAGTATCTGGCAATGAAGCAAGCCAGCCGTTTGCCTTCGCCGGCTACACCCGAAGAGGCAAGTAAGCTGATCACCTCTCTAGACAAGAGAGGCGCATGGATTACGGAGATTAGTTTTCTGGATACTGATAATTACGCAGATAACCCGCCGCTGAAATTCAGAGGGATTGATACCAGAACTTATGTTTCCAATATGTATAAGTTGATTAGCTACTTGAGATCCATTAGGGGCAGGTGACGTGGTGACATTATCGTCTGTGCGCCCGGCTGAAGCGGTTTAGGTAGGGTTTTGTAGCAAAAAATGTCCGTTGGTCAACAGCAGTGGGAGAAGTCGCGGCGACCCTGCAAGAGGGGTCAGCTTGCCTCACTGGTTTGGAAAGTGGATGTGCCCTATGTGATTGTGGACGGCTCCTTAAGCGCGGAGGCGCGACGCAGCAGTGAAGGATGTTTGTGCATTTTTCGTTTCCCTGGAGGGTCAGAATTGGAAACATCCCGGCGAGGGGACCGGTCCTGAGAACGGAGCGAAGACTATATGACATTCATTGATCTTTCTGAAATCCCCTGCAGTGAGCCTTTCGCAGGAGTGCGGATCCGCACTCCGTATGGTCAAAACCTGATGTTTTCCTACGTAGAGATGGAAGAAGGAGCAGAGGTTCCGACACATAGTCACTTCCATGAGCAAGGGGGAGTCTTACTGGAAGGACAAATAAGAATGACGATTGGCTCAGAAACGAGGGTGCTGAAAGAGGGAGCGCTTTACCTGGTTCCTCCCAATACTCCCCATGGGGCACTTGCAATAAAAGGCCCGGCTAAAATCCTTGATGTTTTCACCCCCATCAGAGAAGACTACGTAAGGTTGATGGACAAGCCTATTAACAAAGAGACGTAAACGAGACGAGCAGATCTATTCAGGAAATGGGTGAATGTGTCTAACGGATTGCCTCCTCGCATTCTCTGGGTCACCGAAACGATGGTCTTACAGAAGATCCGCCTGCTTTGAAGAGGTTTTCAGTGTTGGAGTCGCTAAGAAGGATCCATATTAAATTTCTTCGCCAGCTTCTTATCTCACGATCCCGCTGGGCGGCGCTTTCACTTCCGGCTGCCGGTGAAAGCGCCGCCCAGCGGGATCGTGAGA
>QHZQ01000545.1 GCA_003224725.1 Acidobacteriota bacterium | reverse complement strand
CGCCAGCACAGGTAGGCGCTAAACCGATTGGCACACAGGTCTTCTTTATTATATCCCCGACATCCGCAACCGATAGGCTGGGCTTCTTCGACAGGATAAGTGCCGCTAGACCAGTTACTTGCGGAGCTGCGCCGCTTGTGCCCCACCACTCCATAGCCACATATCCGCAGCCCCAAACAACTTCGCCATACGTTGGAGCCACGCAATCGGGTTTCGGGTTGGCTGTCGCGAACTGCCCGGGGCCACGACTGCTGTCCCTGTGACTGTACCCTCCCGACGTCTGCGGAGGCTGATCCATCCGATTGTTGCGATCCACGGTGCCGACGGATAGCACCTCGTCGAAGGAGTTGACCGACCAGATTGTGTTGGGGCCGCATTGGGTTGGATCGTTATTGCAGATGACAACATGGTTGTTGCCGGCGGCAAACACCACGACGATGCCTTTCGAAATTGCACGAAGCAGGATGCTTGGAAACGGGTCGTCTCGCCTGACGCTTGGGGGCGCACAAATGTACCGGCCGTAAGAGTTGTTCACAACCAGTCTCTTAACCTCACCGTTCTCGACTAATCCAATCAAGTATTCATAAATCTGGTAAAGTTCGGTGTCGTCAAATGAAGTCTTGCAAGGGATGATTGGGGAATCAGGTGCTACTCCGTTATATTTGCCGCCATTGGCGTTTGTAGCGGCTACAATGCCTGCCGTCATTGAACCGTGCCCCTTTGTATCCGTCCAAGGATCATCGGTGGAACTGGCCGACCAGTTGAATGCAGATTTTTTATTGCCTCCAAATTCGGGCAATGTTCCACAAACGCCGGTGTCCACTATGGCCACATGCACGTCCTGACCGCGACTTTCCTGCCACGCCTGGTCAGCTTTGATGTGCGACATGACATCATTCATGTTGAGCGGGTGGTAATCCAAAGCTACATGCACCGAATCCGGAGCCTGCAGCGGCTCGTACTGTGTTGAAGGGATGATTTCCACATCGTGCTTTGCCAGCCGATCCAAGTCACTCGGAGCCAGAGCCGCAATCAGCACCTTTTCGTCCGTCCTCGAGCGGTATGCCTCAGCTACCATTGGTACGGCAGGAACAAGGGCGTCCATTTGAGCAGGGTGCTTCATTCGAACGAAAAAACGCCGCCGTTTAATAGGTATTGTTCCAGTCGCCACTTTTGCCACTCCTTGATTTCTTTTTAGGCTTTTGGCACATTGATCCCAAAAGACCCCGTGACTGAAGACTGTGTCAGTTGTTCCAACTGGCCGCCTGCCACCGAGAACCCCAGGCCCCAGAAATAACATTTAATGATGTCGGCGAATGTTCCAAACCCCAGATTCGAAAGTACGAGAACATACATGCCCGCGAGAAATGCGACCAGTGTCCAGGCAACCCATAACCACAGCGTGTTCCGATACAAATCCACTCGCAGCAAGCGCTCATCGGGAGGGTCGGTGAAGAATCTTGTCAGCCCAACAGGAGCAGCGGCTAGGAACGGGGCTAGAGCTTGTGCTGCCGGCTGGTTGATTGCGTTCAAAAGAGTTTGAATCAAGGGCGCGAGTTTCGCCTGCGCGGTCTCTGCATTGTTCACGGTGCCGGCTAGTCCATCGATTGCCGCGAAAGCGGTTCTGGCAGCAGCCTGGTTGGTTGACCAGTACGGCGCGACTCTGAGCACACCACTGTTGGTGAGCACCACAAATCCAGCCACCCGGTCTCGAAGGGGATTGAGGTAAGCCTTGAAACTTGAGGCCCAATCATCTGAGGGCGTACCCGGCTTAGGAAAAACCGGCGGTAAATACGTCCTTATTTGACTGTTCGACAATTGCGTTCCAACTGCGGTAAGAGCCTGATCGAGACCGCCGAACACGTATCCAGTCTGACTGGAGACAGGTTCAATCTTCGCTTTTAGGGCATCGAGTGTATCCCTCAGCTCATATACAGGCAGAAGTGCTTCGTCGCGGGCAAGCCGTACACGAAGCCACACATGAATGAAGAAATACGTCAGAAGACCTGAAAGGATGCCAAATGCCCCCCAGCGTACGTCGGTCGATGGTCGTGAGTAGACTGTCAGTTTGAATGACTTGATTTCTGGCTGCTCCGCAACACTGAAGCGTAATTCGCCCGTGAAAATCCCCGGGCTCTTGAATGTAGGGTCAATCTTGAGAGTAACGCGACGAATCGAGTTCGCAGCAACGTTAATTGGCGACTCGCACTTCTTGTTTGTGCCCTCTGCGCAGAGGCTAATGGCGTCCGTGCCCAGCTGGACCAGAGAGGCTGTATCCTGGAGTGTCGACTGGATCAGCCCTAAATCGCTAATGGGCTTCTCGTTCGCGCTGACAGTAAACTGGGTCTCGCTATTGTCAGGAATCCGCAGCCGCTCAGGAGGTCCGGAGATCGACCACACAGCCGAGACCTTGGGTTGCTGGGGTGGTTGGCGTTGCTGGGGTTGTTGAGGTTGTTGCGGCCCGCCGTTCGGAGTTCCGGTGGCTCCCTGCCCTGCTTGATTCGGAACTCGCTCTTTCTTAGCAGTACACGATTGTGATTTTTTAGGCTGAGGCTTTGCTTCTTGGCCGACCACACACACGGACAGGACAATAGCGCAGGATGCCATTAGGAGGGTACAAATCATTCGACGAGAGCTCGTTATCACCACGCTTACCCTCTCCGATACGTGATTCACCTTACTTCGCTTCCGGTTCTTTATTAACCTTTTCTTTTTCAGCAGCTTTGTTTTCAGTCGTGCAGATGTCTGGCTTCGGAGGAGCGGACAAGGCCTCTAAATCTCCCTCTCCAAACTGTCCACCGTAACAGGACACAACGCCAGACTTAGCAATCGATCCCGTCTTGTCCATAAGAAAAAACTCCGTAACGGCCCCTCCGCTGAATTTTATACTGGTATGAAAGATGTTCCGCTTCGTTATATTGTTACCGCCTACTGCAACAAATTTCGCCAGCAATACCGAAGCGTTGTTGCCTGGAGCGGAGCGCAGAGACTCCGCACGCATGAGCGACTGAAAGGGTGTGACTCCGTTACTGTCAGCCTTCATCAGACCTGTAACGAGATCTGTGATCCTGGTATTCACCGATTTTAGTTCGTCCATCCTGTCTACATGAGTTCATCTCCATTCACCGGCGGCGCCGGACACTTCATGCCAGCAATCTCCTGAGGCGTGCAATATTGATCCTGATTTAGCTGCCTGCGAATTTGTGCCTGCAACTCCGTTTGTCGATCGGCGGTTTGTTTTAATTGTGCCTCAAGGTCTGCCTTCTTCTTCCCACTTGGCGCCTGCTTCGCATTCAGTTGCTTATCTATATCCTCCTTTTGCCCCTTAAGCTGCTGAGATTCGTCCAGCATCTTCTTAAGCAACTCGACTGCTTTCGTTAATGGGACCTGCACATACTGGCTCAACTTCCGATACTTTGCACCAGCGGCTTTCTGGGTTGATGATAAGTTCTTGAGATTGGACATTAAGGTGCTGTCAGCTGGCAGGGAGGGATAATAATACGAAGGATGAATCAGGTTGGCGCTGGGGCACTCTGCTTTCAACTCTCTGGCGATCATTCCTTGCAACGCTAGATCATCACCTGTAACGGCAACTCCATGCAATTCCGTGTCAGTCTTGAATAATTGAATCAATCCCAAGGCAGCATCGATCCCAGCAAACGATAGAGCTGGCGCAAACGAGGGCTGGTTCGATGGTTCGTATGTAGAAATGTNNNAGAGGATCCAGTGTGCCCGCAGCTTGAGACGAAATCAAGGCTAGCTGAGCATTGAGGCTGTCCAGTGACTGCAAGACATCAAGGTCCTTACTGCTAA
Organism: Acidobacteriota bacterium; assembly: GCA_003224725.1. Classification (GTDB taxonomy): domain Bacteria; phylum Acidobacteriota; class Terriglobia; order Versatilivoradales; family Versatilivoraceae; genus QHZQ01. The sequence continues at coordinate 976 of QHZQ01000545.1, read as the reverse complement.
AAAAAATTAGTTTTTCTGGACATGTTTTCGGTGCCCCAAATATTTCCTTCGCGATTACTTTGGCGGAGCTAGCGGCCGCTCGATATGCAATATTGCTCGCTTCGGCGCTTACGTTGTCGAGTTTTACCGTACCTTGAGGCAAATTTGACGTTGTGAGGCTACCGAGGCGAGCCTTAAAGGCTGCTGTTTCCGCCTCCGCTCGGGTCTTCTCGGCTGTGGCGATATCTGCATCAAGCTGCGCTCGATCCTTTTCGCTTTGCAACTGCTTAAGCTCAGGAGGCTGCTGCTGAGTGGAATCGCTCGATTGCCCAAAGACCAGACTTGATGTCATTACCAGAATGCCGGCGAGAAGCGCCGGCCTAAGTCGAAGCAAACTCATTCTAACGCCTCATTCCCCCAGCTTATCTCTATCCTGCATGCCGGATTAGCTTCGCAGGGTGTTTTCCGGATGTTTCTACACTCAGATGGTCGAGGCAGCGCGCAAAATCGTTCGAACGTTCCAAAATCAGAACAATAAGTCAGGCGCCAGAGAATTTGAAACCTTCAACCCCTGCGCCCAAAGCGGGTTTCAGAGCTTCATTGATGCCACTGAATTGTGGAGTTTCTTGCTGTTTTTGTTTGAACAGTCAAAATCGATCATTTTGATGCTCGAATGCTAAATCCAAAAAGCTACACATTAATACCAAGTACTCCTTCATTGGCAAGAATTTTGTTTTTGTTCGGAAAACAAAACACAGCGCTGCGAAGTGCTGCCGAAATAGGCATCAATGGGGACCTCTGTCGCACGCCGGCTCGATCAACCAGCTTGTGAGACTTCAGCACTGAGTCGGTAAGGCGGAGAGCAAATCTGGAGACCTGTCCAAAAGGCTGAAATCCAGTCGTTCGTTTTCGAACGATCTACCAAATCCGTGGCACGTTTTGGGGCACAAATTAGTGCCGATTCAAGTGTAGTCTGCTGGAGAAATGCTGACGTACA
>QHZQ01000168.1 GCA_003224725.1 Acidobacteriota bacterium | reverse complement strand
TCTCGGCAAGATCGACCAGACCTGGGAGTTCCGCCAGATCCCCGTCCATGCTGAAGACCGAGTCCGAAACAATCAGTCTGCGCCCTGTGGCCGAGGAGGACCTCAGGAGCGATTCCAAATGGTCCAGATCCCTGTGTTGAAAGATCCGAATTCTGGCCTGGCTCAAACGGCATCCATCGATGATTGAAGCATGGTTCAGTTCGTCGCTGTAGATCTCGTCCTCTTTCCCAGCCAGGGCGGAAATAAGGCCAATGTTGGTCATATAGCCAGAGGAAAAGACCAGAGCCGATTCTTTTTCCTTAAAGGCAGCCAGTTCTTTTTCCAGTTGCTCGTGCAGGTCAAGATTGCCGCAGATAAGGCGTGAGCTGGCGGCTGAAGCGTGGTACTGATCAATGGCAGCCTTGGCCGCTCGCTTGACTCGTTCATCCTCAGACAACCCCAAATAGTCATTACTGGAGAAATTGATGAGCCTCTTCCCCTGAAAGAAAAGATCGCTGGCACCTCGGGCCTCGAGCCTTTTCAATGAGCGCCGCTGATGGAGTGATTCCAAGCGATCCAGTTCTTCTGCGATGAAACCTCTTTGGCTCCTTTGACCCATTATCGATTTCTCAAACTGATATCGTGGTGAACTTGCCCAAGGGGTCAACCTGGCGGTGATCGGCCGTCCCCGGTGGCGTTCCCGCGCTCATGCTTCGTCCCTACTTCCGCTCATAAGGTCCTACAATCACCAGTGCCCCTTGATCGAAAGAAAGACGCGTGCGGATGCAATCCAACACATTCTCCATTTTTACCCCTTCGATCAGCTCTGCGTAACGCGCGAGATAATCGATTCCTAGCTGAAACAGCTCGATGCGCTCGATCTGCCGCGCAATGGCTTCATTACTCTCCAACTGAATTGGCAAAGAATGGATGAGATATTTCTTGGCTGCCTTGATCTCCATTTCGGTTACATTCCGGGCTTTCAGTTTCTCAATTTCTTCTTTCATGACGGTGACGGCCCGATCAACCCGTTCAGGGTTGACCCCAACCCGAATGACAAAAGGGCCTTCGCATAAGCTGGCGTCAAACGAACTATAGGCGTAATACGCCAGGCCCTCTTCATCTCTAATCCGGTCACCGAGCCTTCCACCCAGTCCTGCCTGTCCGAAAATCTGGTTTAAAATCAGCATGGGATAATAGTTCGGACTATGTATGGAAATCCCCGGAAAGCCAAAGGCAATATCGCACTGAGATTTGTTTTTCATCGTGACTACCTGCTCGCCCATTCCTAGTCCGGGGGACACAGCGGGAATGGAGAAAGACTCGGGAGTGCCCTGGACCGACCAACCGCCAAAACTTTTCTCCACCAACTGGAACACTGCTTCCGGCTTGATATCACCGGCGACGCAAACGATCAATTGATCCGGCCGATAATAACGCCTGTAGAAAGAGAGGAGGTCCTGCGATTTCAGTCCTTCTACTGATTTTACGGTTCCTTCCACTTTACGCCGGAAAGGATGCCCTGGCGGGTAAATCCTCTCCCGCAGAATCTGATCCGCCACGAGCTCTGTGTCATCGGCTTCCTGGCGTAATTCTGTGAGGAGCTCCATCCTCACTTTCTCTACCTCGGACTGAGGAAAGGAAGGACTTTGAAACATTTCGGCCAGAAACGGAATGAATGTCCCTGCGTCTTTCTTTAGTCCATTGACTGTGAAGCTAGTCACCAGGTAGTCCGTGTTCGTTTTAAGATCAGCGCCCAAAAAATCAAACCCTTCTGCGATCTGATAAACGTTTCTGGTTTTGGTTCCATGTTCCAACATCTGCCCCACAAAATAGGCGGTTCCTGCCTTCTCGTCGCTGTCACGCATCGCGCCGGCTTTCATACTGGCCTTGATGGTGAGGGTAGGGCTGGTGCTATTTTCCACGACCACAACGGAAACGCCGTTTGAGAGAACCTTTTTTTGCGCACTCAAAGAGATCTTGGGAGGAGAGACCTGAGTGGTAATTCCATCTGAGGCGGGTCCTTCCCTGGAGCCGGCCACGTGGTAGCTGCGAATCTGAAACGATCCCGTGCTCTTCCAGTTGTGTAGTGTCTCCCCCTGCGTTTCTCTGGCAGGTTGGGATTCCAACCACGGCCGTATCAGCTCTGGCTTGTCGTTCTCAAATCCTGAACGGGTAATGGGCAATCGTCCTTCAGCAGAGAGTTTTTCCACATCGATGCTTGGCTTCTTCTGGACCGGCACAAACCAACCTACAGTTCGAGCTCGGTCGGTAAAATACTTGATAGCGACTCGTCTCAAGTCATCTGGACTTACCTGATTAATCTTTTCTTCCAGAGCATTCAAAAACTTGTAACTGGCGATGGATTCAAAATAGCCGAGTTGATGAGCCAGCTTGGTGGCCGTGTCCTGATCCAGGAATGCCCTGGCCACCCATTGGTTCTTCGCTTTTGAGAGTTCATGGCTGGTCAGTCCATAATTCTTTATTTTTTCCAACTCGTCATAAATTGCCTCTTCAGCCGGCTGATACTGGAAGATATCTGGAAGGGTAACCGTCAATTTATAGAGGTAGGGATTTTGCGCCGGCACCAAATTGGAATTCACATAAGTTGCCAGTTTCTTATCGATCAACGCCTTATACAACCGTGATGACTTGGTGGCATTCGCATCCAGAGGGCTTGACCAAAGATTGAGTCCTTTGGCTCCATTGAGTGCCGCATCCAGAATGAGCAAGGCGTAATATTCGTCATTGAAAATATCCGGAGCCCGATAGGCAATTTGCAAATAGGGAGTGGTTCCCTCCCGAACAATTTTGATTCTTCTTTCGCCCTGCTGTTCGGGCTCAGTGGTCCTAAGGCGGATCGGGTCTGGCTTTCGCGGAATTCTGGTAAAATACTTTTTCAGCAACTCCAAAGCCTCGGGTGTGTGGAAATCTCCCACCAGCACCAATATGGCGTTATTAGGAATGTAGTATTGGCGATAAAACTGGTAAAGCTGGTCGCGACTCAAAGTCTCGAGGTCCTTCAACCACCCGATGGTCGGCCAGCGATAGGGATGGGCCTTGAAGGCCGCAGCCGTGACGTCTACATCCAACAAATTCTTGGGGTCATTTTCCGAACCTTGTAATTCGGAAATGACCACCGTCCGTTCACTTTTTACTTCTGGCGGATCGAACAGGCTCAGACTCATTCTTTCCGCTTCCAGCCTCAACATCTCATCCAAAGCGGTGGCCCCCACCGTCTCAAAGTAGGTGGTCTGGTCGAGAGAGGTGTAGCCGTTCCAGTAGCCTCCATAATCCTCAATAGCGCTTCTCATCCGGGCCTTCGAGAAATTTTGTGTCCCCTTGAAATTCATGTGCTCGACCCAATGAGAAATACCGGTGGCTCCGATCTGCTCATCCTTCGAGCCCACGCGGTACCAACACCAAACGGAGACCAGGGGATTGGTATGCACCTCCTGAAGGAGCACCTTCAACCCATTGTCAAGCCTCACTTCGGTTACTGGGAACTGCTGATTGTGGGTGGGTGGCTGCGGATTATTTGTGGGCGTCGCATCCTGGACGCTGCTCGGCCAGGACCGGATCGACAGAGTTGAGATTATCAGCAACAAAGCTGCTAAGGAAGTGATTGTCTTAATGGAATAATCTTTCCTCACAATTTACACACAATCATTGCGCAAGGCCCCGTTTGCAATCCGCAATTAAGACGGTCCTTGCTTTGGGGCTGCTCTTTTGGATTCCAGACGTAACCCATTGCGATAAGCTGCCACGGCCCGGTTATGCTCGTCTAATGTTGTGGAAAAGACATGGCCCCCGCTGTTGTTACTCACAAAATAAAGGTAATCGACCCTGGCGGGCTTTAAGGCGGCTTCAAGGGACTTTAGACCAGGATTAGAGATCGGCCCGGGAGGTAAGCCCGGAAATCGATAGGTGTTATAGGGCGACTTCAGCTCGAGGTCCGACTGATAGATCTCTCCCTTGAAGCCTCCTTTGAGCTTGGCAGCGTAAATGACCGTAGGATCACATTGCAGTGGGATTTGCCTTTTTAGGCGATTGTGAAATACGGCCGATACCAATTCTCTTTCTTCGTCCAGGCCGGTTTCTTTTTCTATTAAGGAGGCCAGAGTGACCGCTTCCTTTAAGCTCAGGGAACTCTGCTTGATGGCCGGCTCCAGGTTTCTGCCATAAACTTGTCGAAACCTTTCGACCATATTGTGAACGATCTCATCCGCCGTGGCGCCACGCGTAAGACGATAGGTGTCCGGATACAAGAAACCCTCCAGATTCTTGACTGCTGGGACCAAATCAGCAATCAAATCACCCCGGCTAACCGCTGCCAAAAAATCCTTTCGAGTGACGAATCCTTTCTGTTCCAGCAAATCAGCTATGTCAAAAAGTGAAAACCCCTCGGGGATAGTTACCTCATGATAATAGATCAACCCGCGAATCATTTTATCCGCGACTTGGGCAATGGTGAGAGCTTTATCAAATCGATATTCCCCGGCTTGCAAACGGCTGGACCTTTTTATGGTTTTGAGGTAGGCCAGAAACAAAGCCCGGTGGCTTATAATACCCTCCCCTTCAAGCTGTCGGGCGATGTCAACGGAACGGGTCCCACGGGCAACAAGAACAAATTTCTCATCTTCAGGATAGTTTTTATACGGTCGAAACCAAGTCACCACAAGGGCCCCCGCGACTCCAACCAGGAGTAACAAAAGAATTAGTAAGCTCAGATGTTTGGATTTTTGCTTACCCTTCATCTCTGAATCATGGTGCTTTCAGCCTGGCTCGACTCGTGTTCAGGTAGTCCAGGTAGTTTTGCAGAATGATGACGGCAGCCAGTTTGTCAATGACTTGTTTCCTCTTTCCTCTCTGCATTCCTCCTTCAATCAGAACTTTCTCAGCCGCAAAGGAAGACAACCGTTCGTCCCATAGAGTCACTTCCACTGTTGTTACTTCTTTCAATCTTCTGACAAAATCTTCAATCAAATCAGCCTGGCGGCCTGCCGTCCCGTCCATATTAATCGGGTAGCCCACCACGATCTTGCTGATTTGGTATGCTTCTATGGTTCGCAACAGGGCCGGCAAATCTTTTTTCCAACCCACCCGATGAAGCGTAGACACCCCCTGCGCAATCAGCTCGGTTTCATCGCTTACAGCAACTCCAATCCTGACTTCACCCACATCCAACCCCATTAGTCTCAAGATAGACGCTCCTTTTCCGGCACTGTCAAAAAGAAAAAGTATATGCTCCTATTTTGCAGGGTGTCAACCGGGACGAGAATCGAGGCTGGCAGGGTCACGTCAAAGTCCCCCTTAATAAAGGGAGGCTGTGAAAAAATTGAACCGGCGAATCTCCCCTGGCCCCCTTTCCCCACTGGGGCGAGGGAAAGGTAACACAAGACTTAACTCCCTCGGCCCCTATCGGGGGAGAGGGTGGCCAAAGGCCGGGTGAGGGGGCCATTGGAGGACATTCGGAATTCTTTCACAGCTTCAAGGGGGGACAGCGGTCGCGAAGCGAACGCGAGGGAGTTGTCTCGCCCCAGCCAGTGGCCTCACCAGGACAACCCCCGAGGCCTGCGGCCTCCCCCTTTGTTAAGGGGAAATCGTTTTGCCTGGAAGCAGCATTGAGGCCACTCGTGACTTTGACGCACCCGTTTCCAGGGCGGTCGCAGTTCGCAAGTTTGTCCACAAGGTGTGATATATTCTTAATCCCCGAAAGACGGAGCGTAAACATCCTATGGCAGAAAGAAAAATTGGGACGGTGGTCTACTGGCAGAATCTTTCCCCGATATTGGCTATCTTTCGCCTGACTCCGGAGAGCGGTAGTCCCTTCCCAGATTATCGGGCAGGCCAGTACATCGCACTTCGCCGCGAATCCTGTAAGCTAACTAAAAGAGCCATCGGCCCAGACGGGCAAGTCGACTATGTCCCTGATCTCGATGAAAACGGGATTCAAAAGCGGGGCCCGGTGACTCATTCCTATTCGATTTCTTCGGCGCCGTTTGAAACCCAGCAGACGGGACAGCTTGAATTTTATATCATTCTGGAGATTGATGAAAAAGGAGAGCCCGGAAGGCTGACCGATTCGTTGTTCAGAATTGACTCAGAGGGAAATTACAGTGTCACTTACGTGAACCGGATTACAGGAGATTTCACCCTGGATAAAAGAGCCACGGGATTTCAGAGCGTCTTACTGGTGGGCACAGGTACGGGGTTAGCGCCGTTTGCTTCGATGATCAAACAGTTGCATCATGAATTCTCTGAAGGCAAGCCTGATGGCGTCCAATACACTTTGCTTCACACCAACCGGACCTACGCGGAATTGGCCTATCACCAAGAGTTCATGGCAATCGAGGCTTGTCAGAGGTTCGACTTTGTGTATATTCCTTCTGTCAGCCGTCCCGGGCCGCGAGATCTGGACGACCCGAAGATGGGTAAGGGACGAGCCAATAACTTGCTTCGCTACATTTTTGAAATGCCCTTGAAGGAGGAACAGATGTTAAATGAGGCTGTGGCAAGAGGAGAAGATACCTCAAAGGCCAAAGCAGCTTTGGAGAAGACGGTGAGACCCGTGCTCCCCCAACATCTGTCCCGCCAGGCCCTAGAAGAAAGATTGAACCCCTCACGCACGGTGATTTTGACTTGCGGCAATCCCTTGTCCATGGCCGACATCAAGTTCATCGCTGATGCCAATCGCATCCGCTTCGAAAAAGAGGACTGGTAGGCTCCACCCTTTACCTCCACAGGTGTTAAGTCAAGAGTGTGGGAGGTGCGCTCCGCGCGGCGACCAGCGCGTTCCCCCCACTGCACTTTTGTTCTCCTTCCTGTTTCTTGACTTAACAGCTATACCTTCAACCCACTAATCCACCACTTCAATCCGTGGTATCTCCAGCGCAGAAAGGTCTACTTCGGTCAGATTTTTACTCCCTTCAATAACCTCCACCGATCTGTTTATGCTCTCCAACAGAGCAGCCACATTGATTCCCAGGAATGTGTTCGGAAATAGCACCAATCGTTCCCGGGCCTGTTTCATATGAATCACATATCCGCGGTAGATCTTGCGCAAAAGCTGGTGATAAGCAGCCGCTAGTTGAATTAAGCCCTGAATAAAGAACCGACCATCTTCAGGATGATGCTGCCAGATCTCCTCCCAAGCCTCATGCGCTTCCCAGAATTTTCGAGAGTTAAATAAGGCGATGCCGCGGGTGAAATGTCTTTCCTCATCGGGCGAAAGCGCAATTTGGGTAATCGTGCTGAGATCTAGTTGGGAAAGAGACTTTTTTCGGATTCGTCCCGGCAATCGATTATGCCTCCTCCATCTCTGGATGGAATACACTTTAGACTTCCCCAAGCCTGATTTCAAGATTTCAAATCCGTTGTATGGAATCCCGTGGGAGATTAGTTGGCACTGCCGCAGCACTTGATTTTTTTCCATCTTCTCTATTCCCTGGGAACTTTTTGTCTACACTTGCATCTAATTTCGTTGCCACAAGACCTGGATGTTAAAAAAAGCCGCAAGGAAAGTCTAAGAAATCGTCTTAAGGAGTGCGGGTATCAAAGATAACGATCATGAGGGACGAGCCCAGAAGAGTTTCGAAATTCTACTTTGTTGTTGTTGGAAAGATGTTCCTAACATTTCTCGGAATCGCCCGTCAGGTCATCAACCCTAGCGCTTCTCCCAGCAGGCGAGAGGAGAATAACCCTTTGATTAACTCCCTCGCCCCCTTTTGGGGGGAAGGGTAGCCGTAGGCCAAGTGAGGGGTTAAGTTGCGAGACATCCGGGCGAAATCTCAAATATCTTTGACTAGGATCTAACATGAAAAGAAGCATGACTTCTGTCCTTCTATTAGTTCTGTGTCTGACTCTGGCTTCACTCCAGGCGCTCCAAACGCAACCGCCCGATTATGAAAAGCTGAAAGCTGAAGCCGAAAGGCTCTACGGCCAGGGTTCTTATGCTCTGGCTCATGATCTTTACTTGAAAGCTGGAACTCCTGCCCTTCCACTGGCGGAGGCTCGTTGGCTGAGTTTTCGGGTGGCCGATACCCTATGGCGCTCTCAGGCAGGAAGCCAGACCGCCGACCCTACTCAATACGAAAGAGCACAGCAGCAATTGGAGGTCCTGATTCGGGACCTTCAGCGCGTGGAGGACCGTGACCGTGTCTGGGCTGAAGTCCATCAATCCCTCGGGGACTTTTGGTGGACTCGGCGGAACGCTAGAGATTGGAGCCAGGCCTGGCCTCATTACCAGCAGGCACTGGATTGGTGGGCCAGCGCTCATGATCTCGAATTGGCTCGGGAACGGTATCTGAATATCGTCTGGACCATGGCCAAGCCAGGCGATTCCGAGCCCTATTATTACTACGGTTACTACGGCAATTTCGTCCCGCTCGAGATCCTCGAAAACGCCCTCAAGATTGCCCAGACTGAAAACGATCGAGCGCATGCGCACTACTTGATTGCGATGACCCTCCGCCAGCAGAACAATCAATGGGAACAGCGCCAGCACGTGCCTGAGGAATTCGAAGCAGCCCTCAAACCCGGCAAATCCACGGAGTGGTACGACGATGCCCTCTATAACTATGCGGAGTGGTTGGTCAATTGGGGTCGAGCCATCCCTCTCAGCGATGGGCAATGGCGCCAGGAACTGGATTACGTCAAGGCGCTCGACCTCTTGCGCCGGCTGGTAAACGAATACCAGAAGGGAGAGACGCGTTACTACGACCAGGCTCGTCAGCATATCCAAAGCATCACGCAGCCAGTCGTAGCGGTGGTCGCCTCAAACATCTTTTTGCCGGGTTCAGAAGTTCAATATTCCTTGAGCTGGCGCAATGTGAGGAAGGTGGACCTCAACCTTTACAAGATTGACCTTAGCCGCGAAGTCCAGCTTTCAGGCAAGAATGCAGAAGCGACCACCTGGATTCAGCAGATCAATTTGACCGGTCATGAAAAACTGAAGTCCTGGTCCAAGGAAACCGGGGACCTGGGAGACTACAAACCCGGACAGGAAGTGATGCGCCTTGAAGGGAAGTTGGCGGTAGGCGCTTACCTTCTGGAAGCTACCGCCGGGGACAGGAAGTCACGAGACCTGATCCTGGTCACCGATGCGTCCCTGCTGGTGAAGACTTCTGGCAAGCAGGCGTTGGCCTATTTTTGTAATGCTCTCAATGGCTCCCCCATTGCTGGCGCGCAGATAAAGCTGTGGGAAACCAGTCTTGCCAATGGCCGCTGGACTGTGCGAGAAAGCACCAAACAAACGAATGGCGATGGCTTGTCGGTCTTCGATCTGACTCGTACTCCGGACTACTCCAAGAACCTCTTGGTTATTGCGACGCACAACGATCGCCAGGCATTCAGCCTTGGTTACAGCTACGACGCTCATCAGCAACAGGACTTGTGGCGGATTTATGCCTTTACCGATCGACCCGCCTATCGGCCCGGGGAGACCGCGCAATGGAAGTTGGTAGTGAGAAAATCCAACGGCTCCGTCTACTCGACGCCTGCCCAGCAGACCATTGAGTTCGAAATCGTGGACCCGCGCGGAGCCAAGGTTAAGGAAGCCAAAACCAGTTTGAACGCTTTCGGCAGTGCCTGGGGCTCGCTCGACCTGACGGAGTCTATGCCTCTCGGCGAGTATCGCGTCACCTTCTGGGATGAAGGACGCAGGTTTGCTATCGGCCATGCGATTCTTTTCCGGCTGGAGGAGTACAAGCTTCCCGAGTTCAAGATTAGCGTGCAAACGCCTGAGGAGAACGGGAAAAAGAAAGCCTTTCGTCTAGGCGAGAAAGTTGAGGTGAACGTACAAGCCGATTACTACTTCGGCGGCCCAGTGGCCAATGCAACTGCCGAGGTGATCGTGTACCAGAGCCCCTTTTATCCTCACTGGCAGCCGCCTCACGATTTCCCCTGGTTTTATGGGGACATGTCGCCGCAGGGGCAGAATTACTGGGGGGCACAGGGTCAAGAGATAAAACGCGAGTCCCTCCAGACCGATGCCACAGGCAAAGCGACCATTAGCTTTGAAACGCCTCGCGGCGCTCAACAGGATTTTGAGTATCGGATCGAGGCCCGAGTCACGGACGCCTCCCGCCGAGAAATGATAGGCAGCGGCAGCCTCCGTGTCACACGCCAGCGCTACTATGTCTACCCCCATGCCAAGCACAACCTCTATCGCCCCCAGGACAAGGTCGCTATCGATTTCAAGGCACTCGACGCCAATGAGCAGCCTGTGCAATCCGAAGGGACAGTCACGCTGACACGGGATTTCTGGTACGAGATTTGGGTGGATCCCAGCGGCAAGGAAGTGAAGGGAGATGAACTCAAGAGACTGCGCGAGAAGAGTGGTTCCTTCCCTCCCCTTCCTCGGAGCCCGGCAGAAAAACCTTGGCAGCTGAAGTTTCAGGGCTATCAACATGATGATATTTTGACGCGAACCGTAAAAACTGATTCCGAGGGGGAAGCTGAATTTAGCTTCACACCCGAGCGCGAAGGCTACTACCGTCTTTCCTGGAGCAGCCCTGACAAGGGCAGCGTTCCGATCACGGCCGAGACAACCGTCTGGGTGAGCAGCAGCTCGACCAGTGAACTCGGTTACCGCCCCGGCGGGGTCGAGATCATTGTGGATAAGGACACATTTCGAACTGGAGAAAAAGCGCCGGTAATGTTAAGTGTGCCCACCCACGATCGCTACGTGCTCTTCAGCCTTGAAGGCGAGGACCTCTACAGTTACCAGCTCATCCACCTTACGGGCACCGTGAAACTCTTCGAGTTGCCCATTGAGGAAAAGCATGTCCCCAACATCTTCTTGAGTGCCGCGATGGTCAGCGACTCTCAAATCTTCCTGGATACAAAACAGGTGGTCATTCCGCCCCTCAAGAATTTTCTCCAGGTCGATGTGAAAGCCGATCGCAACGAATACCAGCCGCGGGACCCCGGGACTCTCACCGTCACCACCCGCGACCAGGATGGCAAACCCGTGTCTGCCGAAGTGTCCCTGGGGGTAGTGGATGAATCGGTTTATTACATCCAAACGGATTATGCGGGCGATCCGCGACAATTTTACTTCGGTACCAAGCGCGGACAACAAATTCAGACCCAGAGCACGTTTTACCAGAAAAGCTACACCAGGTTGGTCAAGGGCCCCCAGAATGAGTTAATCGATGAGCGCCAGCTCGCATCATGGGACGAAGAAAAAGATCGACTCGGTAGAGCCGGTGGAGTCGGCCCGGGAGAAGGCGGAGGAATCGGGGGCGGCCCCTTTCGAACCTCTTCCAGAGTGCCTGGTGGCATCGTTGGAGGAGTCCCCGGTGGCGTAGCCGGAGGGATGCCTGGCGGCGTAATCAACGGTTCAGCTCAAG
>QHZQ01000544.1:2046-6756 GCA_003224725.1 Acidobacteriota bacterium | reverse complement strand
TCGGCAAACTGGGATCCAGTTCAATCACTCGTTGCAACTGCTGCACCGCCAGAGCATATTTCTTGTTGGTGGCATTCTGACCCGCCTGGGTCATGAGATTGAAAACCTCCAGCTTGTCCTTGGGATCCGGTCCGGTGTGTGAGCCAGATTGGGAAGGATTGGTTCGCATGGGCCCGCCGACGTAGCCGAGCGCTCCTAGCTTTTCCAGTTCTTCACTGCTTAAAGTCAGCTGTGGGTTCTTTTCTGGGCCTTTGTCACCCAACGAATTCGACATCTCTGCAAGCCGGTTCTTCAATTGTTGGGCCAGAGCCTGGTTTTGAGCATACTGGTTTTTCAGCTCTGCAGGATCCTGCTTTAGATCATAGAATTCAGGCCTGGGAGCGTCGATGTATTTCGTATTGGGCAGACGCAGGGAGTACAACGCACTCCCGCCAAACTGAGCCGGATAAAACGACTCGCTGTAAGCTTCGAGTTGCAGATCCTTCTGCTTTCCCAGTAAGAGGCCTAGCAATCCTGTGCCTTGCATGTCCTCTCCTTTGGGCAATTCCAGCAACTGCAGGAGGCTAGGAGCGATGTCCACCAGCCTGACTTGCTGAGGAATCACGATGCTCTTAAAAGCGTGTGCAACTGGTTTGATGATCAGAGGAACCAACAGGGTCGTGTCGTAGATGAAATAACCGTGCTTGAACTCCTGGTGCTCTCCAAAGCTTTCCCCATGGTCGCCAGTCAATACGATCAAGGTTTTCTCATAGAGCTCTTTGTTGTGCAAAAAGGAAACCAGCCTCCCGATTTGCTGATCGACATAGGCGATTTCTCCATCGTAAGGCCTGGACTTGTATTGTGATTTGAAGGGCTCGGGCGGTTCATACGGATCGTGTGGATCGTAGAGATGGACCCAGGCAAAAAACGGAGCTTTCTGGGAAACACCTCCCAGCCATTGGATTGCCTGATTCATGACCTCTTCTCCGCGGTGCTCCAACTGGGTGGGGTCAGTTATGCCGCCCGAATTCTTCCAGGGTTCAAAATGATCGTAATAGAAGTCGAATCCCTGTTTTAAACCAAAGCGGGAATGCAGGATATACGCGCCAACAAAGGCTCCTGTCTGATATCCATTCGGCTTCAAGATCTCGGCCAGCGTTGTTTTGGAATCCTCTAATTGATATCCCATGTTATCCCGGACTTTATGAAACATGGGATAGGTGCCCGTGAGGATCGAGCAGTGGGAGGGGAATGTCATGGGCACCTGAGCCACGACTGTGGTAAACCGAGCGCCTGCCGCTGCCAGCTTGTCAATGTTGGGAGTCTGGATCTGCTTGTAGCCGTAGCAACCTAAATGATCAGCGCGGAGAGTATCGATGGTGAGGAGGACGACGTTAGTCCTGGACCGGCTGGCTGGTTTCTGGACAGAGACGAAGGACTGACTAGCCAGAGAAAACAGCAGGGAGGCAAGAATGATGATTCTCAGTTTAGACACGGGTCCAGGCAGATTTCCCATCTGATTATATACTTGAGGAGGTCCCTGGAAAAGGGAAGAGCTTTTTACTGGGGGCGAAGAAATAGCTTTGGTAGCCACGACGAATTTGTTTTCTAATTCGTCGTGGGTTTGTCCATCTGCGCGGAAAAGTCCACGGTGAGAAAGGCACTCGCCGTGGCTACCAAGACGGCGCCCCTCAACGGCCCCCAGTAACTAACGCATTACTTGAGGCGGGAAGAAAGGAAAAGAGGCAAAAGGTAAAAAAGAAGGAACTTCCTTTTTCATTTTACCTTTTGCCTTGTAGCCGCGGCCATCACCAGTCAAGCCGCAACGAAAATTGAATGATCCGAGGATCATTCCGCTGGATGCTCAGGTCTTGCAGGCCCGTGGTCGTGTTGGGATCCACATCGTTCGGGTGATTGAAGGCGTTGAAGAAGTCGGCCGAGAACCGGGCGTTGACTTTTTCCGTTATTTTGAAATTCTTGTACACCGAAATATCATCATTCCAGGCTCCAGGCCCCTGATAAAAAGCTCTGGCATTGGGGTTAACAGTATCCAAGATAGTAGTCAAGCGAGTGCTTCCGTCGGCTAGGGGCAACGGGATTCGATTGTCAAAGCCGGGTCCGAGCGGGTGGAGAACTCTTTGGGAGCGGTCCACTGGGACGAGACCTCGGACTGCGTCGACGGCACCTGCGGGATTCATGGCTGCATCACTGTCGCTGATACTAAAATCTCCCCGGAACCATAACCGCTGTGGCGCGCCAAAAATGTTGATGATCGGGCGCTGGTCGGGCGACAACGTCGGATCGCCTTGCAAATACCTATTGTTGGCGACGCTCTTCCAAAAGCCGCCGCGCCAGTCGCCAATGAAAGCGACCTGCCAGCCTCCGACCAATAGGTCGAGCCCCCTCGAGATGCTACTGCCAAAGTGCTTGCCCCGTCCGAACGGGAAATCGTAAATCCCGTTGTAACGGATACGATGAGCCGGGATGACAGTTGAGTTGTAATAGACTAATGCAAGCCTTTGGTCATAGCTCAAGTCGGGTTGGCCCAAGAGCTGGAGCTTCTCTGGAACCGTGGCCTGGCCGTTGATGTCATTGACGCCGCCACCTCCGCCATTGGTAAAGCCGCCGGCGTCAGTGGTAGTTCGAGAGCGGGTAAAGGTATAAAACCACTGGAAGGCCAAGCCATTAGAATATTTGCGCTCAATCTCCACTTGTGCCGAATGCGTATTGGAGTAACCGGTGCGGTTCTTCGAACCGCCGAAGTTCCAGTTGGGGTTGACACGCATTAGATCGCGAAGGCCTGGTGGCGCCAGTCCAGTATTCAGCACGTAGTTGTATTCCACGCGCGAGTTGACAGCGAAAACTTGCTCCAAATCTCTTCCATGGTCGCCAATGTAGCTGAGTCGAAGGGCAGTGTTGCGCATCACTTCGCGCTCAAGCGACAAGTGCCAGGACTGAGCCCTGGCATCTTTCCAATTGCGGCCGTCGAAAACCCTGAATGATTGCGCATCTGGGCTAATCAGGCCGCCTGCTCCGATGTCGACTTTAGCTTGAGGGATAAAGAAGTCTGGACCGGGAGCGTGCTGGAGTCCATAAGTGGCCGTACCGTCGAACCGGCTAAAACGGCTGGAGTAAAGCAGGTTGAGGGGAGCATTGGTTCTCGATGCTTGCAAGATCTGAGCCAGTGGCATGGGCCAGAAATACTCCCCGTAGCCTCCACGCAGGACCGTTTTGTCAGTGATCTTGAAGGCGGCTCCAACCCGCGGTCCGAAATTATTGTTGTCGGCGGCGAACAGGTCAGCCGGATAACCCGCTTCCTGCGCCGTTTTCCAGGTCAGCCCCCGCGCTGCCCAGGAACTCAACACCGAAGGGGGAATTCCAGGAAGATCTTCCATGCGGACGTTTTTCGGCGTGATGACTTGGAACGTGTTGGCGAAAGTGTCGAGATCGAGGTTGACCAACCTGTTCTGCTTCTCACTGTAGGGTGTCCATTTATCCCATCGTACACCCAGGTCCAGCGTCAAGCGAGGCGTGACCTTCCAATTATCGTGGAAGTAAAGACCAAACTCCTTTTGCCGGAAGTAGTAGAATCCACGATTGTACTGATTTCGCAAGGTGGTTGGGAGTCCCAAAGCCATATCCGCAAGCCCACTCCCGGTAAATTGCACAGCCGCATCGTTGGCCGGATCATAGAGCGCCGTCCAGTCTGGGCCAAAATCGTGAGACCCTTGGGCCTGCTGAAGTTCACGAACATTGTTGTATTCCTGACGGAATTTCCCTCCGAACTTCATGGAGTGCTTGCCCTTGACCCAGGTTAAGTTGTCTTCGGCAATATAGGCGGTCAGGGCCTCGTCCTTCCGATTGTCGCCGTCAAAAGCGAAATAGTTATAAGTCACCTCTGAAGCGTAAAAAGTTGGCCATCCCGTCACGCCAAACGGATTCGGTAACCCGAGCTTTCCAGCCCAATCGGTGAGGTCACCGAGAGTCCCGGAACCCTTGTTGGAGCGATGTGCAGCCACTAGCAGCTCGTTGAGAAACGTAGGCGAGAAGACATGAGTGTGTTGGATGGAGGGATCGTAGACCTTCGCGTCTCCTCGGAGGCTTCCGGGACCTTCCACACCTGGGGCGGGGTTACCGTAAACGCCTCCAAAGGTTTTGCTCAGTTGCCGACTGCGCGTGAATCGGGCCGACAAACTGTCCTTGTCAGAGAACTTGTGGTCGCCCTTGATGGTGAAGGTGTTGGCGTCGGTAGGGGATGCATAAAACTTCTCGAAGTTTGGTCCCTGAGTTGGAAGGGTGTCGTTAGTAGGAAGAGCCGTTATCGCCTGCACCGCCTTGTAGAAGGGAGAGAGTCGATTCTCCGGGATCCTGTCGTTGGGGAACTGCCTACGCACGCCGTTGGCGTCGGTGGTCAAGGGATCGTAAATGTGGACCTGGTTACCATCGGCGTCAATCAAACCACTGAAGTCACCCGCCCACATGGCTGGTGTCGGCACTATATCTTGCGCGAAGCTAGACTCGCGCTGCCTTCGCCCCTCATAGGCGGCAAACCAGAAGGTCTTGTTGCGGCCATCGTAGACGCTTCCCAGATAGAGCGGGCCCCCCGCCGAAGCTCCAAACTCGTTCCGGATCAACTTGGCTGATGTCTCTTCGTCTTGGCGTTGGCGAGCCCGCAAGCCGCCCGCATTATTGCGGTGGGTCTCAAAGAGGCTGCCATGGAAGGCGTTGGTC
>QHZQ01000544.1:1386-2038 GCA_003224725.1 Acidobacteriota bacterium | reverse complement strand
CGCGAATACTGTGCGTTGGAACCCACAGTCTCGATCCGGAATTCTTGAATCGTGTCGAGCCCGGGCTGAACCCGGGCGATGCCGCCACCAAAGCGATCCACGATGGAAACACCGTCAATCAACATCTCTGCCGACCCGACCTTCATGCCATTGACTCGGGGATTACCTCCACCCTCGACACCGGGAGTCAGATCGAACAGGTTGCTGATTTGTCGACCATTCAGAGGTAGCTGGCGGATGCGCTGGGAGTCCTTAACGTCGGCCACTTCTGAGCTTTCAGTGGTAATAGGCGGTGCGGCAGCGGAGACTTCTACAGTACTTTCGGGGCTACCCAGTTCCAGTTCGACATTAACAACGGCTGTTTGTCCTACCTGGAGTTCAATCTTTCCTTCCCACTTCTTGAACCCAGTGAGCTCCACAACTACGGTGTAGGGCCCTGGCTGGACGGCACCCAGATAATAGATTCCTACCTCGTTCGTCTGAGTCTTACTGGAAATGTTGGTGTTCTGGTTGGTTATTGTGACCTGAGCCCCAGGAACAATGGCTTTGCTTGCGTCCAACACCGTACCCCTGATGACCCCGTTGCCGGTTTGAGCCAGTCCCAGCTGAGAAATTGGGGCGGCACACAGCAGGAGCCAAAGTCCAGACCAGA
>QHZQ01000544.1:0-1366 GCA_003224725.1 Acidobacteriota bacterium | reverse complement strand
TGTGACCCAAGTATTCCATCAATCCTCCTCGTTAATCCTGTGCCTAATTCGGGATTTCAGCTTTCTAATCTGGGCCTGAATCCGCCGACTGATGATTAGACAAGGTAAGTCCTTTGAAAGTGAACTACCTCAAGGAAGCCTAATAAGGGCGATGAAAACTCAGGTTCGCTTAAGGCCCAGTCTTGCGTTAGTTGTGACTGGCAGCGAACTTAAGCAAAAATGAAATACTTGTCAAGCTTTTTCTTGCAAAACCATGTTGGTAGGCACAAGGCAGTGTGAAGGCGACGCATGAAAATAGAAACGGATTTCCTTAAGACCGGAGTGGATTTTCAACAGGGTCACTTCGGTAGGCTATTCTGTGGGGAAACAGCCCTAAGGTTTGCTTGGAAATCGGTCCGACTGGGGGCTAACCGGACAGCCGCGGAATATTCCTCCAAGGCCTTATCGGGCTGGCTGAGCTTCAGGTAAACGTTCCCCAGAAGATTGCGCAGCTCCGCGTCTCCAGGTTGAACAGTTTTGGCCCGTTCTGCATAGGTGCGAGCCCGTTGGAAATTCTGGCGATGATACCAGTAATAGGCTGACAGAAAGTTTCCTTCGGCTGATTCAGGAACGATCTGTTCCATCTTCTCCAGTCGTGGTTCGGCAAGCTGCCACTCTTCCGTAGAAAGGAAGATCTTGGCCAGGTATTCGTTGGCGTGCCAGTTATCGGGGTTGGTTTGAAGTACTTGCTCGAACAGGGCTCGGGCCTCAGCTCGGTTGCCTTGATCGAGCTTTTCTTCACCGAGGGTTATGAGGGTCAGTTCCGCTTGCTCCTGGATTTCCTTTTTTCTCCGGGATGAATTGATTTCGTGGACCTTCTGAAGGTTGAGATACGTCGCTGCCTTGGCTCGATCGCCCTTGCGCTGGTATGCTTGCGCCAGCGTGTAGTAGATCTCAGGAAAGTTGGAAGCCGCGGGCTCGGCACGTGTCAGATAGCTGATGGCCTCGTCGACTTCGCTCAAAGCCAGGCATACAGATCCCAGTTCACGGAGGTATTCGGGATTATTCCCGTCTTGCCGCAACGCCTCCAGAAGAGCGCTCTTAGCGGCTGCCATTTCATTGCGCTGCTCCCAGAGCCTGGCAAGTTCAAAATATGCGGGCGCGTTGTGGGGAGACGCTTCGAGATTCTTCTTGAAGGACCGTTCCGCCAGATCGAGATTTCCAATCAACTTGTAGATCTGGCCTCGGCGGAGATCAATATTGGGGTCTTTAGGATCCCGTTGAGACAGCAGCTCCAACGTTCTCAAAGCACCATCAGTTCTTTGCAGACGATAGTAAATGTCGCTCAGTTGCCATAGTCCTGCGGTGCTCAATTGATTTGCGAATT
>QHZQ01000543.1 GCA_003224725.1 Acidobacteriota bacterium | reverse complement strand
GGAAATGATTTCGCAAGTCTGATCTTGGGCCAAGTCATCAGCGGCGTTCGCGCGATTCCTACACCCGAACAACATTTCCACGACAGCATGTTTTCTGTCTACGGCCAAGATGCGATCAAGGTGACCAACAGACTGACTGTGGGTTTGGGGTTGCGTTATGAGCTCCCGATCTACGCAGTTGAAGATGATGGCATCATGGCCCCGTTCGACCCGACCCGACCAAATCCAGGAGCAGGTGGCTTGCCTGGCGCATTAGTTTTTTTTGGCAATGGGCCCGGACGCAGTGGTAACTTCAATATCTTTGGCAAATATCACAAGTCGATTTCGCCTCGGGTGAGCATTGCCTATGAGGCCAACCAAAAAACGGTTTTGCGTCTCGGCTATGGCCTCTTCCGATCGTATCCAAACTACGGCGACTTGAACAATCCTAATGCACTCGTTTTCGCTCCGGGGTTTGGCGCCACTCCCAGTGTAGCTTCGACCAACTCCGGCATAACTCCTGCTTTTCTTCTCGATGAGGGGTTCCCGGCGTCGAACGTGACGGTACCGAACTTCGATCCTTCGTTGAATAATGGTGGCACCGTCACCTGGATCAATTCGAGCGCCAATAAGCCTGCCCTCCTGCAAAGTTGGACACTGAATGTCCAAAGGGAACTTCCCTTCAATATCCTGCTGGATGCCGCTTACGTTGGGTCTCACACGACCGGATTGTGGGCGGGTCTCGAGAATATCAATCAAGTCGATCCGAAATATCTAATCCTCGGTAACCTGCTGTATGCAGATATTAATTCTCCGGAGGCGGCCGCTGCAGGCATTAAGGCGCCCTATTCCGGCTTTTCTGGCTCGGTTGCTCAGGCATTAAGGCCGTTTCCACAGTACACCACTATCTATGATTTCTACCAGCCGACAGGCTTCGGAGTTTATCACGCCTTTCAGCTACGGTTACAGAAACGATACACGAACGGCCTGTCGTTCCTGGGCAGCTACACCCTATCCAAAAATATCGGGGCCGTGGCGGGCAACACATTTGGAAGTTGGTTTGGCGCGGGTGGATTAGGCAGCGTGAACTCCTACGATCGGAAGATCGAGAAGAGCCTCGTGTCCAACGATCGTACTCACATTCTCACCTTCTCCTGGACCTACGAACTGCCGTTCGGCAAGGGCAAGCGATTCCTGGCAAACGTGAACCCAGTCGTCAACCAGTTTGTTGGCGGCTGGCAGTTCAATGCGATTCAGAGTTACCAATCGGGCGCGCCCGTGCCAGTGTACGGCGGCGGAGACATTCCTCTGTTCGGCGGGGGCAACCGTCCCAACTGGGTCTCCTCCGAAGCTCGGAGCTCTGTATCCATGGGCAGTTTCGACCCTGCGAAAGATGTGTACCTCAACATCAACGCCTTTAGCCAGCCGGATGCGTTCACCTTTGGCAATGCGCCCCCACGCCTTCCCGGCGTGCGTACGCCGGCCTCCTACGGTGAAGATTTCTCCCTGTTCAAGAAATTCTACCTGAAGAACGAGTTGCGGTATCTGGAACTCCGGGCGGAGTTCTTTAACCTCTTCAACCGCGTTGTCTTCGGCTATCCGTCGTCCGACGTCAACAACCCAGCAACGTTCGGATTCATATACTATCAGGCAAACACCCCTCGTGTGATCCAGTTTGGGATGAAGCTGATCTTCTGAGGTACCAGGTGGAGATCAACTTTTCCGTGAGGAAACCGAGCAGGGTCTCAAACGCGTTTCCGGTGATCACAGGGGATGAGTTGAAGGATTTTAGCGTCCGCGGTCCAATCGAGATTCCATCGGCATTGGCCCAGCATTCGTTCTCCTTAAAAATTCCATGCTGGACCCGCCAGCACAGATAGATCCTTGACTGCCCGTTGTGGTTGCTTCGGTTGCCACTGACGAGGCGTCCGTACGCTCCACTTCCGAGGTGGATGCCCATTTCGGTGTTTCTTTCACTTACTGCTCAGGGCTGTGGATTCCACAACGCGTACCGCGACTTTCTCCGCCAGGCGCCAGCCCTGGGGTAACGACAAGGACCCTCGGTATTGGATTGAAAACATTCCGCCCTCGATGCGCCGGATGAATGGTACCTCGATCTCACCGGAGGAGGCCCGCGCACGATGCCGAGGCGTGGAGGTTCCTATCCCCACCTGTCCGGCCAAGCAACGTTGTTTCGACTGCGCACCACCATTGGAAGGAGGAAAGATAAAGAGAAATGAACAGTGATTATATTGCTCCCAGATTTCATGACCGGGTCGCGTTGGTAGTGGGTGGAGCACAAGGAATCGGAAAAGCAATTAGCGTACGCTTGGCGCGTGAGGGCGCACGAGTCGTCATTGGAGACATTGATGAGGCGATGATGAAGCAGACAGCTGGCGAAATTGCCGACCAAGGCTACAGCGTTCGTACAG
Organism: Acidobacteriota bacterium; assembly: GCA_003224725.1. Taxonomy (GTDB): domain Bacteria; phylum Acidobacteriota; class Terriglobia; order Versatilivoradales; family Versatilivoraceae; genus QHZQ01. The sequence continues at coordinate 600 of QHZQ01000543.1, read as the reverse complement.
TTCTGTGCGATGTTCGTCGGTCGCGGCAAGTAGATCGGATGGTTGAGCGAGTCATAGAGTGGTACAAGCAAGTGGACATCTTGATGTACGTCGCAGGAGTGGTCCAGAGCCTGCAGTTCGTGAAAACAGGAGAAAGAGAGTGGGATCACACTTTGGACATCAACCTGAAAGGAGCCTTTCTCACAGCCCGTGCAGTGGTTCCTCACATGATCAAGCGCAGGCACGGCAAGTTAATCTTTATGTCATCAACGAATGCTTGGGACGCTGAGGCTGAGCTGGCCTCGTATAATGCTTCAAAGGCTGGGGTTTTTTTGCTCTGCAAAACACTGGCCCGCGAGCTGGGACGCTACGGGATCAACTCGAACGCCGTGGGACCTGGTCTCATCCGGACCAGGCTCTCAGAACCTTTCCTTAAGAATCCCCGATTTATGAAGAGGTACGAGCACCTGATTCCAGCTGGACGGATTGGTCTTCCGGAGGACGTTGCGGGCCCTGCGACTTTTCTGGCGTCTCGCGATGCCGATTACGTTAATGGTGTTCTGTTATTTGTGGATGGTGGACAGTTGGCCTGAGCTTATGGGAATTGAGCAAAAAAGGAGG
>QHZQ01000542.1 GCA_003224725.1 Acidobacteriota bacterium | reverse complement strand
CAACGGAAACGAGATCAACCGGGCACCCGGAACCGGCCCGAGATGACGGCGCCGTGCGCACGGGGTGGCTAAAAGAATTCTTTGACCACAGGATCTTTAACAGTGCCCTTCTCTTCGGCGTCGTTCCCGTGGGTACGGCATTCGGCCACTGGATAAGCAAGATAATCGCCTTGCCGCAGCTCAGGCGGCTTGCGGTCGGAGAAATTCCCTGGACGCCGCTTCGAAAATCCCTATCCGACAGCACCGTGGCGCTGATCTCGACCGGTGGCGTTCATCTGCGAAGCGATCCCCCATTCAATCTCAATAGCGATCCAACCTTCCGCGTCATCCCGAAAGGTGCACAGCGGGCCGACCTCGCCATTTCACACCAGGCCTACGACCGAACCGATGCGCTTCGGGACATCAACCTGGTGTTTCCGATCGAGCGCCTGCGCGAGCTTGAGGCCGAGCAGGTCATCGGGCATTTGGCCGCGGATCACTATGGGTTTGGCTTGATGGGTAGTGCCAAGCGGCTCATGCCGGCGATCAAAGAAGTCGCGCGCCGCATCAGCCGGTCGGGCGTCGATCTGGCTCTGCTGGTGCCCGCCTGACCCATCTGCACGCGGTCCGTGGGACTGCTCGCCAGAGAAATTGAAGCCAGGGGCGTGACGACGGTAAGTTTGGCTCTGGTCAAAGAAGTAGCCGTTGCGGCTCGCGCGCCGCGTTTCTTGTATCTGCACTGGCCCTTCGGCCACGCTCTCGGTGAACCGGGCAATGTCGCCCAGCAGCGAACAGTGCTTCATGATATCCTCTCGATGGCAATCAGGGCGCCACGTCCAGGGTTAGTCGTCGACCTTCCCTATCGCTGGCGACGCGAAACGTACCCACCAGTGGGTGACTGGAAGACGCCGAGTGAGGCGGTCGTTTCAGCATTGTCTTCAGTGACGACCATTAAGAGTAGGAGCGAATCGCCGGCCCTCAGAGACAGTTAGACGACTTGACTGAAGAATATGATTGATTGGAGGAACCATGGCTACAATGCGTGTTGTGCAGGTCTCCCGACCGAACGGTCCTTTTGAGATCGTTGAACGTCCGATACCGGAACCGGGCGCTGGATCGGTCCGAATCAAGGTACAGGCTTGTGGCATCTGTCACAGCGATTCGGTCGTCAAAGAGGGAATTTTTCCGGGCATTCGGTACCCGCGGGTTCCGGGTCATGAGGTGGCGGGAATGATCGATGCGGTTGGCGCCGGCGTGGCTGGATGGGCGCCAGGCCAGCGAGCGGGCGTTGGGTGGCACGGCGGATATTGCGGGCACTGCGACCACTGCCGTCGTGGGGATTTCTTCGCCTGCCAGACCGGCCAGGTCACCGGCGTGACATTTGATGGCGGATACGCAGAGTACCTGATCGCTCCCACCAGTGCGGTCGCGCGTCTGCCCGAGGAATTGCCGCCCGTCGAGGCGGCCCCGCTGATGTGCGCCGGGATCACCACGTTCAACGCGCTGCGAAACAGCGGCGCGCGGCCCGGAGATGTCGTCGCCGTGCTGGGCTTGGGTGGCCTCGGCCATCTCGGTGTTCAGTACGCCGTGAAGATGGGCTTTCACACGGTTGCTATCGCACGCGGGAGGGACAAGGAACCATTCGCCAAGCAGTTGGGTGCATCAAACTACCTCGACAGTCAGGCCCAGGACCCAGCGGCGGAGCTTCTCAAGTTGGGCGGCGCCAAAGTCATTCTGGCGACGGTGACCAGCGGCCAGGCGATGAGCGCCGCACAGGGCGGCTTAGCGGTCAACGGCAGGTTGATGATCGTCGGGGCGGCTCAGTCGATGGAGGTGTCTCCCCTGTTACTGATAATGGGGTGCCGGTCGGTCCAGGGCTGGTATTCCGGCACATCGATCGACTCGCAGGACACGGTCGCATTCAGTGCGCGCACCGGCGTGCGGTCGATGAATGAGACCTTCCCACTGGAGCGTGTCACAGAAGCTTACGACCGAATGATGAGCGGCAAGGCGCGTTTTCGGGTTGTTCTGATCATCGGGCATTAGCCGGGCCGTGCACGCCCGAACTAGACGCGCCAGCTGTCGCGGTTTTTCGGAGGCGCTGCAGCATCTTCTGCATTCTCGATTTTTGGAAGTGAGCCAGCTCATCATCTCTCTCTTCCCACTTCATTTCTCCTTGGTTGCGAGTTGCAGCACGAGCTGCGGATTGAACCGCATCGCCGCTGGCGCCGAGGTTCCGCATCGCCGCCGTGACCGTCGACGGGACTGAAAGCCGCTCGTTTGGGATTCTCATGGTCGGTTTCGTTATGCTGAAGGGAGTATTCACGACGACCACGGCCTATCTGGCCTTGCTCACGGGTATCCTTGGGATCGTTTCGCAGAGGGCTTGAGCGTAACTATAATCATGAATGCCGTTCTCGCTACAGTCTGGGTCTTGTTTGTAGGTTACAGACTTAACAGGCTCGCTGGGCAGTGATTCCGACTTAGGGCAAGGCCCATGGGGTTCAATTCAGGAAGCCCGCCACCGTTCCACACCGCGCGGCGCGGTTTTCGGCTTCAGCGTTCGCCCAATTATGCCTCCGTCATGACCAGCAGCCTCGTCCCTCCTCCGTCGGTCAGAGGGGGCATCTGGACGACACGACGTCACGGTCACGTTTTCGGGTTTATCGGGGCAACTTGCAGGAGTGGATCGAGAACGGTCCACGGGCCACTTCCCTAAACCCAGAATCGCGGAAGGATTCCCGGCTGAGCTCCTCATCAAGAAATTTTGAACACACTGTTTGGAAACGAGGAAAAGTGCACAAGTGACACCAAGCACATCCTAGCAAAAACTCAAACAGATCAGAAGAAAGAGTTTTTGAACCGCTCTTGCTTCAAATAAGAATTCGCTGTCTGAGGGTGGTAATGCAGTAAGCCTGAAGAGCAAGAGAATTCCATAGGCGCTACTGTTTCAGATTAATATTTCTCGTCCTGATACTTTATATAGATAACGGGACAAATAGGACCAGGTTCTTCGACCTGCGTGGCGGATCCGGGGCCGCTCTGCCAAGGTTGGGATGTCTCCCTCGACCCTCGAAGCAAGGATAAAGGCCCTGAAGATTGACAAGAAGCGGTTCCAGTTCGACTAGTCTGCCCTCCTACCCCTCGCAACAAACTGCGAGAATTTCGTCAAAACCGGGGAGTTTGTCTCACCGTTATCCTGCTTCTCAATGGCTTCTGATTGGAAGCTGCCTTGCTCTTCCTTCTCTGAGTAGGTTGACCGTGTAGCTTTGTCAGTGGAACCTCAGCCAAAGGTCGGCGGCATAGCGGGCCACCAAGGAGCCGACGACCATGCAAAAAATTCTCGATCTCGGTCTCTACACTTAACATTGCCATCTACAGGTATGTTTCATCGGCTAACACCAGCCCCGTTCTCTCTAGGCTGAAGCTTACAATGAGAGAGTTCCGCGGTGGTTCCATCAGCGCCCAACTCCGAGCGGGCTTAAGCACCTGCCGACAGGCAGCGAAGTGTGTTAGAGTCTGTTGAAGTCAAGACCCTGATGGGCGCATTCTGGTCTCCTCAAGGTCCTTTTTCTTGCGAGGAATAGTCTCGCAGGTCGGCTGATGGGTACCATAATCGTGATGTCTCCTAGAAGTTAGAGATCCTAGTTATCCCATGATTCGCCTTGAGCAATTGTCCAAGTCTTACGACGAGGGTCGAGCCTTCGCGGTCCGAAACGTGAATCTGGAGATTCCAGCAGGGGAATTGTTGGTTCTGGTGGGCGAGTCAGGGTGTGGCAAGACAACGACCTTGAAGATGATCAACCGGCTTGTCGAGCCTTCCAGTGGGCGGGTCCTCGTGGATGGACAGGATGTCATCACGAGGGATCGCGTCGAGCTACGACGTTCCATCGGCTACGTTTTTCAGGGGATCGGTCTGTTCCCCCATATGACGGTAGCAGAGAACGTGGGTATCGTTCCGAGATTGCTCAAATGGGAGCGGTCGGCCATCACGGCCAGGGTGGATGAGTTGCTCCAAATGATGAGCTTGTCGTCGGATAATTACCGCCACCGACTGCCAGCGGAACTTTCTGGCGGGCAGCAGCAACGTGTGGGCGTGGCACGGGCTTTGGCCGGGCGTCCGAAGATTCTGCTGATGGACGAACCGTTCGGAGCACTGGATCCTGTGACTCGCGATACCCTTCAATCCGAATTCAAGAGTCTGCAGAGGTCGCTGAGATTGACCGTAGTGATGGTGACCCACGACATGACCGAAGCGCTCGTCATGGCCGACCGCATCGCAGTAATGCATCAGGGCCACCCACTCCAAGTGGGGACTCCCCAGCAGCTTCTGGCTCATCCCGACCATCCTCATGTGGCAGCTTTGCTGGAAACTCCTCGCCGGCAAGCGGCACGCCTGGAAGACCTTATGCGAGCGACACTGTCATGAAGCAAGACCTCATCGCAGAATTGGCGCTGCTCCCCGTGACCCTCGGCCATCACCTGCTCCTCAGCCTGTCGGCATTGCTGACGGGCATTTTCATCTGCTTTCCGCTGGCCATTTTGATTTCGCGAGTCAAAGCACTGCAGTGGCCTGCATTGACTTTCGCCAGCATCGTGCAAACGATTCCCGGGCTCGCTTTGCTGGCCCTGATGGTACCGCTGTTGGGGCAGATTGGGTTTCTGCCCGCTTTCATTGCGCTGGTGCTCTACAGCATGCTTCCCATCCTCCATAACACAGTGACAGGGATTCTCGGTGTCGATCGCTCGGTCCTAGAGGCTGCTCGTGGCATTGGCATGACGAGTACTCAGCAGTTGTTGAAAGTCGAACTTCCGTTGGCGGCACCCGTGATCATCGCCGGTATTCGTACCTCAGCCGTCTGGGTGGTGGGTACCGCGACGCTGGCTACTCCTGTTGGAGCAACAAGTTTGGGCAATTACATTTTTTCCGGACTGCAAACGCAAAACCCCATCGCGGTTCTGGTCGGTTGCGTGGCAGCCGCAGCTCTGGCGATCACGCTGGATCAGTTGATTCGCCTCTTGGAAAGCTCTGCCCGACAGCACAGCCGCCGCTCGGGAATGACCGCGGGGATCGGCTTACTTTTGCTCTTGTTGGCCGGATTCGCACCGTTGATGTTGAAAAAGGGAACCACGCAGAACGGCGCCTTGGCTCCCATTGTTGTGGGAGCCAAGACTTTCACCGAGCAATATGTCCTGGCAGAGTTCCTTACACTGGCTCTGAAGCAGGCTGGTTTGCCGGCTGTCAGCAAGACAAGTCTGGGGTCCACCATCCTGTTCGAGGCCCTCGCCGCTGGAGAAGTAGATTGCTACGTAGATTATTCAGGAACGATTTGGGCCAACATTATGAAGCGCAGCGACATTCCACCTCGGGCAGCCCTGCTAGAGCAGATGACCCGCTGGCTTCATGAGAAGCGCCAGGTGAGGCTATTGGGTCCCTTGGGGTTCGAGAACACTTATGCGCTGGCTATCTCCAAAGAGAGTTCCCTGAAGCACAGAATCTCCTCTTTGGCGGAATTATCCACCCACGCCTCGGCATTACGTATCGGAAGTGATTACGAGTTCTTCAGTCGTCCGGAGTGGTTCGCTCTGAAGAAGAGCTACGGCTTGCAGTTTGCAGAGCAACGAACATTTGACCCGAGTCTCATGTATGCGGCGATCCGGACAGGCTCTGTAGAT
>QHZQ01000167.1:36067-38286 GCA_003224725.1 Acidobacteriota bacterium | reverse complement strand
TAAGATCCATAACCCCTCGATTCATCGAGAGGTCATCAGAGCGATCTAGTTAGTTTCTGTCGCGAAACTGGCCTTATTCCCCGCTCCGCCAGTCGGTGTCAGATGATAGCTCGGGTGGAACGCGCGCTCCGTCGCGCGTTCATTCAGCGTGCGGGAGCGCCCGCTCCACCTGTTGTGCCTTTCGCCACCCGTAGCTGAGGCATTACCCAGGGACCTAACTTCTCCTTGACTTTGTGAAGTAGGTCTTCTACATTCATGTCATTAGAAGAGTCTTCGAGTTAAGACCAATAAGCCAACAGCGCTGTTCTCAGTCCCGCGGCAGGTTTGGACCAAGCGTCATTATTTGTCAGGTTGGCCAATGAGAAGGCCCTATGAGATTGAAAAAAGTCCTGCCTTTGGTGATTCGATAATAGGAGGGATACGACAGATGAAAAGGAGTTTCTTTCAACCGACGAACATGCTTTTCCTCATCTTTTGTCTGCTGAGCCTGAACCGGTCAAATCTCTTCGCCCAGGTGGATCGCGGCGGGATTGTCGGAACGATTACCGACTCCAGCGGGGCCGTGGTGCCAGGCGTGACGGTGACCATTACCCATGTCGGAACGAATCAATCCACCAAACTCACCACCGATGTCAACGGCAGCTATACGGCCAATCTGCTGCATATCGGGACCTACACAGTGGCGGTAGAGAAGGAGGGTTTTCAAAAAACCGTCCAGTCTAATCTCGAGGTCGGAGTCAATCAGGTGGTACGGGTGGACCTGGTTCTCAAAGTGGGAGAGATCAGGCAGGTCGTGGAAATTACCGGGGCACCTCCTCTGTTGCAAACGGAGACTTCTTCCCTGGGTACGATAGAAACCGAGCGACGTATCGTCGACTTACCCCTCAACCAGAGAAACTTTATTGGATTGGCTTACTTGGCCCCTGGCGCCAACTCCGGACAGGCAGGATCAAATGTGAGCGGCGAATCGGGAGCCTTCGAAAACGTGCGCGCCAATGCGGCCCTCTCGGTTAACGGGTTGCGTGTTTCCAATAACAACTTCCTGTTGAACGGCGTGGACAATAACGAGTTCGGCCTGGGAGGCATTATTGCCCTTCCTCCTCCGGATGCGATCCAGGAGTTTCGCACTGAAGAGAACGCGATGAGCGCTGAATTTGGTCGCGGAGGCGCAGCCGTTAACGTGGTGATTAAATCAGGAACCAATGAGATTCACGGTGGCGCCTACGAGTTTATTCGCAACGACAAGCTCGACGCACGCAACTTTTTCAGTCCGGAGAAGGCACCTTTCCGCCGTAACCAGTTTGGTTTTTATTTGGGCGGCCCCATCAGGAAAGATCGAACGTTTATCTTTGGCGACTACCAGGGTACTCGTCTCCGCCAAAGTGTGACGACTATTAATACGGTTCCAACAGAAGCCATGCACCACGGCGATTTTACGGAACGGGGTGACATGATTTATGATCCAATGACTACTGATCCCGACACTTTTGCACGGGCGTTGATCAATCCGGGCAATCCCTTTGCAATTCCTGCCGATCGGATCAGCCCGATTGGGCAGAAAATCATAGACCTTTTCCCTCTGCCCAACTTACCCGGGGTAGCAAACAATTTTGTGCTGAACTCCAATAGGAAAAACGATCAGGATTCCTTTGACATTCGCCTGGATCACCGAATTTCTGATCAGGACCAGTTCTTTGGGTCTTACAGTTTCGGCAATGTAGACAGCCACCGACCTGGCACCCTGGGGGACCTGGGAGGAGACGTTTGTTGCCCCAGTGATTCGAAGAATCGTAATCACCATTTGGGCCTGGGATGGACTCATACCTTTGGACCTACTGTGCTCAACGACTTGCATGGCGGCGCCTTTCGCTTCGTGATCAATGGTCTGCCCATCAACTTTGGAAAGAACTTCTCCGAACAGTTGGGAATTCCCAATGCTAATCGGAGCGATCCCAACAGCTCGGGGCTGACTTTTTTTGACGTTTCCGGCTTCACTTCTCTCGGTGACTCCCTCTGGACTCCGGAATTTGCTGTAGAGAACATCTTTCAGATTGCTGACACACTCAGTTGGACGCGGGGAAAGCATTCCCTCAAATTTGGGATTGACTTCCGCCGCCAGCAGCGCAACTTCTTCCAGGAGACCGCTCCCAGGGGCTGGTATTCCTTTGATGGAAGTTATTCGGCGGACCTTGTCACCCAGTCGGGCGGAAACGGTATGG
>QHZQ01000167.1:12736-35990 GCA_003224725.1 Acidobacteriota bacterium | reverse complement strand
CTTCCGGGTGACTCCCAATCTCACTCTGAATCTCGGCTTGCGTTACGAAGTGACTTCCCCGGCTAATGGTCGAGTTTCCAATTTTGATTTGGACCGGGCGGTCATCGTCACGTCTTATGGGCCCAATGGGGTCTCCCATGCTGGCGTCAAATTCGATAAGAATAACTGGGCGCCGCGAGTTGGTTTTGCCTACTCACCTTTCGGCAATAAGCGGACGGTCATTCGCAGCGCTTTCGGTGTGTTCTATTCGAGCGAAGGCAACATCTTCGATGACCTGGGCCTCAATCCCCCGGCTCTTTCAGTCAACTCACGGACCTTTAACTCAGGCAATATTCCAGATCCAAGTCAACTGATCTCTGCCGGCTTTCCCACGGATTTCTTTTTTGCTGACCCCAATCCTGCCGTTGGGACCGTGCGGTCCAACGGTCCGAAGCGGGTCATGCCCTACATCATGGAATGGAACTTCACGCTTCAGCACGAGCTTGCAAACGACTGGGTAGCTCAAGCTGCCTATGTGGGAACACGAGGGCTGCGGCTGTGGAACCATGAATCTGGTAATTTGAACCAACCGCCGCTGCCGCTGGATTCCAACTTCTCGGATGATACCGGGAACTTTGGGCGCCCCTATTTCAACCGCCTTCCTAACCTGGGGTATATCGCGCCTCTGGACTTTCCCATGTTCAGCATGGCCTACCATGCGTTTCAAGCCTCAGTTAACAAACGTTTCTCTTACGGTCTCAACTTGCTTGCCTCTTACACGTTTGCCAAGAATCTGGGCACGGCTGACGGCAACGTGGCTGGCAATCTCCAAAGTATTTATACCGTCGGTTCTGAAAAGGGCCCCGTTCAACCGGACTTTCGCCACCGCTTTGTTGTCAGCTATCTGTACGAACTGCCTTTCGGGCACGGGAGACATTTTCTAAGCAACTCAGGGCGAGTGGCTGATCTGATATTGGGTGGGTGGCAACTTTCAGGCAGTACCGTGATTCGAAGTGGCGAGGCGTATAATGCCGGTCTTTCCTCCGATCCAACCAACACCGAAGCCGGAGGGCGGCCTGATCGCATTCATGATCCATATGACTTCTCCTTTAGCACAGAAACCCAGGCGGTATTGGGCTGCAGCTCCCCGGGCAAACAGACTCTGGATTGCTTCTTTAACCAGGCTGCCTTTGTGCTTCCGGCTCTGGCGCCTGGACAGACTTTCGCCCGCCAGTTTGGCAATGCTGGGATCGGAAACCTGCGTGGTCCAGACCAGGTTAACTTCGACTTTGCCTTGCTGAAAAATTTCCGCCTCACTGAACGACATAAGCTACAGTTCCGGGCGGAGTTCTTCAACCTGTTCAACCATCCTCAGTTTGCTCTTCCCGGTGGAGGCGTGGATGAACCGGGGGGCGCGGCCATTACCAGCACTCTGCTGGACAACGAACGCGAAATCCAGTTTGGGTTGAAGTGGTCATTTTGAGCCGGACTTTTTCTGGCATTTAGGTTTTGAATGCAAGTGGGCGCCGTCCGAATGTGGGAGGCGTCCTCTGGACGGCCAGCTTGTCGATGTATATCGCCGCGCGGAGCGCCCGCTCCACCGCAAGTAGACAAAACGAGAAAAAAATCTCGCTTCAACGAGTCCCCTTCAAATCCTCAGGCAGATCCTTCAGCTTCCCAAGCATCTCGTAAATCCTTACCAGCGCATGATCGACCATGCGCTCACCCGCACCGGGTTCCACCCAGGTGGTCGCGCTGGCTGCGCCGTATCCACCTTCGGACGCAGCATGCAGGGTAGGGAAATAACCGAAGTATCCGTTGGCGTAACCCAGAAAAAAAGCGTCCCGCACAGGACAGCGGTCTCGCCAGTTAATTTGGAATTCCACAAAAGGTTCTCCGGGCATTCCCATCAGTGCGATCCGTTTGTTAATGAGAACCGTGGTAACCGGAAGTTGCATTTGGGGACGGATGGGCTGGCCATAAGTCTCGAAAACCTCGGGACCAAAAACCTTGATAAGCGCCTGGCGAAATTTTTCCGGGTCCCAACGGAGATGAAAAGGCAATAAGTCTTCGGCAAAATCAACACTGGCCTCGCCTACGGCTTCGGTCCGGATAGCCAGAGCCACGCGCGCGGCTTCTTTGCCTAAATGCTCGCCGCTCCAGTCGCGCATTTTCAGCGCCTCCCCCTCCTGCGGCGTTTTGTCAAAGTAGGGATTGATGTCGCCCGGAGCTCCCTGCAGGAAAAAGCTGAGCGTTTGCCCGCCCAGTACCTGTTCCACGGTCCGGTTCATAGCGGCAGGAAAATCCGCCGAATACTCCAAATTATCCGGCCCAAACACAACAGGATGGCAGGCGTAATTCACCAGGACCGCCAGGGGCTTTCCGTCGGCTGTGTCAACGCGCAAAACCGAGACCGTAGGATCCAGCGGCGCCGTGGGAACCTTGGTTTCATTGCGCCAGAACATGGTGACGGTGCCGTCTGGATTGACTCGCCGGCGGTTGTGACCAATGTAAGCAACTCCGTAATTCGACGATTGCTTTCCCAATCTTCTCCAAGGCGGCAGTCTCCCAGGCAGGAACTCCTTTGGCATACTCGTCTTGCATCACCGGTCCGGAGTGAGTATGAGAAGCCGCGACAAGCACATAAGTAACTCCGTTCGATTTCCTGGCCGTCTGGCGAAGGCGCTCCAGCGATGCCGGTCCAAACGTTCGGCCCAAGTCCAGCGCCACCAGGACCAGCCGTTTTTCACCGGCATCCAATGCAAGGACCCGGGCATAGAGCGGATCAAGCGTCCCCTTGGCCGGAGATTTACGATTAGCGTACCCCCACATAAGCACGCCTTGGGGAGGTGTGATATCTGCCTTTGCCACGCCCGCTTTGAGTGGGGCTCCCAAGACTGGGCTGGAGATGAGTAGAGCCAATAAACCAGGACAGAGAAAAAGGTATAGTCTGCGAAGCATAGGGTCTCCTCGAAAATCCCCTCTTGGGAGGGGCAGAAGGCAACAGCCTTAAGGGGTGGGTTCTTGCCATCTGGAACAACCCACCCTTACACCCCTCCAGTGGAGGGGAATAATTGAAAATCCCCTCTTGGGAGATCGCACCTATCGGGGCTCTGAATACCTATAGGGGCAGAAGGCATCAGCCTTCAGGGGTGGGTCCTTCCGGTTCGAGGCAACCCACCCCTGCACCCCTCCAGCGGAGGGGAATCACCACCTGCTGCTACCTACCGCGAGCTGCTGCTGACGATGGCGACTGCGCCAGGACGAATTGTTTGATAGCCCTTCGACTCCGGGCCATCTGCTCGCGACGATTGCGCACCAGCTCTGCATATCGTGCCAGTTGCTGCTGGGCCAGTTCCAGTTGGTCCAGATTTCGATACGTCTGGCCCAGTCGATAGAATGCCATTTCAGAGCGGGGATCTAATTGAATGGTTTCGAGAAACTCACTTACAGCCTTCTGATTTTCCTTGCGAGCCACGTAGAGGTTGCCCAATGCCAGGTGGGCTTCGCCAAAGTTCGGCTTCAAACGAATGGCCTGCTCGATCAGAGATTGGGCCAAAGCAAAACTGTCACTTCGGTTGGAAGCGAGCCCCTGACTGAGAAGGGCCAGGCCATAACAGTACTGCGGCTCCGCAATTTTCGGATAACGTTCAGAAAGATGTTGCAGGCGCGGCAACAGGCTTTCCATTTCAGCGGGCGAAAGGAAGGAATGCAGTGCATTCCAGGCTGCGTAAGCACTGGGAGAGGAGGGATTGATTTCCAGCGCCGTCAAAAAGGCATCGGCAGCTTGTGGATATTGACGCAAAGCGTAGTGAACCAACCCAAGACCCTCGTGTTGTCTCGAAGAAGAGGGAAATTTCTTAGACCCCACGCCAAAGACTTCCAGGGCAGGGCCAAAAGTAAAGTGAGCCAGGTATTCCAGACCCAGGTCGAAGTAATATTGCTCGTTGGCAGGCTCCAGTTCCACCGCTTTCTGGAAATGACGTACTGCCTCCAGGTAGCGCCCCGCATTTTCTTGCAGCGAAGCAAGAAGGTTATGGAGTTCCGAAGTAGGCCTGCTTTTCAAGGTGCGTTCAACCAGATCAATGGCCGCCTGCGTCTTGCCCGAGTTCTTGCAGGCCAAAGCCAAATTATAGGCGGCGGAGTAACTGTCGGGCTCCAGGCGCACAGTCGCTTCAAAGTGTGGCACCGCTTCGCGATAAGCATTGTGCGAGGCGAGTAGCAGTCCTGCCGCGAAGTGCTGCTCAGCGGAAAGCCGGGGTGGGGCCGCTGGCAAGGAGAAATCAGAACCAGGGATAACCGCTTTGAGACTGGTACGAACGAGAGAGAGATAGATTTCAAAGGAATCGGGAGCAAACTCATAGGCTCGACGATAGAGCGAGGCAGCGGCCGCCGGTTCCTCCTGGTCTTCTGCCAGAACCGCTGACAATACAAAGTATTTAGCTGCCAGAGCCGCATTGTGGGGAGGAGCTGTTCGTTCCAGAACTTTTCGAGCCTGAGCCGTGTGTTTTAATTCTCGAAGCACACGTGCCAGCTCATAGCTTGTCTGAAAGTCTCCGGGTTTAGCACGCCAAGCCCTTTCAAGGTATGGAGCAGCCTGCTGGTATTTGTGCGAATCAGCTAAGGTCACACCCAGACCCAGGAGCGCCGTAAGATTTTGCGGTTCGCGTTTCAAGGCCTGGCGAAAACACTCCTCAGCCTCTCCCTGACGGTCTAATCCCGAAAGCAACGTGCCCAGGTTGTTATAGCCCAGCGCCGCCTCGGGCAACAACTGAATAACCTTTTGAAAACTGGCTTCGGCCTCTTTGTGACGACCCAGCTGACCCGTCACCAGGCCTCTGAGATTGTGCAGCGAGGGGTTGGCGGGAGACTGGACCAAAGCGGCATCGATTTCTGCAAGCGCCTCATTTAGCTTGCCGTTACCCAGCAGCTGGAAGGCCCGATCGTACGCGAGCTGAGGACCCTGAGCATTTTGGCTCGGTGGTGTCGCAGGTTTTTCGTTGGCCCTTGCCGTCCTTCCAGGTGTCGTAAAGAAAAAGGAGATGAAGAAGAGAAACCACAGAGACCGCCGGCGTGGAGTAGTCCCGAATCCCGAAGTTGAACGGGGAGGTACTCTCGGACTTGACTCTGGACCGCCGGCTCCTCTCCCGAAGGGGAGGTGCGAAAAAATTGGGAGGGCGAGCCTCCTGGCGAGCCCTCGCCCTCGTAAGCCCCATGAGGCTCGGCGGGAGCCTCGCCCTCCCGATCTCGGCCGCACTTCGGAATTCAGGCTAATGGAAAATCCTCTGACCACAAGGTTGGGAAGCTCAAAACGCGTCTTCAGAGACAATCCCTTTACCCTCCTGCAGGGTCACCAGACGGTTTACTGGAACTCGCTCCAGGACTTCCCGGGTACCACTTAACCACCGCACCTCTATCCGCGCCACTTGGCGCACCTGGCCCAAGCCGAAGTGCAGGCGCAGATCGTTCTGCGAGCAAAAACTGCCTCCGCTCCGTACTTCCTGAATCTGACGGCGGTTTTCCGTTTCAACCAAGACCCGTGATCCGATGGCGGCGCGATTCGTTTTTGTCCCAACCAAATTGATCAGCAGCCAGGAGTTTGGTGGAGGTGACTGGTTGCGAAGCAAGCTGGGGTGGTCATTGATGTTATTGACAACCACGTCGATTTGCCCAGTATGAAAGAGGTCTCCAAAGGCGGCTCCGCGGCTGCAGTGAGTTTGCAAAAGAGCCGGTCCGGCATGGGCGGAAATATCTTCGAAACGACCTTTTCCCAAATTACGGCAGAGAATCATTCTGCTCCCCTGGCTGAGCTTGGAATTCCGGGCACTCATGCCGGGCGGATAGATGGCTCCCGTCACGATCAGGAGGTCGGGATGACCATCGTTGTCATAATCGAAAAAAGCCGTACCCCATTTAACCGAGGATGCCTGCCCGGCCAAACCGCCTTGAGAGGTTGCATCAGTGAAGAAACCGCGACCGTCATTATGATAGAGCGATGGTGTTTCATCCGAGAAATTGGTTTTGATGATGTCGAGCAGTCCGTCTCCGTCATAATCTCCTGCATCGACACCCATGCCACCCTGGGAACGACCATTGGCGTCAAAAGCCACTCCAGCCAGGAGCCCCGCCTCCCTGAAGGTTCCGTCGCGATTATTCAAAAAAAACAGACTCGGCGTTGAATCGTCGGCCACATAAATGTCCGGCCAGCCGTCGTTGTCAAAGTCAGCAACGCAGGGAGTGAACCCGTAGGCCGGCTCGGGTCTTAAGATGCCAGCAGGCTCGGAGACATTCGTAAAAGTGCCATTGCCGTTATTACGATAGAGAATGTTGCGAGTCCCCTCCAGTCCTGCTACGCCGTAAAGTACCGGAGACTGCTCCCCCACCAAAGAAGGGTTGCTGTCGTAGAGAGTCAGACCATATTGATATCCCACATAGTTGCTGACAAATAAGTCGAGGTGACCGTCGCGATCATAGTCCAGGAAGGCAGCTCCTGTGTTCCATCGGTCTTCGGGTTGCAGGAGGCCCGATTCGCGTGTGACATCGGTGAAAGTGCCGTTTCCATTGTTGTGATAAAGCACATTCTTACCGTAATAAGTAACGAACAGGTCGAGGTGGTCATCGTTATCATAGTCCCCGACGCAAACGCCTTGTCCCCAACCGTGTCGCACCAGTCCGGCTTTTTCGGTCACATCCGTAAAGGTTCCATCGTGATTGTTCCTGAAAAGGTGATTGGTAGGTTCCGCTCCTTTGGAAAATTCACGCAGGCCCCAACCGTTGACCAGGAATATATCCAGCCAGCCGTCGTTGTCGTAATCGAAAAGCGCCACGCCGCCCCCGGTGGTAGACAAGAGGAAGTCTTTGGTTTCATGTCCGAGAATAACCGTTTTGGAGTTCAATCCTGCTTTCTCGGCCACGTCCACGTATTGAGGCCAGGAATGGGTCTCGTCTACCGATACTGGACTCTCAGAAAAAAGCTTATGAAAGGGAACGCAACCGACACTGGCAGCTTGTAGCAAAATCTTAAGGTATTGACGTCGGTTCATGTAGGGCTGGTGCAACAAAACATCAGATTCAGAACCTTCATTGCTGTAACAGCAAGTAGGGTGCGCTGCCTCTCCAGCGCACCTTTGCCCAGCAGAGCAAATCGGTGCGCCAGAATGAGGCGCACCCTACGTCGTTACTCACATTCTGGCTGCGATTTTGTCAATTGGGGTGGGGCTGGACGCTCATGTCAAAATTGGTATTGGGCCTGCTTGACGTCGATGCGAAAATCCGAGCCCTCAATACGAATGACTTTGCACATTTCATAGAGGCGCGATCGCAACCGGATGCCAATACGGTCTTCCAGACTTTCCTCGGATGAAACTCGACTTCCATCACTCAAGGTTTTGTATAGCTTGGGATTGTCATCAAAATTTGAAGTAATAAGTATGATATAGGCAAAAGTATCTCTTACCCATTCCGTAGGCCGCTCGGAACCTAAGTCATCAAGTACTACAACTTCCGAATTGAGCACAGGATCGAGGATTTGCATTTCGGAGGCTTGCGAGACTGGATTATAGGAGTTCTGAATCCTTTTTAAGAGTTCGCGAAAGTCGCAAAAAAGTGCTTCCACCTCATGCTTGTAAATCAGGGCTCGTAAAATAGACACTGCCAGATGAGTCTTCCCCACACCGCAGGGTCCCAGGATCAAGAGACCACATTCTACGGTGGGGTAATCCTCGACAAACCGCTTGGCCAGAGTCTTAACCAGGTCCAACTTCGGCGTAATGGCGTGGAAATTCTCAAAAGAGCAAGAATCATAGCGAGTCGGGATATTGGCCATCAAGATGAGCCTTTCCAAGTGCTTTTTCTCAAAGCACTCACAGCGAGTCACAGCCTGGCGGCCTTCACTCTCCACAAACTTCCAGCCCGTCCCCTTGCATGTGGGACACATAAGGACACTTTCCATGAAGCCTCTCATGCCACCATTTTGGGGCATCATCGAACAAAAAAACGGAAAGGGAGACCCTCCCGACAGGGATTTTCAGCAGAGCTATTCTATTACAAGAAATTTGGGCCTGGGAGTATAAAAGGAAAAATTCAATGGACTATGTAACAACGCGGCTGTCACTGCGGAAATGTGAGGCTGCTTAACTCCTATTACATGAGAATTATATGAGGGAAGTTGAGGCAAACAAGGGAATGAGCCCCAGTTAGTCTCTCACCTTCAGGGTTTGAATAATCAGCGATTCAAGCGAATGATTCTTGGAGGGGTTGTTCTTACCAACGCGTTTTCTATTTTAGCGTGAAAACGGGGTGATTGAGCGCCAAACTCCCTCCCGACAAATTCCATAAACTCTTTGACTTCCCGCTGCATCTCTTCCATTTTTGCCCGCATATTGAGGATAATCTCGACCCCTGCCAGGTTCACACCCAGATCCCGGGTTAAATTTAGGATCAGTTCTAACCTCGCCAGATCATCGTCCGTATACAGCCGGGTGTTACCCTCCGATCGAGAGGGTTTGAGAAGACCCTGACGTTCATACAACCTGAGGGTCTGAGGATGAATATTATATGTGCTGGCAACCGTACTGATGGTATAGGCAGCTCTACCACGCTTTTTCATAGTGAGTGGACTCCCAAAAGCTAAGGTGTAGGCCATTCTTCAGGGCATGAGATCCCGCGATCCCTCACAATCTCAAAGCAGCCCGAACTAACCGGATTCCGTGCTCGATAGAATTCCTGCGAGCCCTCAGAAATGTAAAGCCTCAGCGCGCGGATTATCTGGATTCAACCGTGCTAATTCGCGGAGAATTTCTTTGCTGCGCTCATCAGAAACCCGTGGCACCACAATCGTCACTTCGACGAATTGATCACCTCGAGTTGACGCTCGCAGGGATGGCGCTCCTTTTTCCCTCAAGCGAAACTTCTGCCCACTTTGGGTTCCCGGTGGGATCTTCAACATGGCCTTTCCATCCACCGTTGGAACTTCATCTTGGCCCCTAAGGCGGCTTCTGTCACGGTAATAGGGACTTTACAATAGATGTTATCTCCGACTCTTTCGAAGAAAGGATGCGGACTCACGGTCGAGACGATATACAGATCGCCTGGCGGCCCACCCAGAATGCCTGCGTCTCCCTTACCCGCAAAACGAATGCGTGAACCTGTCTGAACACCCGCAGGAATTTTGATTTCCAAATTCTCCGTTTTTCGAACTCGCCCCTCCCCGTTACACTGCGTGCACTGTCGGCCCACCTGCCCGCTGCCACCGCACTGAGGGCAAGTCGAAGTGAATCGCATTCTTCCATGCGCCTGCTCGACTTTGCCGCTTCCCTGGCAGGAAGGACAGAGCCGCTCCTTGCCTCCAGAGGCCAGACCTCTACCCGAACAGGTAGGGCAAACATCTTTACGCGCATAGGTAATTCGAGTCTGCAGGCCTTTAAGCGCCTCATCAAATCCAATTGAGATCTGGTACTCTAAGTCCTCTCCCTTCTGGGGACGCGGGGCACTTGTTTCCCCATGAAAGAACTGTGAAAAAATATCCGAGAAACCGGAATGACCCAAATTGGAAAAATCAAATCCGGCAAAATCAAAACCACCCCCCCGAGGAGCGGAACCGGGTTGGAAGTTTTCTGAGTAAGTACCGTAAGTGTCGTAGACCCCCCGTTTCTTAGGATCGCTCAAAACGTCATAGGCCTCAGAAATCTTCTTAAATCGCTCCTCCGCCTGCTTGTCCCCCGGGTTTACGTCAGGATGATACTTCCGGGCCAGCTTGCGATAGGCTTTCTTGATCTCATCGGCTGAGGCATCTCTTTTGACCCCTAGGAGCCGATAGTAATCCTCATTGCTCATGGACTTTAGATGGACTTTGTTAATGCCCCTGGATCGGGGCCACTACCTTTTAGGGTTTAGTTTGACTTTGATAGTCTGGGGCTGACGCACCGTTTTAGGAAGAAACACGCTCAATACACCCCCAGTCATTTGGGCCCTGATTTCATCCTGATTGATGGCTTCCGGAAGATTGAACCGGCGCTCAAACCTTCCGGAAGGCCGCTCCAATCGATGGTAAATCTGCTTGGGAAACTCCTTTGAAGGTTCTCGCTGCCCTCGAAGATACAGGACATGGTTTACGATCTGAAGGTCAATTTTGTCCTGTTCTGCACCCGGGATTTCAGCCGTCAGCACAAATTCATTCTCCGTCTCATAAACATCCACTACTGGAGACCAATTAGCGTCAGAGTGTGCCTCTGGCAGGTTCTGTGAGGTGGCCGCGGATTCCTCGAGAATCGAGTGAATCCGCTCTTGCAACGCCTCAATCTTATTCAGCAGATCCTGTTTTGTAGTGTTCAAAGCTACTCCAACGATCTCTTGCTATTTTTTCTTTTCGTCTACATCCACATATTCGGCATCAATGACTTCCCCTTCGGCCGGCTTCTGGCCTGAAGCGCCTGCAGATTGGCCGTTGGTCGACCCAGCACCCGCGCCGCCTTGAGTCCCGGCTTGCTTGTAGAGAACATCAGCCAGCTTATGGGTCGCAGCGGTAAGCTGGTCGACGGCTCGATTGATGCGATCGGTCCCACCTTCATTGATGGCCCGTTTGCAGTCCTCAAGCGCAGCCTCGATATTCTTGGCATCGGACTCAGAGATTTTCTCACGATTCTCTTTCAAGAGTTTTTCGGTGTTGTAGACCAGGTTGTCTGCCTTGTTTTTCGCTTCCACTTCCTCGCGATATTTCCGGTCCTCTTCTGAATGCGACTCCGCATCTCGAGTCATGCGTTCGATTTCTTCCTTACCCAATCCGCTGGAAGCGGTGATGGTGATCTTCTGCTCTTTGTTAGTTCCTAAGTCCTTAGCCGATACATTCACGATCCCGTTGGCATCGATATCAAAAGTCACTTCAATCTGTGGAACCCCCCGAGGAGCCGGTGGGATGCCTACCAGATGAAATTTGCCCAGGGTACGATTGTCTTTGGCCATGCTTCGTTCACCTTGAAGCACATGCACTTCCACAGAGGTCTGGCTATCAGCCGCAGTGGAAAAGACTTCGCTCTTCCGCGTCGGGATGGTGGTATTGCGCTCGATGAGCTTGGTAAATACTCCGCCTAAGGTTTCAATCCCCAACGAGAGTGGGGTTACGTCCAGCAGCAACAAGTCTTTTACGTCCCCTGCCAGGACACCCGCCTGTACAGCGGCTCCCACCGCAACAACTTCGTCCGGGTTAACTCCTTTATGCGGCTCTTTCTTGAAGAGTTCTCGAACAATCTGTTGCACCCGAGGAATACGCGTCGATCCGCCGACCAGGACCACTTCGTCAATATCTTCCGGCTTTACACCCGCATCGGACAAGGCCTGTTTGCAAGGCTGGACGCTTTTCTGCAGAATGTCTTCCACAAGTTGTTCAAACTTGGCCCGGCTAAGTCTCATGTTGAGGTGTTTCGGGCCAGAAGCATCAGCCGTGATAAAGGGTAAGTTGATCTCCGTTTCCAGTGTGGTGGATAGTTCCATTTTGGCTTTTTCTGCCGCTTCTTTTAAGCGTTGCAACGCCATCTTGTCTTTGGAGAGATCAATGCCTTGATCCTTGATGAATTCATCCACGATCCAATCGATGATACGCTGGTCAATGTTATCTCCACCTAAGTGAGTGTCGCCGTTGGTGGATTTGACTTCGACCACTCCTTCGCCGACTTCTAGAATGGAAATATCAAAAGTGCCACCTCCGAAATCATAAACCGCAATCGTTTCGTCCTTTTTCTTATCTAATCCATAGGCCAAGGCTGCCGCTGTGGGTTCGTTGACAATTCGGAGCACCTCGAGTCCGGCGATCTTGCCGGCGTCCTTAGTGGCCTGCCGTTGAGAGTCGTTAAAATAGGCGGGGACCGTGATGACAGCCTTCGTCACTTTTTGACCCAGGTATTCTTCGGCGGCTTGCTTCATCTTCTGCAAAATCATGGAGGAAATCTCAGGGGGGCTGTACTCTTTACCCATAATCACAACGCGAGCATCGTTGTTTGAGGCCCGGGTTACCCGATAAGGAACGATCTTCATTTCCTCACTGACTTCTTCGTACTTTCTTCCCATGAATCGCTTGATGGAATAGACTGTGTTTTCCGGGTTAGTTACTGCTTGTCTTTTCGCCACCTGACCCACTAACCGTTCTCCACTCTTTGTAAAGGCAACGACTGAAGGAGTGGTTCGACTTCCTTCAGGGTTGGTTATGACAACCGGTTCTCCTCCCTCCATGACGGCAACCACTGAGTTGGTTGTGCCTAAATCTATGCCGATAATCTTACTCATTGAAACTCCTCCTAGCCGAAATGAACGTCTTAAAAAATTAGGAACCCTTCTCTTACAATTCCTTAGTCGTAAGGGAATATAATATATGAGTCCTCTGTTGTCAACGTCTTCTGTAAGCTATCGCTTTCAAATTGGTGTTGTTATTATGAAATTCATTCCCGGCAGCTTGTTTCGAACCTGGCATTAAATTATGATGATCTTGAGTTTGTTCGCGACAAGAGGTAGATGAGTTTATGGCATGTTTGGCCCTTTCGGTGGTAATTGAGGGAAGAAATGTCCTTGGAAAGATACTATTCGTCGTTTTGTTGTTGGTGTCCATAGCTTTGGGCGCCTTTACTGGCCTATTCATCGTATATAAAAGTGATCTTCCCCAAGTCCAGGAATTGGAGGACTATCGGCCAAACGTCATCACCGAGCTTTATTCCGACGACGGACGCGTCATTGGCTCATTTGCGCTGGAGCGAAGGATCGTTGTCAGTTATGAGCAAATCCCCAAGTTATTACGGGAGGCTATCATTGCCACAGAAGACCAGCATTTTGAAACCCACTGGGGCGTGGATTTCTTTGGAATAGCCCGAGCCCTGTTTAAAGATATGATTGCTCTGAGAAAGGCCGAAGGCGCTAGTACGTTAACCCAGCAGCTAAGCCGTCTCTGTTTCCTAACCCCTGAAAAAAGCTTTAAGAGAAAGTTCCAGGAAATACTGTTTTCCATTCAAATCGAGCGTTATTACACGAAGCCCCAGATAATGACTCTCTATTGCAACCAGGTCTACCTGGGACATGGAACCTATGGTTTTGAAGCGGCCGCCCAATATTACTTCAGCAAGACTCTCAAGGACCTAAGGCTGGAAGAGATTGCTTTACTTGCCGCTCTGCCAAGGAATCATGTTTATTATTCCCCGATTAATAATCCTGAAAATGCCAGGAGAAGGAGAGACCATGTCATAGATCGCATAGCGAAAGAAGACAAGATCTCTCCCGTTGTGGCAGAAATGGCCAAGAAGGCCCCTTTAACATTAAGCGTTTCTTCCCGTCAAAATACCTTGGCGCCTTATTTCGGTGAAGAAATTCGCAAGTATCTGGAGCAAAAGTATGGATCGGAAGCAGTTCATGAAAAAGGGTTACGGGTGTATACAACGCTCAATATCGAGATGCAGCAGGCAGCCAATGAAGCTTTGAAAGAAGGGTTGGAAGATTTCGACAAGCGTCATGGCTGGCGAGGAGTGAATAGCAACATCCTCAAACAAAAAGTTGGCACTGTGGAAAATTATGAGCACGAAGACTGGAAGAGACCGCCAGTTCCAGGGAATAGGATTACGGGACTGGTTATTTCGGTCAAGCCAAAGTCGGCTCTCATCAAATTTGGAAAATACGCGGCTCAGATCACCGAACAGAATATCGCTTGGATCGGCAAGCGTTCTCTAGCCAAGACCTTCTCCCCTGGGGATTTGGCCCTCTTCAAAGTCCTGAATGTCGATTTGTCAAAGAAGCAGTTGAGAGTGGAATTGGATCAAAGGCCCTTGGTCCAAGGAGGCCTGGTGGTGATTGAATCTTCAAGCGGTGAAATCAAAGCTATGGTCGGAGGCTACGATTTTGAGAGTAGTAAATTTAATAGGGCAACCCAAGCCTATCGCCAGACCGGGTCTGCCTTTAAGCCTTTTGTTTACACTATGGCTCTTGACCAAGGAATGTTGCCCACCGATACCATTTTAGATAGTCCTGTCAGCTTTCCCAGTGGCCAGGGCCAATGGTCGCCTCAGAATTATGATCACAAATTTGAGGGAGTCATCACCTTGAGAAGAGCTTTGGCCCAGTCTCGAAACGTTCCTGCCGTAAAACTTCTCAGTCAATTTGGTGTGGAGAAGGGGATTGAATACGTAAGAAAATTTGGCGTCACCAGCCCGAACCTCGCTCCTTATCTTCCCTTGGCTTTGGGTTCGGCGGAAATTACCTTGTTAGAAATGGCCTCTGCTTATACGGTTTTCCCCAACGATGGTGTCCGCATCTTGCCTCGTTTCATAAAAAGAGTCACTGATTACGTGGGAGAGGTTCGAGAGGAAAATCATGTGGAAGTAAGAGAAGTAGTTTCTCAAGCCACTGCTCGTGCCATGGTGGAACTGCTGCGAGGGGTGGTTGAATTTGGGACCGCGCAAAAAGCCAAGATGCTAAAACGACCGGTTGCGGGTAAGACAGGTACAACCAATGATTATACGGATGCCTGGTTTATTGGTTTCACTCCCTCCATTACTTGTGGAGTCTGGGTGGGTTACGATCAAAAGAAATCTCTGGGTAAAGGCGAAGTAGGAGCCAGAGCGGCTTTGCCCATTTGGATTGACTTTATCCAACAGGTCACTCGGAATAAGCCGCCAGAAGAATTTGCAGGTCTAAGAGCGCCCGAAAGAAAGCCTCTCGAAAAGTTGGACACGGTCGATGATGCCGCCGGTGATGGAGAAATGTCACCCGAATAGTAGGCTCAGAAGAACGAAACCATGATGCCGTGAAAGTCCCCACGCGGGGGTAACAGGTACCAGGCTACGGGAGGCTATCCCAGAACGTGTGAAAAAATTCGTGAGTCCTCGCAGAAGTCCCCCCTTTTCTAGAGACTCTTACAACCCATGAGAATTGCCTTTGACATTCGGAAGCTGAAGGATTTTGGAATTGGGACTTACATTCGAAATCTAATCTTAAACTTGGCCAACCTGGACCAGGAGAACCCGTACTTTCTCATAAGCCACGAAAGAGACCGGGTCGAATTGACAAATCTTCCGTCAAACTTCTCCTTTATCTTGGATCCTAGTGAAGAAAATCCTCTTTGGAATGATTTGGTTCTCCATTTTATTCTCAAGAAAAGACAAATCGACCTCCTGCATACGCCTCACTACCGGGCTCCCAGGTTTGTGGGATGCAGGTCAGTGATTACGGTTCACGACTGTGTCCACATTTTGTTTCCAAATTATGCAAGTTCAACCTCGACCTATAATCAGGCCAGGAAAGCCACCAAGAGAACCATCAGGAAATGTAGTCATATTTTCACTGTGTCTGAAACAACCCAGAGGGATTTGATGCGTCTGTTTTCAGTTCCGAAGCAGAAGATAACTGTGGTCTATAATGCCATTGACGAACGCGCGGTTTTGACCGACAACCCAGAGGAACAGAAGCGGGTCCTGGAACGTTACCAGATCGAAGATCCTTTTCTACTCTATGCAGGAAACATCAAACCGCACAAAAACATCGCTCGCATCATAGAAGCCTTCTCGGTATTGAAGACGGAACTTAAAGACGACGAACATTGGAAAAAACTGAAACTGCTGATCATTGGAGATGAGTTGTCCAAACACCAGTTTCTTCGCAGGACGGTCATCCGGAGCGGCGTTCAACACGACGTCCGCTTTTTTGGGTTCATTCCCTATGAAACACTCAAGGTCTTTTATAAATCTGCCCAGATCTTCGTCTTCCCTTCGCTCTATGAAGGATTCGGGCTTCCTCCATTAGAAGCTATGGCCAACGGTACGCCAGTCCTGGCTTCCAATGTTTCGTCACTCCCTGAAGTTTTGGGAGATGCGGCGCTGCTAGTGAATCCAGAAAATGTCTTCGAGATAAGCAAAGGATTAAAACACTTGTTGTTTGACACGAGCTTGCGGTCGAATCTGATAGAAAAAGGGCTAGAGCAATCCCGGAAATATTCCTGGAAAAAATCTGCCGAATTAGTTTGGAAAACCTACCAAGCGATCCTTCAAAACTAGGCACACCGAATCAAAGTACGGTGACGTATTTTAGTGTGTTTCAGATGACTTCTGAAAATCTGTTAGGTTTTCATTAGCCCCGTGCTGAAGCACGGGGTGGGCAGGCTTTCGCACAATCTTGCTCATCCGGGCTCGCATTGGTCGCCGCGACGGAGAGCGCCTCCCACATTCAGAGAGCGTGGGAGGCAAAGTGGGAGGCGCGCTCCGTCGCGGCGACTGTGCAAGCCCGGAAAATGCGTCAGCATCATTGCAAAAAACAGAACTAAGGCAGCAGGTTTTGATAAACCTCATCGATCACTTCTGCAGCTCCTTCCGTCAGGTCCAGATTTTTTAGCTCCTCCATCTTAAAATAGCTCACAGCTGCCGCATCGGTACTGGGCTGGGGCTCGCCCTCCAAAACCTCGCAAAGGTAATCCACAATGATGAAATGATACTGGATCTTTCCGTTGCCATCTCTATAGATACGATCGACCACTTTGCCAATCTGAATCGGGCGAACTCGCAACTGGGTCTCTTCCTCTACCTCTCGAACTACCGCGTCTTCCAGACTCTCACCCAAGTGGACCGCTCCTCCAGGTATCGACCACTTGCCATAACCAGGAGCATTCCTCCTTTGAATTAAAAGGACCGAATCCTGCTTGAAAATGATGGCCCCGACTGCGCAAATCGGCGCGATCGGATAGGCCCGATCCATGTTCATGATTTCATCCTCTCATCAGATCCTGTCATTAGTGACGCTTAAACACGGCGAGCCAGAAGACTTTGCCTTCGGAAATCAAAGTCTCCCGCTCTACTAAAGCTAGCAACAAGATAAAGATCAGCAAACCCGCAGCGGTCAGGCCAAAGACTGTCGCCCACGATGGAGTTAGCCTGGATTTAAAAATCAAGATCGGGACGCAGCTTGTCCCGCTCAAGAGGAGGGGCCGGTAAAGGCTCTGCTTCAGATCAATATTTGTAAATTGATTTAACTCCCTCAAAAGCCAGACTGAAATGGGCACGACACTCAAGCCATAGGCCATAGCGATTCCAGTAAAGCCAAAATAAGGACAAAGGGCCAAGGACAGCACCCAATCCAACAGAGTCCACCAAATCAAGATTCGAAGTGAAGTCCTCAACCGCCCCAAGGCATACAGTACGTTGATATAAAGGGTCGTGATGTTCGAGCCAATCATGCGCAAGGAATAAAAATAGAAGGCCGGTATGGCGGGTTTCCACTTGTCCGTAAAGACGACCGAGACAAATTCCGGGATCAGCGCAGCAGAAATGAAGATGACGGGAAAGGTGAAAAGATTAACGTATTTAAGAATGGTTTGCGTCATGTGCCTCACTGCCTCGGAATCCTGCTGTACCCGTGCAATAGACGGGAAGGCAACGCGAGACACGACTTGGGTAAAGACCTGGCTGGTGTAGAAGGTGGTATTCTTTGCCCAGTTCAGGTAACCCACCGACTGAGGACCAAAGAGTGGTCCACCTAGCACAACTCCAATGTGGTCTCTGAACAAAGAAGTGAGGGTGGAAATCTGAAAAATGACGCCCAGCCGAAGGGTCTGTCCCATGCCGGAAAGTTTCAGGCGGAAGCCGACGGGCCACGGTGCTTCCCGGAAGGCCACCCAAGTTTTTACCAGTGTGCTGCAGATAATGGCTATCACGAAGCTCCAGGATCTGGCGCCCCAGTACGCCAGGCCGACGGCGAGACTTACATAAGTGACCCCGCGCAGTACATCGATTTTGGCAAAAACGGCGTAGCGTAATTCCCTTTCCAATTTGACAGTGGAAATCGTCCCGAAAGCACTGATCCACGGGCACAAAAGCAAGGCAAGGAGAATCCAGCGAATACTGATATCAAAATTCAACAGGGGGAATAACCACGGGGCCGTCAGAAAGGCCAAAAGAACCAGGGCAGAAACACCCAGTAGTTGAAAAGAAAACAATGTTTGATATTCTTCATCGCTTGCTTCATTCTGGCGTTGAATCAAAGCGGCTGCCAAGCCCACTTCCATCACCCCGGCAAGCGTAACGGTGATGAAGCTGGCAATGGCATAGATTCCAAAATCACTCGGCGCGAGTAATCTTGCCAGGCTAACTTCACCGATAAGGCCGACAGGATACAACACTAAAGTGCGCAAAACCATAAGGGAGGCTCCTTGCATGGTTTTGGCACCCACCTCTCGAGCCGTGGCTGGCGAGTTACTCAGCATGACGTTATTCCTGGACTCATTATTTCAGAACCGGTAGAAAATATCACCGCCATTTGGATTATGCCGGTTTCCCGAGTTGCCCTCTGTTCTGTGCTGCTGTATAATTTTTCGCGCTTCCAACCCCAGGCCTGGCTTGTGCTTAATGGTTCAGACTTTAGCCGGTTATGTGGATCGAAACGAGAATTTTGTGCCCGTTCATTGAATCGTCGTCGTTCTCGGCTTCCGGATTTCTAAGGCCGAGTAGGACGGCGACGAGTACGATATGCCGGGATATCAAAGGGGCAAGACCTTGGTTAGTGGATGATCATTTATGAGTGCACCTCACAAGCTGATTTTCTTCTCAGATGCCATTTTTCTGGGTGGCGCCGAAGAATACCTCAAGCTGCTCGTCCCGGAAATGAGCCGCGAAAAATACCAGCCCCGAGTAGCTCTAACTCAAAGACTCGACACCCAACCTTTGGCTGAGTTCTTCAAAAAACAAAATATTGAAGTTGATTTTGTAGAGACTCATAGCAAGTCCCCACTACAAAATTTTATGGCGCCTCTGCGGTACTTTCGGCAGCAGCAACTCCTTTGGATGCTTCTTCCCCGTTGTGGCGGCTTTCTTCAGTGGGGTCCCCTGGAAACTCGCCACAGAACATCTGGCTTTCGAGCTCGCTTCAGGAAAGAGGGCTGGTGTACGAACGAAGCAACTGGTGAAGAAAATCCTGACCTTTTGCCTGGACTATACCATCGCCGTCTCACAAGCCAACAAGCGGCTTCTGGTAAAAGACTACAAAATAGATCCATTTAGAATAAAGCTCATTCGTAACTGCATTGATGTCGAAAAGTACGCGTTTTCTCAACGGGGCCGAACCCGGGTGAGGCATGAATTTGGGCTCTCTGAGGATCAATTCGTGGTAGGAACGGTCGCTCGATTCAGCTTTCAAAAGGGACACGAATTCACGATTGAGGCAATTCCGAAAATTCTGGAGGTTTTTCCGCAGACCCGGTTCCTTTTTGTTGGTGACGGACCGGAGCGCGAACGACTTCATTCCAGAATTCAGCAGCTTCAATTGGAACCTTACGTAATCTTTGCCGGAGTGAGGGAGGACGTTGCCAGTATCCTTTCGGCCATGGATCTGTTTCTGCTAACCTCCATCTTTGAAGGGCTGCCTCTGAGTGTTTTGGAAGCCATGGCCGCAGGTTTGCCCGTTATTGCCACTCACGTGAGTGGCACACCTGAAGCTGTGCTCCATGATCGAACCGGACTGTTGATCCCCCCGGCCGACTCCTCGGTGGTGTCGAAGGCTGTGATTGAATTGCTCGCCAATCCGGAGCGGAGGCGTTGCATGGGCGAACAAGGGTGCGCCCTGGTTCGAAAGCATTTCAGCAAGTCTTTTATGGTGAAACAGGTCGAAGACATCTACGACAATCTCATTGCAGCCAATCAAAAACAGACTGCAGTTTCCCTTTCTCCCTCCTCTAAGCCACCGAAGGCCTCCATCATTGTCCTTTCCTGGAACAAGAAGGACCTTCTCAAAGAATGTTTGGATGCGCTGGAGTTAGCGGTGGAATATGATGGGGGAGGCCATGAAATCATCCTGGTGGACAACGGCAGCACAGATGGCACTCAGGACTACGTTCGCACCCATTACCCCAATGTTCGCATTATCGAACTCGACAGGAATTATCGGTTTTGTCGGGCCAATAACATTGGAGTGAAGTGCTCCAAAAATGAAATTGTAGTCCTACTGAATAATGACGTGATCGTGGAACGCGGATTCCTTCGACCCCTCCTCAAGGGGTTTGAGCATCCGGATATCTTTGCGGTCACCTCCCAGATTTTCAACTATGACCACTCCAAGATACGCGAAGAGACCGGAAAAACCTTCGGGACTCTGGTCTTTGGATGTGTCTATGTAGGCCACACCCAGCCCAATGGAATTGACGAACAGCGGGAGTATATCCCCGTCTTCTACGCGGGAGGCGGATCAAGCGCGTATTCTCGTGAAAAATTTTTGGAGTTGGGCGGATTTGATGAAATTTATAATCCGGGCTACGTTGAAGATACGGATATTTCTTATCGGGCCTGGAAGGCTGGCTATCGAGTGCTCTTTTGCCCGAACAGCAAAGTCATCCATAAACATCGCAGCACGAATGCCTCTGAGTTAGGTAATCGGAAAATAGACTATCTCATTTCCCGCAATCTATTCATCTTTTTTTGGCAGAATGTCAATTCAGCCAAATTGTTTATCAAGCATCTGGTCCAACTTCCGCTGCGCATCCTTTTAGACATCAGCCGAGGCCGTTTTGCTATCTTGAAGGCATTCATGGGGGCCCTGGTCAAAATCCCGCTGATCGTCTGGCATCGACTGCGTTCTTACCGCCCCAACCAGCTTTCCGACGAAGAGGCTTTGGCTGTTATTGACTATTGGTTTTTCTATCGCCACAGACATCTTTTAAACGGTCAAGCTATTGGGATTTGATGGCTCCTGGGTTCTCGTCAACCTCATCAAAGGGTTATCGGTTCATCATGAAATCACTTTGTTGTCGTTCACGGAGACTGACGATGAGAAACCCCATGTAGACTATCTAGCCAGGTTTTGCAAAGAAGTTAGAACGATTACCCTTTACCCCTACCGCCAAGAATTGAAAAGTTCCTTTCTTTTCTCAAAGCTCCTGGCCTTTGTCCATGCCTTCTTGTTGATGCGAAAAGAAGTTCACAATGAACTGAAGAATGGAGATTATGACTTGGTGCACTGTGAGTATCTGCACACATTAAATTTCATTCCCAACTTAAGCCGGTTCCCCAGTTTGCTGACGCATCACGAAGTCTTAAGCTTGGCTCACAAAAGAAGCTTTCAAAAAGGAGCTAATTTCATTCAAAAGGCTTTCTTGTTTCTCGAATGGAAAATAACGCAGTCGTATGAAAAACGTGTCTGCCGCAAAGTCAAATCCATCGTGACTCTTTCACCGGTGGATCAAGAGTACTTGAGATGCGTACTCAAAGTGGCCGAACCCAAAACCGTCCAGAGTGGCATCGACCTGGATTTTTTCAAGCCCAGTCCAGGCGTTGAGGAGATTCCTAACAGCCTGGTGTTTGTAGGATACTTCAAGCACCCTCCCAATGTGGAAGCTGTGCATTACTTCTTTCGTCAAATCTGGCCCGGGCTCATCAGCCTGATTCCGGAAACCAGGATCACGCTCATCGGCCGTTATGCCCCCTCTGATATTCTGGCGTACAGCCAAAAAGATTCTGTAACTTTTGCTGATTATGTTCCAGATTTGAGGCCCTATTTGCAGCAGAGCTCGGTTTTTGTTGCGCCTATCATTAGTGGCGCCGGATTGCGCGGAAAAATCCTGGAGGCGATGGCAATGGAAAAAGCCATCGTAGCCACCAGGCGATGCCTAGAAGGATTTCCGGTTCGGCATGACCAGGAAGTTATGATTGCCGACCAAGCACAAGATTTCATCCATTACGTTGTCGAATTGTTGAGAGATCCTGCCAAGAGAAAAAATCTTGGACAGAAGGCCCGGGCCAAGGTCGAAGTCGAGTTTGGTGCCGAGCGCCTTACGGCCGGATACGAAAAGCTGTATCAAGAGCTTTTCCAATGAACCTGCTTTCGGTGGTTATAGTCAATTATCGCTCTGTCGAATTTCTCAAATCCTGTCTTGCAGGCCTCTTTCAAACCACCCCAGCACCCGACGGCGAAGTTCTTGTAATCAACAACGACATAACTCAGGAACTGGCGCCTGCCCTGAACGGAACCTGGCCTAACGTTCGATTTCTTCAAAATAGTGCCAATCTTGGGTTTGCTGCGGGAGCAAACCTCGGTTTTCGCAAGTCGCAAGGAGAATTTGTCCTGATTTTAAATCCCGATGTGCTGGCTCAAGGTCGAGCTATAGAAACTTTGTTGCATACCCTGAAGACCAATCCCGAAGCGGCAATTGTCTTGCCCCGCCTAAGCAATCCAGACGGAAGTTTACAGTATTCCTGCCGAAGATTTTACACTTACACGACGTTGCTGATGCGCCGGGCTCCATTCAATCGTATGTTTTCGAATCATCCTGCAGTTCGAAATCACTTGATGCTGGATTGGGACCATCAAAGCCTTGCTGAAGTTGATTGGGGCCTGGGTGCGGCGATGTTGGTGCGACGCTCGGCAATTCGGGAGCCTTTTCTATTCGACGAACGATTTTTTCTCTATTTTGAGGATGTTGACCTATGTCTGAGAATGCGACAACAGGGGTGGAAGGTCATTTATAATCCGGCGGCTACCCTGATTCACCAGCATCAACGAGAGAGTGCGGACTGGAATTACCCGGCCAAAAAGCATCACTTTGTAAGCCTGATAAAGTTCCTCTGGAAATATCGGTTTCGACTTTAGCCCGTTCGGCCGCTTGCTCACGCGCGCGGTACCGATAGCCAGGCAGTTACTGTACCGCGACCGTGAGGGAGCGGCGAGATTCTCAATTTCTTCACGCCTTCATGGCATACGGGGCTGATACCAAAAACAAGAAGATCATTAACACCTCAGAATCGCCGAAGTTAAATTCGAATAGTCCGGCCAGAAAGAGAACGACAACGCTGATGAAACCGACTGCGTAGATCGTTTGGGTTTGAGTTCCGCCTTCATCCCTCCGGAATCCTCTCCAGTGATCCATGGCAATCTTGAGGATAAGCCAAAGCCAGGCGAGAGCGCAGGGAATACCTCGTTCGGCTGCAAACTGAAGCAAGTTATTATGCATATGCACTGGAAAGAAGCCGTAACGGTAGCGGTCGTTGGAATTCGGATGATAGTCGTAAAAGACCCTTGAGACTCTTTGCGGCCCCACACCCACCCAAGGATGGGCTTCGATCATGCGTAATCCAGCTTTCCAGATGGCAAGGCGCGCATAGTTAGAAGGATTTTGGGAATCAAAGACACTCCACATTCTTTCTCGAAAGACCCTGGGCGCCATACTTAAAAGCAAGACGAGACATAGGGGTACCACAGCCAACGACTTCCAGTGGTAACAGCGCATCCATAGGAGGGTCAGCAGACCCGCAATAGTGGCCATCCAGACACTTCGTGT
>QHZQ01000167.1:7419-12672 GCA_003224725.1 Acidobacteriota bacterium | reverse complement strand
AGCTTTGGAGAAGGTCGAGCAAAAATAAAATAGGCGGCCAGGGCGACAAAAACCAGCATCATCTCTCCGCTGAGAGTCATCCAATGCCCCATGAAACCTGTGAGTCGATCGGTCACGGCACCGCGCGATAAGAAAAAGTATTGATATATTGAAAATCCTGCGGCGATGAAACCCGCGGTAAACAGGGCCTGATAGGTTTGGAACAGTCTAGGTTTGGAGAAGTCATTAACCACCAAAATAATGATGACAAAAAGCACAAACTTCCTGAGAGGGGGACTCCCGATTTCTGGCTCGGGAGAGCAAAGATAAGCGAGAAGGGTGAAAACCATAAAAAGCAGGAGCGGAGCCTTGAGTGGAGGCAAGGAGATCCCTGTGTCTCTTCGGATGCCCTTCTCGAATAAAAAGCTCAGAAAAGCCAAGAACAAAAAACCCTGCGCGGCGGCAATCGAGAATACCGGCAGAACGACTGCCAGCATGGTAAGAAAAAAGGTTACTTCGTCTACCCTGCGTTTAATTAGTTCCATCGGGGTTTGGATGGTTTCATTTTTTTGGACAAAACATTATATTAGGGGTCCTGAGTAAGACTCAATTTTTTTAAAGGAAAGGACAGACGCTTGCATTCATATCTTGTGAGACCCTTTAATTTATTACTCTTTGGCTGGCTTGGTTTTGCTTGGTCGGCACCAGCTCAAAGTCAGACGGAACCCAAAACACTCGCCCCTGAAGAAAGAGTTGTGATCAGCATTGGAGACCTCAAGATCACAGCCAAAGAAGTGGACAAATTTCTGGAAGGCCTTCCTCCTCAGTATCGTCCCTTCTACTCGAGCACGGGGAAAATGCAATTGGCCGACCTGATCGTCAATAACAAACTCTTAGCCAGGGAAGCGGAAAAGCGCCACTTGCAAGAAAGAGAAGACGTGCAAATACGTATCAATATTGCTCGGGAAAGCATCTTGAGTGAAGCCGCGCGGTCTGAATTAGAGAAAGAACTAAATGTTACTGACCAGGAGGCACAAAAATACTTGGATGACCACTTGGCACAATATGAGGAGGCAAGAGTTAGAAGGATTGTGATTCGATCGACTTCCAGTCTCAATCTGGAACCCGGCAAGCAAGTGGAAAAACTTCTTTCAGACGAAGAAGCCCGCGCCAAGGCTGACGAGATTCGGCAGAAGCTCTTAGCCGGGGCAGATTTCGAAGAAATGGCTGCCAAGTTTTCCAACGATTCTCTCTCTTCCGGGAGAGGCGGTGATCTAGGCATTATTAAGAGGGGGACGAAAGCTCACATTATTGTCCCGCCTTTAGAAGAAGTGATTTTCTCCATTAAGCCTGGGACCCTCAGCGATGTGATTCAGACTCCTCTTGGCTATGAGATTGTCAAAGTCGAAGAAAGACGAACCCCTCCGCTTGCCAACATCCGCAAGGAGATTGATACGCTGGCTCGAAAACAAAAAAGCGAAGAATTATTGAAAGAGATGAGACAACGATACGCTGTCAAGATTGATGAGGTTTATTTTACTCCTCATCCACGTGCTGGTTCCGCAGCAAAAAATCGTTGAACAGGCTCGATCAAACCGGCCAAGGAGTTAGCCTTTGATATTCCGGGCGTCAGATGTAGCCACGATCACCGCGCATTTTCGGTGGTCGTGGGCACTTCGCGACAAGCGCACGGCGATCCCCCCCTGTAGGTCCCCCCTTGGCAAGGGGGACTCGAGGGGGGTGGCTTGAGCATGAAACGAGTAGAAAGTTCTCGTTTCGTCGCGCGTAACACCTAAAGCAGCTTTTTGATCCGTTCCTCCAGTAGTTTGATATCCATGGCCTCTTTGTGAGTTCCTTGTTCGTATTCGCCCACAATGTTACCTTTGCGGTCGATTAAGATGACATACGGGATATTGAAGCTCGGCCTTTCTGGAGTGACCCCGATATAGCTGACCGCAATCGAAAGGTCGCCGATGAGAACAGGATAGGTGAGGCCATACTTCTTGACAAAGGGCTCGACAACTTTGGCTCCCTCCTTATCGTGAGAGATGCCAACAATGATCAGTCCCTGATCTTTGTACCGCTTAAAAAGTTTTTCAAGTTCTGGTGAAGTTTGTTGACAGTCTGGGCACCAGGTTTGAAAGAAATCTAAAACAATGACCTGGCCTTTCAGGCTGGCTGATTTTAAGACTTTCCCATCAGTCTTGGGCAATACAAAGTCGGGTGCGGAACGTACACCTTTGAATCTCTCTTGCCCTTGAAGTATTTTTAAGCCAGCGAACCATACTGTGGCGCAGAGTAAGAAACAAGTGATTTTTCGCCCTGAGTCATGGGTCATTTTGATTTCACCTCCACATTGAGCTGCGGGAGAGCCCAAAACTTCACCTCACCGACACGTTAGCAAAATTTAACTGGACCAACAAGCCATTTCAGGTTGAGCTAATCTGAACCGGTGGAGACGCCGGAGGCGCCGAGAAGAAGGCATCTCTGAAAAAAGCGTCTCCGCAAGGAATTGCGGCTAAAGCATGTGGTGGCTGTGACTTTGTGCTTAACAGTGGAGCTCTCGCTTTGGGTTTGGAAGGTGGATTCCTTATCCACCCCCCCGGATTCTCTTTGCGTCTCTGCGGTGAAAAAATCTGTAGAGGAGAAAGAAAACTTTGTTTTTCGGTGACTCCTTAGCATCGAGAAAGCAAGGATGAAGAGGAATGCAGCCGATTAAAATGGTGGATCTCCACCGGCAGTACTTGACTATCAAAGACGAAATCGACCAAGCGATTCAATCGGTGCTGGATTCTTCCGAGTTTATCATGGGCAGGGTTGTCGACGAGTTCGAGCACGAGCTCAGTCAATATCTGGAAGCCAAGTTTGTCATTGGCTGCGCCTCGGGGACCGATGCCTTGCTAATAGCCATGATGGCAATGGAAATCGGACCTGGAGATGAGGTTATTACCTCTCCATTTTCCTTTGCGGCAGCGGCTGAGGCGATCGCTTTTTTAGGCGCTCGGCCCGTATATGTGGATATTGATTCCAGGACGTACAACATTGATCCCAATCTGATTTCTGATGGCATTACCCAAAAAACCAAAGCCATTCTTCCGGTTCACCTCTTTGGCCAATCTGCAGACATGGAGCCCATCTTATCCCTGGCTCAAGAGAACGATCTGAAGGTTATCGAAGACTCGGCTCAGTCGATTGGCGCCAGATATCATAATCGTTTTGTAGGAACACTGGGTGACATCGGCTGCCTCAGCTTTTATCCCACCAAGAACCTGGGTGCGTATGGAGATGCGGGAGCCCTCTTGACCAACGATTCTTCTCTGGCTCAAACGTGTCGCATGATCACCGAACACGGCTCCAGGGTTAGGTACCATCATGAGACCTTGGGAATCAATAGCCGGCTCGATTCGCTGCAAGCAGCCGTTTTGAAGGTCAAACTCAAACATCTCGAAAGGTGGACAGAAGCGCGCATTCGCATTGCTCAAACCTACACTCAGGCCTTGAGCGGTCTGGGTTTGGTTATCCCTTACAGCCCAGCCTATGCGAAGCATGTGTATCATCAATATTCGATTCGAACCCCAAGGCGCGATGAAGTGGCTGCCTTTCTGAAAGACAAAGGGATGCCCTGTTCCATTCATTACCCCGTCCCACTGCACAAGCAACCCGCTTTCAGAGAATTGGTAGAGCCGGGAACTCGTTTCCCCGTTGCCGAAACAGTTGCCAAACAGATTCTCTCCTTACCCATTTTCCCGGAACTCGAAGATAGAGAAATTGACACTATTACTTCTAGCCTCCGCCAGTTCTTCGAGATACCGTCATCCTAAACCGGCAATTATCTATTGATCAGCACTTGGCTTCAGCACTCCTTGGCTTCGTAACCAGGCGACACAACGCTCCGGCCAGGTGGAACACGGTCGGCTGCTCTTGCGCACGCCAAAGCCATGGCCGCCTGCCGTATAAACGTGTAGCTCAGACGGTACGCCAGCCCGCTTCAGGGCCAGGTACATCGCCACGCTGTGCTCCGGGCCGGATTCGGGATCGTCGCTGGCGTGTACCAGGAACATCGGGGGAGTCCCGGCAGGAATCCGAATGTAGGGCGCCAGGACATCCGTATCCACGTCCTCCGGAAGCAGGTAGCCTGGATAGACTGCAACCGCAAAGTTTGGACGACAACTGACCTTGTCGATGTCGTCGATCGGCTCGTAGGCGCGCTTGTCGAAATTGGTCGCCGTCATCACCGCCAGGTGCCCGCCCGCTGAGAAGCCGACGATGCCGATCCGGTTCGGATCGATTTCCCACTCCCTGGCTCTGCTCCGAACAAGGCTGACCGCCCGCTGCGAGTCGAGCAGTGGACCCGGGGCGGGCAGCGGCTCGGGCTGGCCAGGACGACGCGGCACACGATACTTGAGCACGATACCGGTCATGCCGACCGTGTTCAGCCAGGCTGCCACCTCCTCGCCTTCCAGGTCCCACGCCAGGTTCCAATAACCCCCACCGGGACAGATCACCATCGCCGCCCCGGTGTTCTTCCCCTTCGCCGGCCC
Source organism: Acidobacteriota bacterium (assembly GCA_003224725.1). Lineage (GTDB taxonomy): Bacteria > Acidobacteriota > Terriglobia > Versatilivoradales > Versatilivoraceae > QHZQ01. The sequence goes on along the minus strand of QHZQ01000167.1, from coordinate 8,152 downwards.
GAACACCGTGATAGTCGGCTTCGTGACGTTCGTTATCCACTTTGCATCCTTCGTGGGGGCGTCCGATGGAGCACGAACTCTTTCCGGGCCGATTGTGCCATAATCCCCTGGCACTTTGCCTGGCCAGACCGGCACAACAAGCGGCTTTTCAGCCGCCTTTCCTGGAGATGCCAGGAAGAGCCAGACGACCGGGAATACCCACGATGCAATTCGCTTCATAGCCGATTTCTCCTTCTTTGACACGGGTTGTCAGACGGCCACAGGCTGGCTGGATGCCCAGGTTAGGCCGCCCTTTGCTGACCAGCGCATAGCCTTCTGGATACTCGATGGATTCTACAGCCAAGTCTATGTCAAGCTCCGGCCCATACATCCTCGTGCTCCCGAATCAGGCGAAGTGCGGTGTGCAGCTGACGATTGGTCAAACCGTAGTTCTGGGCCAACTCGATCTTGGGTCCCAACCGAATTTAGCCGCCCCGTTGGAGCCGTGAACGTGCCCATGGATCCGTCGAAAGCCGCCACTCCGAAGATGGTCGGACTCATCAACGGCAATCATATCACTAAGACCAGGTGAAGTCGTGGGGTTAACGCTCTGTGCATCTGTCGCCCGTGCTTTTTGCGGGTCGGCTGAGTGTGCCGGCGCGCCAGAAGACCGATCAGGTAGAATTTCGGTTCCGGGCCGACCCCTTTTCGAAGGAAAAATGTATCTCCAGGACCTGCAGTTGCGCAACTACTC
>QHZQ01000167.1:0-7284 GCA_003224725.1 Acidobacteriota bacterium | reverse complement strand
TTAATCAGACCGTCTGCACCTTGCGCTTCCTCTGCCGTCACAGCCTCCACAAGGACTGGATCATCCAACAGATTCCTTTTCCCCGAAAGGAAAGCCGGCTGCCGCAGGTCCTGAGTCTCGAGGAGGTGTCCCGTTTACTCCAGGCCATTCCCCACCTGAAATATTGCGTGTTGCTGACCACCCTCTACGCCACCGGCTTGCGGTTTGTACTCTTATTCCCGCATTTTCCTGTTGAATTTTCTCCCAAAAGTATTCAGACTTTCCCAATGAATCTCCCCAATTCCCTGACATTGTCGCGGATTTTCGCGGTCCCTCTATTAGTGGTTGTGCTGCTAACGCGAGTCTACAATCCGGAGCGTGAGGTAGTTGGACTGTCTATTTATATTGCCACGCTTATTTTCCTGGGTGCGTCAGTGACCGACTACTTCGACGGTTATTTGGCGCGGAAACGACAACAGGTCACAACTCTTGGAATGCTCCTGGATCCTGTGGCCGACAAGCTATTGACCTCCGCCGCCTTCATTTCGCTGGTAGAACTCAAGTGGGTTCCAGCCTGGATGGTCGTCATCATCGTTGGGCGAGAATTTGCCATATCGGGGTTACGAAACATTGCTTCTTCAGAAGGCTTTACTATTGACGCCTCTGAACTAGGAAAGATAAAGATGGCAATGCAGGTGTTGGCCATTACGTTGATTATTCTCTGCAACAAATTTTCCTGGCTCCACCCTTTTAGCAAACTGGCTTTGTGGCTGGTGGTTATTTTTGCCCTTGTTTCCGCCATTGATTATTTCCGCAAATTCTGGAAAAAAGTGGACGATCGTGTGAAAGCGCGCCAGAAACGGAAATTGATCATATTGAACCGAAGGCGGCGCAATGTTCCGACTCAGTGAAGGAAGCCAAACTTACCTCCTTAAACTTTCTCGCCAGACCCTCCATGAGTTTCTGTTGTTCCAGCGAAGACCGACGGATACTCCCGGATCCGAGGAGCTTTTGGAAAAACGAGGCGCCTTCGTCACGCTGGTCAGCCAAGGGCATCTACGGGGTTGCATCGGTTACGTGACCCCGATATTCCCTCTCTACAAAACGGTGATCGACTGCTCCATTTCCGCGGCCACAGAAGATCCACGCTTTCAACCCTTGAACTTGGAGGAATTGGAAAAGATTGAAATCGAGATATCCGTCCTCTCTCCCTTGGAGGAAGTGAAAGACATCCAGGAAATCGTAGTCGGCACCCATGGTTTGGTCGTGAATCAAAAGGGTAAACGAGGCCTCTTGTTACCCCAGGTTCCCACGGAGCATGGGTGGGATCGAGAACAGTTTCTTCAAGAAACGTGTCGCAAGGCAGGGTTGTCTTTGGATGCGTGGAAAGAAGGAGCTAGAATAGACTATTTTACCGCTTTTGTGTTCAGAGAAGGATAGCTCAAGAGAGGTAACCAACCCATCGCGGATTGCAGATTCTAACGGCCAATTGAGCCTCTGAAATCCACCAGGTTTTATTCCAACTCGAGGCCGTCTCCCACTGCTATTTCTTCGGTGCTTACCGTCACCAGAGCGGATGCCGTGTTAGCTTCAACACGGAGCACAACCAATTCACCCACTATTTCGAATGTTTCCCGGTATCTTCGATAATCGCTTTTGTTAAATAGGCTGATATTTGAGCTGTTAAGACGTCGAACAATTCGAAAGTAGTCCCCCAACTGAACGTTTTGCTTCTGGCCTACATCGATATAAACAATTTGACCGTTGCCCACGAGCTGGCGAAATTCTTTGGTCATGAAAATCTTGCCGGTAGTCTTATTGTTTGGAGGCGCAAACTTGTCGAAGGTCGTTTCGCCGTGTGAAACTGGGATGATTCGCTGTTCGTTCGGAACTAAGAAATCATTGACATTGATTTCTTCGCACGCAAAAACAATCTCGGCGGTAGCTGAATTCTCATGCGCCAACAAAACCCGGACGCGTCCAATGTCCTGGTAGTAGTGTCCATATTTCGACCGGGCTGCAGCAAAACTGGGACCGTACTTTCCGAAATCCCGCACGTGTCGCAGAATCAAGAATTCCTCTCCAGGCTTAATGCCAGAGGAAGTCCCCTTGTTGACATAAATAATATCCCGATCACTATGGAGGGATTTGCTTTCGGATTCTTCTCCACCCACCATCGTCATTTCGGGTTTAATATCGATGGTGGAAAAGAAACCCGCGCAATAGACATCCGATTGGCTGGCTGCGGGGAAAGGCACCGGGGTTGCTGACTGGGCCTCGGCGGGAGTTGCTTCGCCCGGGGTCTGTGTGGAAGGCTTCGAGAGAGCTGGCGGAGCTGGCGGCTCTTGAGCTTCAGATTGGGATGGTGGGGCTGGCTCAGAAGTGGTATTCACCACCACCATTTTCTTGATGAAGAGGTTATCTCCAGGGTAGATCCAATGCGGATTAGTAACGCTTGGATTCATTTCCCATACTTGAGGCCAAAGGTAGGGGTCTTTCAGGTATTGTTTGGTGACATCCCAGAGAGTATCTCCAGGCTTCACCGTGTGGACCTCGAAACCTTCCGCCTTTTCAGGCTGTTTGTTGGCTGACCAGTGTCCATCAGCCTGCTGAGTTAAGTTGTGGGGAGGCTGGCCCTGAGCTGGCTCTTGGTCTTTCTTTTGTGCCAGACCCAGAGGGACCGCCAAGATTAAACCTGAAGACAACAGAATGGCAAGTTTGTTTAGTGCGCTCACTGCAAGTCTCCTGTTGGTGGATTGGACGCTAACAAAAGAGTTTGGAGCTTGTCAAGCCAATTACCCAACCTCGTGCATCCCATGTTTAAGGCGCTTTGCACGGTAGGTTGCTTGTGCTAGACTGCCCTTTTTGATTCACCTCCGTTATCGGAATAAGGGTCGGCGCACTTTAGCTTTACTCCTTAAATTTCAACTGCATAAAAGTTCGCATAAACATGCCTCGCTCCCCTGCCGGGAAGATCTGCATTGTCATTGGAGAGGCCAATCCCGCCCAATGGGAAGAAGCCATCTTAAAAGCCAGGCCCGAAGCAAACTATCTGGAATTGAGGTTGGACTGCTTGAAGGTCTCTGACCTGACTGCCTCGAACTTCAAAAAATGGGTTCGCTTGGCAGAAGTTCCGGTAATTGCCACTCTGCGTAGGAAAGCAAACGGAGGTCAATTCATCGGGAGTGAAGCCGAGCAAGTGGAAATCCTAAAGGTTGCGCTTGAAGCCAATGTGGCCTTTCTCGATGTGGAGATTGAGACGATTGAGAATTACCTGCACGGCGAATTGGCCCTTCTGAAGAAAGCCCCCACTAGACTTATTGTTTCTTATCACAATTTTGAAGAAACTCCCGTCAGCCTGGAAAGCATCTATCAAAGGCTACTGCAGGTTAGGCCTGACGTTTTGAAAGTTGCCACCCTGGCCCACTCTTTTTCAGACAATTTTCGCTTGCTCGAATTAATAGAAAAAACCAGACAACAAAACCTCTCCATCATTTCAGTGGCTATGGGGGAACTGGGAGTCTATTCGCGAATCGTCGCTCCCAGCCGGGGGGCCCTCCTCACTTATGGCTCGATGGGAAACAGTCAGGCGACAGCTCCGGGACAGCTTTCGGCCCATGATCTGCGGCTCGTCTACGCCCTTGATGAGATTAATGAACAGACACGTTTTTATGGAGTCATCGGATATCCCGTGGGGCATTCATTATCTCCGCAGATTCATAATGCAGCCTTCCGGGAAAGAGGGCTTAATGCTCGTTATTTACCCCTTGCCATACAGGACCTGCAGGACTTCGGCCCTCATCTGAAAAGATTTGCCGGTTTCAGCATTACCATTCCTCACAAGGTGGCCATCCTAAGTTATGTTGATCGGCTAGACAGTACGGTAAAGATGACAGGGGCTGCCAATACGCTGGTGAGGCAGGGCGACGATCTCTGGGCTTATAACACGGATGTTTATGGGATTCGCTATGCATTACGGAAGCCACTGGAAGAAGGCATTCACCAAACCACCTTGCTAGGAGCTGGAGGGGCCGCTCGATCTGCTGCCATCGTACTTAAAGAATCCCACTGCCAAGTCACGGTGTTGGGCCGAGATCGAGAAAAGACGCGCCGGTTTGCCAGCGAGTTTGGTTTTGACTATGACTCTTTATCCCAGGCACCCAAGTATCGTGGCGAGCTTTTAATCAACGCCACCCCCCTGGGTATGTCTCCTGGAACCGAGCAAACGCCTCTACAGGAACATGCAATTCACTATCGCTGGGTATTTGACATGGTTTACAATCCTCTCGAGACGCGCCTCATGCGCCAGTCTAAAGGCAAAGCCCTTGTGATCAGTGGCCTTGAGATGTTCGTTGCCCAGGCCGCCAAACAGTTCGAGCTGTGGACAGGTCTGGAGCCACCAAGAGACTTAATGAGGAAAATCGCGCTGGAGAAACTGAACGCCTCAAATCGGTCTGCCAGCTAGAGATGTGAGGGAACCGAGAGGTAGCAAGGCACTTGATGACCACCACCAAAACCATCCAGATTCCCGCCAGCACAACTAACCTCGGAGCCGGATTCGATGCCCTGGGCTTGGCGCTGAAGCTTTTCCTACGTGTAAAAATTCAGGAATCCGGTCAGACAAGAACGGAGATTTTACTGGAAGGGGAAGGCGCCAAGGAACTGCCCGCATCCGAAGAGAATCTTATCTTTCAGGTGATGCGGCGGACTTTTGAAGGAGAAGGCCAAACTCTGCCAAATGTCCAAATGCACGTTTTCAATCAAATTCCCGTGGCTCGAGGTCTGGGCAGCAGTGCCGCCGCCATCGTAGCGGGCATTGGGTGTTTTGAAGCTATGACCGCCAGGGAATTGAACCCGGATAAACTTTTTCGTTATGCCCTGGAGTTCGAAACTCATCCAGACAACCTGGCCGCAGCTCGTTTTGGAGGGTTCACCGTGACTGCCATGGGCGGGCGGGACCAGATCACCTTCTTTCGATCGACCATAGCCCCTCTAATCAAGATTCTGCTGGTCGTTCCCGAGTTCCAACTTCAAACCGAAAAGGCCCGGGCCGTCATTCCCCGGAGCCTCAGTTTGCGCGATGCTATTTTCAACATCCAACGCAGCTCCTTAACAGTGGCCGCACTCTTGAGAAATGAATTTCATCTGTTACGCGAGGGCTTGCGCGACAAGGTCCATCAACCCTATCGCTCCCCGTTGATTCCTGGGCTTGAAGAGATTCTCTGTCTCCAGGAAGCCGGCATCCCCGGTCTTCTGGGCATTTGTCTCAGCGGCGCAGGGCCAAGCATTTTAGCTTTTGTTGAGTCGAATCTCGGTGAGATCTACCAGCGAATTGAGGCGATCTTCAAGAAGAACCAAATTCGCTCCAAACCTTACGAGCTGGAGATCGACAATCAAGGGAGAACCATTTCTTGATTTAAGTCATGAAGACACTGACCCAAATTCCTCTGGGGACACAAGTCCTTTTCGGCAAAGCCGCCAAGCAACGCCGCCGAATAGAGCGCACGATCTTTTCAGTGTTCGAAGCGTGGTCTTACCAGGAGATTATTCCGCCCATCTTTGATTATTACGACGTCTTTACCAAAGGCATGGGGTTGGAACTGGAAGACACACTCTATCGGTTCATCGACCGCGAGGGAAACATCCTGGCCTTGCGCCCGGAATTTACTTCGCTGGTGGCCAAGTCGGTGGCTACCCGGCTGGCTGACCACCCCAAACCGCTACGACTCTGCTATTGTGGTGAAGTACTCCGCTATGAGACCCCTCGCGGAGGACGGCAAAGGGAATTTTTTCAAATCGGGCTGGAAAATATTGGTGGAGAACACATCCGCTCGGATGCCGAGGTCATCCTGGTCGCCATCGAATCTCTCAAAAAACTGGGAATCAAGAAGTTTCAAATAAACCTGGGGGAGATAGGCTACTTCGCTGGAATTGTGGAGCGCATCGACTTTTCCCGCGAAGATCTCCTCAAGATCAAAACGTTCATTGATCTCAAAGATGTGGTTGGTTTGAAGTCCGAAATGGACCGCTTAAATCTCTCCGAGCGCCGCCGACAAATCATTCTTTCTCTGGTACACCTGACGGGAGATTCCTCCGTTATCCAGACAGGCCGTCACTTAGTCTCCAATGAGAAGTCGCACCAGGCTCTTAACAATTTGGAAAGTTTGTATGAAGAGCTTAAAAGTCACAAGGTTGATGAGTCCATTACCATTGATCTTAGTGAAGTGCGGGGTCTGGATTATTACACGGGCACCATCTTCAAGATCTACGTTCCAGGCCTGGGATTTGAAATCGGAGGAGGTGGCCGCTACGACAATCTCCTCAAGAATTTTGGTTGCGACTTCCCTGCGGTTGGATTTTCCTTCAGCCTGGAGCGGCTCATGTCGTTAGAAAGTTGATCTGGCACGATGTCTAAGGAAGCGCTGACGTTTGCTTTGTCCAAGGGAAGAATATTTGATGAAGCCGCGGCCTTGCTAAAAAAAGCTGGAATAGAGATGACTTCTGACGTCAACTCTCGAAAGTTGGTGATTCCTGATACCCAGGGCCGATTCAGATTCTTCATTGTGAAACCAGTCGATGTTCCAACTTACGTGGAGTACGGCGTGGCCGACGTCGGCATTGCCGGCCGTGATGTGCTCCTGGAATCCAATGCAGACGTTCACCAGCCCCTGGACTTGCGAATCGGCCTGTGCAAGATGGTCGTCGCCAGTCCGAAAGCCACCGCTAAACAGAACTACAAGGATCTCTCAGCAGTCCGGATCGCCACCAAGTATCCTCGAGTGACTACCGAGTACTTTACCCAGCGCGGGGTGCCGGTAGAAATTATCCCTCTGTCCGGAAGTGTGGAATTAGCGCCCCTACTGGGCCTGTCGGATCGGATTGTGGATCTCGTCGCCACGGGACGCACTCTGGCAGAAAATGGCTTAGAGGTCATTGAACCCATCTGCGATATTTCTGCTCGCTTGGTAATTAATCGGGCCAGCTATCAAATCAAACGCCAAAGCATCTCCGAACTAATTCAGCTACTCGCAGCGGTTATCCCGCTATGATTCCCATTTACCATTGGAATAGCCCGGAAATCCGAGGTTACCTTCGGAAAGTCTGCTCTCGCGGTTTAGAGACCCCTCCCGAGGTGGAAGCGTCGGTAGCATCCATCATCGCGGCTGTTCGCCAAGGTGGGGATCAAGCCCTCTTGGAACTCACCAACGAGTTTGACGGGGTGCGGCTTGAAAGCTTAAGGATCAACCCGGTAGAAATTCGTTCCCTCGCAGCCCGGACAGATTCTGACCTCCGCAAGATCATACG
>QHZQ01000530.1 GCA_003224725.1 Acidobacteriota bacterium | reverse complement strand
CTGTCGCAAGGCCTCAAAAAAGAAGGGCGGCATCGGGACGTAGACGTTAGTAACAGTCTTCTGTGTATAGAGGAAGATCCGATCATCAACGATGTGAGGTGAAACAATGGTCTTGGATTTCTTCCGTCCAACATAGATGGGTGTCGGGTCATCCGTGAGTCTAAGAGCATCGCCGATGCGCAGACCTGAGTAGCGCATGAGCAGAACCAGAGCCTTGAGTCGCGTGGCATTCTGTCCACCAGGCTTTTTGTTGCTGCCTAAGAACTCATCGCAAGCATTGAGAATTTTCACCATTTGATCCTTATTAAAGGGCAACGTGGGAGAATTATCAACTTCAGGTTTGACGAGAGCCGTCGCTGGGTTTTCAACCAGTGCCGATATTAATTCTTTTTATATGTGTAAATTAAGAATGGCGGAGAGGGCGGGATTCGAACCCGCGTGGGAGTGATTAGCCCCCAAACCGCTTTCGAGGCGGCCCCGTTACGACCACTTCGGTACCTCTCCGGGTCGGTGGGTCAAGGAAATCGGCATTTAAGAAGCAATCAAAATGTTTTCCTCTTTCGCTTTAAGCGAAAGAACTCTTTCAAAAGCGCGCTCGATTCTTCTGCCAGAACACCGGAAATTACTTCAACTCGATGATTCAAGAAGCCCGCTGCCAGCAAGTTCAGATGGGAGTCAATAGCCCCTGCCTTGGTATCTCTGGCTCCATAAACCAAGAGTTTGATCCGCGCCAGGACCAAAGCCCCGGCACACATGGCACACGGCTCCAGCGTGCAATAAAGCGTGGCTAAAGTCAAACGGTAATTGCCAACCCTTTTGGCTGCCTGACGCAAAGCCAAAATCTCAGCGTGAGCTGTCGGATCTGACTGGCTCATACTCCGATTGTATCCCCTGCCAATGATCTTATTCGCCAGGACCACTACTGCACCCACGGGGACTTCATCCGCCGAGAAGGCACGTTGGGCCAGAGCTATAGCCGATCGCATATAGGGGAGATGATATCCGAGGGAGGAATCGCGCAAGGTATAGTTAAGAAGAAAATAGGCGAAGCAGTGCGCCGGAAAGTGCAACACAGCCTATTGTTCTATTGTCCAGAGAATCACGACCCTTTGGGGGCGCCACCGTCTAAGAAAATGGAGGTAGCCTTGGAGTCAGGGTCAATGCTCCGCATTAACCGACGCCGTTCGCCCCAGCAACCCATTTTCGAGTGAGTCTGAGCGCACTTAACTAGTTTCTGTCGCGAAAGCTGGGAAGCCTTGCACTATGTAGCTTCCAGCCGACGCCTCTGACAATTTTCGGCTCCCCTCGCCCCAGCGGGGAGAGGGGCTGGGGGGTGAGGGGGGCCGCTTCCGTGTAGCCGAGCATCGCTGTTTTTCCTCTCCTGGCGGGCTTGTTCGGCCTCGACCTAAGCACTTAATTGACTGAGTGCACCACCCCTCACCCCCAACCCCTCTCCCCGCTGGGGGAGGGGAGCCGATGTGGTGAGAGCTCGCAAGAATGACGCCAGGCATGGTCTCACGAGTTTCGCGACAGAAACTAACTAGCAACTTACGAAGCGCATACTATCACAAATTGGAGTCTTGTTGATTGAGTTGGGCTAGAATGAGACGATGTGGAGTTCAACCGGATTCCAATCGTCAGCTCATTTTCTTTTTATTCTCCTGTCACTGATTTTCACCAGTTGCTCTGAACCGTCACAGACGGGCAAGGACCAACCTAAGGTCCCCATCCTTCCTCCCGCCCCAGTGACGGGACGCTTCGCCTTCCAACGAATGTACATCCAGGCGAGAACCTGGGCTCCAGATGTACAACCTTTGCGCCTTTCCAGCTTCAACTTGAAACAGGTCGCCAGCGCTGCGGGGAAGTGTGGCGCCTGGCAAGCGATCTTTGTTTCCCCACAGAAGAGTAAAGCTCGTACCTATACATTTTCGGTAACTGAATCTGCGGGAGATGTGCACGAAGGCGTTTTCGCCGGGCGCGAGGAAAGTTGGTCCGGTCCGCGCGGTCAGGAAAGACCATTTTTTCTACAGGCCCTGAAAGTCGATTCTGATGAGGCTTTTGGCACGGCGGCCCAACAGAGCTCTGACTATATAAAGAAAAACCCGGACATGGCTGTCTTCTTCCTGCTCGAACTCACGCCCCGTTTTCCAAATCCCGCTTGGCGGGTCATCTGGGGGGAGACGATTGCAACCAGTAACTATTCGGTCTTCGTAGATGCCAGCACTGGCCAATATTTGCAAACCCTGCGATAAGAAGTTCTAGGCGTTGTCGGCGACGGGGCGCCGAAAACGTGACCCTTCGGGCAGCCGAAAAGATATATGGGTCCGGCTGCTCCCAGGAGGGAGATTTGCCATATCCCATTTTCCATTTGCCATTTTCCATTCGCGGCATTGATTTAACATCGAAAACAATTTTCTCAAGTGTTACCCCTAAGCGCCTAAACCCCTTTTGAACCTGTTGGGAAGTTTCTTCCCGCCTCATCCCATCGCTTGAAAGTGCTCTGAGTTACTGCATGATCCCGAGCTCTGACAGAATGAAAGCATAGTCGAAGGCAACTTCGCGCAGATGATCGTACCGTCCCGAGGCCCCGCCGTGCCCGGCAGCCATGTTGGTCTTGAGAAGCAAAGGGCGCTTGTCCGTTTTTAACGTTCGGAGCTTGGCTACATACTTGGCGGGCTCCCAGTACATTACTTGACTGTCATTGAAGGAAGTCTTCACCAGCATGCTGGGATAAGCCTTGGCAGTGAGATTGGTGTACGGGCAGTAGGTCTTGATGTAGTCGTATTCCTCCTTCTTCTTCGGATTCCCCCACTCCTCAAACTCCCCGACCGTCAAAGGCAATGACTCGTCGAGCATCGTATTGATCACGTCCACGAACGGGACATGCAGTATAACCGCGCTGAACAGGTCGGAACGCAGGTTGACGACAGCGCCCATCAGCAGGCCGCCGGCGCTGCCTCCTTCAATCACCAGGCGTTCCTTGGAAGTGTACTTCTTCGCCACCAAATACTCAGCGGCGGCAATGAAATCTGTGAAGGTGTTCTTCTTGTGCATCATCCGGCCCTGGTCGTGCCACGGCTTTCCCATTTCGCCCCCGCCGCGGATGTGGGCGATGGCGCAGACCATGCCGCGGTCCAGCAGGACCAGCCGGTTCGAAGAGAAGCTCACGGGGTATGGGAAACCGTAGGAGCCGTAGCCTACCAGATGCATAGGCGCATCGCCATCTCGCTTTATCCCCTTCTTGTACACCAGGGAAATGGGAATGCGGACGCCATCCTTGGCGGTGGCGTATATCCGTTCCGATTGATACTGCTTTGGGTCGTAGCCCCCAGGGACCTCGGTCTGCTTCAGGAGCTTTGAATCGCGCTGGTCCATGTCATAGTCGAAGACCGAACTGGGGGTGACGAGGGACTGGTAATTGTAACGGAACAACGACGTATCCCATTCTGGGTTTGCTGCAGGAAAGGTGGTGTAGGCAGGCTCGGGGAACTTAGCCCGATGCGACTGGCCGGAGCGAAAGTCGGTGACCCTGATCTGAGGAACGCCATTTTCACGTTCCAGGAGAACGTAATGGTTGAGGAAACACTCCACCCCCTCGAGCATTACGCTGGGGCGATGGGGAACGACCTCTTTCCAGTTCTCCTTTCGTGGATCTGAGACCGGGGCCGAGACCAGGCGGAAATTCCGACCCTGATCGTTCGTCCGGATATAGAAAAGGTCACCGTGATGCTCTACGTCGTACTCGCGCTTGTGCACGCGCGGGGCCACGAGCTTCCAGACGCCTTCTGGCTGGTCTGCTGGCAGGTAGCGCCACTCCGAGGTCGTATAGCTGGCGGCACCCATAAAAAGGTAGGCCTTGCTGCGTGAGCGACTGGCGAAAATCCGGAACAATTCGTCCTTCTCTTCATAAACGAGGTCGTCGATCGTCATACCCAGGCGGTGACGGTAAAGGCGGTAGGGGCGCTTTGCGGAGTCCTCCATGGAGTAAAAAAGCGTCCTCCCATCGTTGGCCCAAACCACGGACCCCGTCTTCTCGATTTGCTCGGAGAGAAGCTGGCCGCTCTCGAGATCCTTCACCCGGAGGGTATACTGCCGGAACCCCGTGTTGTCGGCAGAGTAGGCCAGGAATTTCCCATCGTCGCTCACCGTGTAGGCCCCCAAGGCCATAAACTTCTCCCCTTTGGCCAGTTCGTTCAAGTCGAGTGTGACTTGTTCCGCTGCCTCTAGTTTGCCTTTCTTGCGGCAATAGATAGGGTATTGCTTGCCCTCCTCAGTGCGCGAGTAGTAGAAATAGTTGCCCTCGCGGTAGGGAACCGAGACGTCCGTCTCCTTGATGTGTGAGAGCATCTCCTTGTAAAGCGCCTCCTGGAGGGCTGCGGTGGGCTTCATCACCACGTCGGTGTAAGCATTCTCAGCAT
>QHZQ01000166.1 GCA_003224725.1 Acidobacteriota bacterium | reverse complement strand
GATTCCACTCAGGTTCTCTGGAAGCCAAAATGGGCTTGCAGCCAAGCTCCTACAATATGGTTTGATTTCCAAAAATTAAGAGGAGAGACCCTATGAGGTCTGTAGGATTGTTTCCCATGATTTTCCTGGTAAGCATCATGGTGTCGTGTGTCGACGCCCATTGTATCCGGGCGGGCCGGCCCACGGCTTTACGTCAGTAGCTGTTGATAAGAAAATTCCTGATTAGGTCAAGTTAAGGAGGAAGAGAGCCATGGATAGAAATCCAACTAAGGCCAGAAAAGCGTTGTCAATCGCATTACTGTTTGGTTTGGTACTCGCGGTCGTGGGCTGCGTTGAAGTCGCCTACGGTCAAGGACTGCCGGCGTCGCTTGCCGGAATCGTTTTCGATCAGTCGAAGGCAGTGATCGCGAACGCGGATGTTGTCCTCAAGCACGACGCCACCGGCGCGGTCCGCCGGACGGTTTCCAATGCCGACGGCTATTTTTCCATCGTTGGTATTCAGGCCGGGACGTATAGCGTTTCCATCGAAGCTCAGGGATTCGCCAAATACGAACGGCCTGGTATCATTTTCCATGCCGGCGATAAAATCAGCCTGCCGGACATCGTGTTGAATGTGTTGGCCGCCCAGCAGCAGATCGAGGTGGTAGCCAGGCCAGAGGAAGTGATCCCGGTAGACACCGGGGAAAAGGCCCACGTGATCAGCTCACGGCAGATCGAGAACCTGGCCGTGCTTGGGCGCAGCGCCGATGAGTTGCTGAAAATCTTGCCGGGCGTAGTTTACACGAATCCCGACGACCCCGGCTCGCCCGCCGGTTTCACAGTTCAGTTCAACCGCGGCATCGGCAACTACAACGTGGGTGGGACACGGAACACTCAGATCGCCAACATTTCCGACGGCGCCAATGTGATTGACCCCGGCTGCAACTGCGGGTCGGCGGTAACACCAAACATGGACATGCTGGAAGAGGTGAAGGTCCAGACGTCCAACTTTGCTGCTGAGAATTCCCTTGGCCCTGTGGTCTTCAACGCCGTTTCCAAGTCAGGCTCTTCCGCCTTTCACGGCGAGGCCTACCTCTATGCGCGCCACTCCATCTTTAATTCTCGTGACTGGCGCAACAACTTTTTCGATACTAAGAAGCCTTCGGACAGCTTCTACTTCCCGGGCTTCAACATCGGCGGCCCGCTGACCAAAGGTCGCGACAAATTGTTCTTCTTCGCCGGCATCGAAATCCAGCGGCAAAACCACGACCTGGGCGTTCGGCCGGCGGTGGTGCCGACCGAGGCCATGCGGAAAGGAGATTTCACCGACGCCGCCTACCTAGCCGCATTGAACGGCTACGACGCAAACACGCTGCCGCACAACGACGCCGAAGTGCTGCAGGGCGGGCGGATCAACCCCGCCTTCATCGACAATGGAGGGCAGGTCCTATTGAATTTGCTTCCCTTGCCGAATCAAGATCCGGCCAAGTCGAACGGGTATAATTACACATCCAACATCATCAACCCCGAACATCGGCGTCAGGTGCTCGCGCGCCTCGACTACAACATCTCGGATAATACCAAGCTCTACACCCGGTTCAACCAGGAGTATCAGGCCAGCCCATACCCGTTCACACTGTGGTGGTACAACAGCAATGACGTTCCCTATCCTGGCAACATCAAAGGTGACTACAACACCTGGTCGAGCTCGACCAGCCTCGTCAAGGTGCTGGATCCGTCCACGACCAACGAAATCGTGTTTGCCGCCACCTATTGGGGGATGCCGCACAAGGTTAGGGATCCTGACAAGGTTTCGCGAAGCGGCCTGGGGTATCCTTACCGGGGCATCTTCAAGAACTCCACCGACCTGGTGCCCAGTTTCTCAGACTGGGGCGGAGGAGTGGCTGATTTTGTTCAGCCTGGAGGTCTGGACGATCCGACCATCTTCGGCAACAAGTGGCTGATCAGCGCGCGCGATAATTTCAGCAAAGTGATCGGCACGCACACCGCGAAATTCGGGTTCTTTTTCGAATTCGTGACCAACAGCGAGCCGACTACAAACAATGACCATGGTTTCATAGAACCCACCAACTGGGGTGGCAACTCCACCGGCAACGCTTACGCCGACCTGCTGTTGGGGCGCATCGGCGAATACAATGAGTCCACCACGAACCCTGTGGGGAACTATCGCAAGCGCGAGTTTTCCTTCTTCGCCCAGGATAGCTGGAAGGCAACCCCACGGCTGACCCTCGAATTTGGTTCGCGCTTCCAGCACCAGGGCTGGATGTATGAGAAAAATGGCCATAACTTCGGTTTTGATGTGAGCCGCTACGATCCGACGGCGCCCATCTCGGACTACTCCGGCTTGGTCTCCCCCTATCTGGGTTCCAACGTACCGAGATCGATCTTTAAGACGCCCGCGCTGGTGGTGGCCCCCCGGTTTGGTTTTGCCTATGACCTGACTGGCAAGGGTAACACGGTGATCCGTGGGGGCGGAGGCGTGTTCAAATACGCCGACCGCAACGGGGATACGTTCACCATTAACAATCCCCCTTTGCTCCGTTCAACGACCCTGTGTTGCGGACTGCTGCTGAGCGACCTCGACCAGGTAAGCCCGGAGGTTCAGAAAAGTAATCTCTCTGTGAGCGAGCCCTACTCGGACAAGGTTCCGACGACGTATTCCTGGAGCCTCACGCTTTCGCACCGGCTACCCAGTGCCACAGTGCTGGAAGCGTCTTATGTCGGAAATTCCAGCTCGCACCAGACCGTGTGCCTTAACTGCAGCATCAACCTGAACGCGGTCCCTCAAGGCGCCATGTTTGGCTTCCCACTGGGCGATGACCCCAACAATTACCGGCCCTTTCAAAGCTACGGCAGCATCACCATGGTGCGGCATGCTCTGTCGCAGAACTACCACTCGCTGCAGGTGACGGCCAATCGGCAGACCGGCCGAATCAGCTACTCAGCGGCTTACACCTTCTCCAAGGCGATGGGGGTGGGTGGTGACACTTATGGAACGCCCTCGGATTCATTTGATCAACGAGGGCGGAGCTACGGTCCTTTGCCCTACGACCGGACGCATGGCCTGAGCGTCACCTATAGCATCCTGCTGCCGGGTTCTTTCCACAATCCGTTTGGGAAGGCCGTGATCAACGGCTGGCAGGTCTCGGGGATCTCGCAGTGGCAGAGCGGCGCCCCGCTGGCTGTCAGATCCGACCAATCGCCCACGTTCACCTTCAGCGGCACCCTGGCCGACGGCCAGCAGTTTGACCCGAAATTTGTCAATGGCACGCCGGATACTCCTGCACGACCCTGGCTCACCTGTGATCCGAGCCAAGGTTTGGCCGCAGGCCAGTACGCCAACCCGGCTTGCTTCCTTGCGCCGCTACCGGGTATCAACGGTACCTACCAAATGCCGTACATGAAGAAGCCCGCTTTCCAGAACCACGACTTGTCGCTCTTCAAGAACTGGGAACTCAGCGAACACAAGAAGCTTCAGTTCCGCTTTTCGATGTACAACTTCCCGAACCACCCCCTTCCCTTCTTCGCGGGAGGTGATCCGGGGCTGTCGATGAACTTCGTCAATGGCGTGCCGGACGAGGAGTCCATGAAGAATTTTGGCCGGCCCTCTCTGAGGAAGGGCCGGAGGCTGATGCAATTCGCTATCAAATTCCAGTTCTAGCGATAGCTGCATCGCCCCTTACGTGGGGAGAGGGTGGCCGTAGGCCGGGGGAGGGGGTTGCTGCGGACGGAGCAAGGGTTTTCAACGTCTACGGTCTTGTTTGCCGAAGTATCCCCCCTCTCACCAGAGTTCTCCTTTTTTTATTTTTATTCCTAGCACCGGCTCCAGCCCCCGCCCAGCAGCAAGCTCCAAAGGAGATATCCAGCAGGCAGTCGAGCTGCACCACTCGGCTGTGGGGTCCCAAGGCTGCAAGGGAGGATACCTTCAATGAATTGGCAAGGCGGGCCTCAGCCGCCCGAGAAGCCGATCGCATCGCGGAGGCGATTGACCTCTATCGTCAAGCCCTCCAGATGCGTCCCTCCTGGCACGAAGGCTGGTGGTATCTCGGTACGCTGTTTTATGAGCAAGATCGGTACGCCGAGGCGCGCGAGGCGTTTGACAAGCTGCTCTCCTTGAAGCCGAAAGGCGGCGTTGGCTGGGCCATGCTTGGCCTCTGCGAGTTTCAACTGGAGCAATACGATCTGGCTTTCGAGCATCTCCAGCAAGCACGCGCCCTGGGGGTACCGGGCGATACCCACCTTGACGTCGTGAGCCGCTATCATCTGGCCCTGCTATTGAACCGAATGGATAAATCGGAAGTCGCGCTCAAGCTGCTTTATGGCCTGGCGCGACGGGAAGGCGACAGCCCTTCGATGATTACGGCGCTGGGGCTTTGTGCGCTGGCCCTGCCGCATCTACCGGCTGAGCTTCCCCAGGATCAGAGTGAGCTTGCGACTCTAGCGGGTCGGGCTCAGTATTATATGGCGACACGGCAGATGGCCGAGGCACGCAAAGCTTCAGAGGAGCTGATCTCGCGCTATCCCAATGCGGCCAATGTGCATTACAGTTTTGGTGTCTTCTTGCTGCTCCAGGAGCCGGATGCAGCGCTCGATCAATTCCACCGCGAGTTGCAGATTTCCGCGGCCCACGTTTCGGCGCGGTTGCAAATCGCCTTCGAGTACATTAAGCGCAGCGAATACGCAAAGGGCTTGCCCTATGCTGAGGAAGCGGTAAAGCTGGCGCCGCACTTGTTCGCGGCTCGTAATGCGCTGGGCCGCATCTTGCTTGGAATGGGGGAAACCGGTCGGGCCATCCAGGAGCTGGAAACGGGTGTGAAGTTGGCCCCTGACAGCCCGGACATGCACTTCGCGCTGGCTCGTGCTTATGCCCAGGTTGGACGGAAGCAGGATGCGGCTCGGGCTCGCACGGAGTTCCAGAAACTGGACAAGATTCGTCGCATCGCGATGGAGGGAAGTCAGGCTGTCGGCGGCATCGATCCGGAAGAGGGCGAAGCCTCGCTTCTTTCAAGATGAGCGGGACCTTGCCACGATCGTCCCCCCTTGGACAAGGGGGGGACTTCAGGGGGGTTGGGATGATGGCTCGCATCTACAACCGAACCACCGAAAAGCCGAGACGTCAACTGCTCCGCCGTGAAATGCCCAGGGCCGAGAAGATATTATGGTCGAAGCTTAGAGGCCGACAGATGTTGGGCTACAAGTTTCGACGGCAATTCAGCGTGCAAACCTACGTGGTGGACTTCTATTGTGCTCCCGCACGGCTAGCCATTGAGATCGATGGAGACAGCCATTTCCAGAAGGGCTCGCCAGCACGGGATGACGCAAGACAAGCCGCCATTGAGTCGTTTGGCATCGACTTCCTGCGGTTCAGGAACGTTGAGGTCTTTGAACATCTCGAGTAGTGTTGGGAGCGATCGAGAGGAAACTACTGGATTTGAGAGCAAAAAAGCAGACCCCCCTGTAGTCCCCCCTTGTCCAAGGGGGGATGCTGAGCGGCGTGTTACCATACAGCTTTTACGTTTTCCGACGCCGAATCAGGGGGGCGATGGCTGTGCCTGGAAATGCCCAAACGTTGTGGCAGAGCATCCGCGAACTGCTTTAGAATTGGGGTTGATGAGGAAACGAAAAATGCGCTAGATGATTTGGTTGTTCTTCTCGGCATGCGCTCTGGCGGCGCAGCAGCCGCACAAGCGGTCTGAGCCTGCGGCTGAGCAGACAGTGATTCGGGCCGTGGCCCAGGAAGTCGTCCTCGACCTGATTGTTCGCGACAAGAAGGGCAAACTGGTTCTCGACCTGAAACCCGAGGAAATCGAAGTATACGAGGATGGGGTCCCGCAGAAGATTACAGCCTTCCGGCTGGTGAGCGGTCCCGACGCCGCCAGGCCCGGATCGAAAGGCGCTTCCAGTGCCGGGCCGAAGCAGCTTGACCCGACGCACCAACTGCGGCTGATCACTCTGGTCTACGAGGGGCTCGACAACGAGGCGCGCCGTCTGGCCCGCCAGGCATCCTTGGACTTGCTGAAGAATGATCTTGAGGAGAACCTCTACTTGGCGGTGTTCGTAATTGGTGAACAGCTTCGCGTCCTCCAGCCATTCACCAATGACCTCGCGCTCTTGCGAAAGGCTGTCGAGCGGGCGACCACTTCCCATTACCCCCAGTTTGTAGCGGAATCGGAAGCCATCCGGAAACAGCTCGAGGCCGTGCAAGGTGAATCCAAAGCCGTTGCCGAGGCGACAACGACTAACCTGCCCGGGCGGGGACAGTCTGGTTCGAGCGGCATTGCCGCCAGCTCCATGAATGCCCGATTCGCCCAGATGACGCTGAACATGCTGAACCTTGAGGAAAATCTGACACGAACCCAGCAGGCCCGGTCCTCTCTCTTTTCTCTGCTATCGCTCGTCAAGGAGCAGTCCATCCTACCTGGCCGCAAGACCGTGATTTATTTCACCCGCGGGTTGCAAGTGCCGGAGAACATGGTCGAGCATCTGAATAGCACGATCGGCGCGGCCAACCGCGCCGGCGTGAGTATTTACGGGGTTGATGCCAGAGGACTGGCGCTGGATAACCAGAATGCCTCGAGCCTTTCGATGCTGGAGTCGGCGGCGAGCGCCAGCAGGAGGCAACAGACCAATCCCGACGAGTCGGTGACTCCCGAGCAGGTCAAGGCATTTGATACAGCCCTGAGCAGCATTCACGCTAACACACAGCAGACGCTGGGAAACTTGTCGAGCAGCACCGGAGGCTTCCTGGTTGCCAACACTAACGACCTTCGCGAACCGCTTCGGCGAATTCATGAGGATGTCCTTACCTATTACGAAGTCTTCTACGCGCCTCAGATTTCCGAATACGACGGCAGGTTCCGCAAAGTGCTGGTCAAAGTGTCACGCTCCGATGTGAAAGTGCAGTCACGTAGTGGCTATTTCGCCCTGCCGCCTAACCAGGACTCCATGTTCGCCTATGAGGCACCTCTGTTCCAGGCGTTGAATCTGGACCCGTTGCCAAAAGCTTTCTCGTACCATGCTGCCGTGCTCCGATTTCGAAAACAGGAGGACAAGCAGGAGCACTCACTCGTACTGGAAGTGCCCTTGAAAGAGTTGACCGCAACTGAAGACAAGCAGAACAAGCAGTATCGGACGCGCCTCTCAGTGCTGGCGCTCCTAAAGAATCAGCAGGGCGAGATTGTAGACAGGTTCAGCCGGGATTTTCCATTTGCAGTACTTGGCGACAAGCTTGATGAATTTCGGAAGCGGAACTTTCTCCAAACCTATCCGCTCAATCTGCCTCCCGGGCGCTACACCCTGGAGTCGGCAGTGCTGGACCGCGAGGGCCAGAAGGCCAGCGCACGGCGCGTTTCTGTCGTGGTGCTTCCCCCACATCCAGGTGTCGGCCTCAGCAGTCTTTCACTGGTCCGCAGGATGGAGCCACAGTCGCCGGAAGCCAGTGCTGCCAATCCGTTTTATTTCCAGCAAAATCAGGTCGTGCCGACGCTGGACAACTCGATTCAGGCTTTGCCCGGCGGAGGCTTCTCTTTCTATTTCGTTGTCTATCCTCTGGCTTCGGATGCAGAGAAGCCCCAAGTGACAATGGAACTTTCCCAGGATGGGACGTCAATCGGTATCGTGTCTCCGCAGCTACCGGCCGCCAATGAACGCGGAGCGATTCCCTATATCGCTTCTTTTCCCTTAGCCAATTTCCATCCCGGCCAATATGAGCTTCGTGTCGTCGTCAGACAGGGGGCTTCAGCTACCCAGGAGCGGACCAGCTTCACGATCAATCCGTAGCCGGCCACCGTCATGGCTCGTGCGAAATCTGCTTTTCATTGGCCGCGCCCTTCAGCGCGAGGTCTAGAGTTTGGACATTTTCACTGCCGCGTAGCGGTATCTGAGGGTAGACCGGCCTTTCAAGGCCGGCGGATCCAGCATGGCTAGCCAGCAAGACCGCATCTGGTCTTGGGCGCCACTTTTGCCTTCACGCTTTGATGACGTTTTCGCTTTTAGGGGGGTATAATAAAACCCAAAGTTTCCCTCGGAAAGGAGACCAGAGCGTGAGTGTAACAACCCTTACTACCGCAGAAGAACTGTTCAAAATGCCGGACGACGGCTTTCGATATGAGCTCGTGAAGGGAGCGCTGAAAAAGATGACGCCCACGGACAGCAAGCACGGCGCAATCGTTGCCAGGCTTACAACAGCATTGGGCCAGTACGTGGAAGCAAACACTCTCGGTGAGCTTTTTGGCGCGGAAACAGGATTCAAACTTGCCAGCAATCCCGATACCGTGCGGGCGCCTGACATAGCCTTCATTGGAAGAAAGCGCGTTCCTTCGGCTGGCCTGCCAGACAAATTCTGGTCTGGACCGCCTGACCTGGCTGTGGAAGTTCTCTCACCGGATGATACCGTCTACGAGGTCGAAGAGAAAGTTGATGAGTGGCTCTCTGCTGGGGCCCAGGCCGTCTGGGTGGTTAATCCCAGGAAACAAACGGTAGTTGTTCATCGCTTACAGGCGCCGGTACGGACATTTACGGCAAAAGATAGGCTGGATGGCGAGGATGTTTTACCGGGCTTCAGCTGCGATTTAGCCAAAGTATTTCCCAAGGACTGAGGTTACGATAACTCGTGGACTGTTCTTCAGTGAGCGAGGTGCATCCGTCGCCAGATACTTCCACGGAATTAGCGGTATTCTTTGTGTCATTCGCCTCTTGGCGGTTTGATTTTTTCTGGTTGTGGCCGCTGCTGGCTTTTGGTGGCGTTTCTAGGATCAAAACCTTGCAGGATTCATGGATGAGCTGTCCGAACCTTGCGGATCCAGTGGTCGGCAAAATCGGCATGCTTCATCAAGGGTTCGCGGGGCATATGGCAGGACACGCAATTTTGAGTTGAGACCGGGCACAGGCTTCCCAGCGATACTTTGCTAGCGTGGCAGGACCGGCATTTCTGATCGTAATAAGGCGGAGATTGGGCCAGGTCTTCATGAGGGTTGTGGCAGGTGGTGCATTTCAGCCGTCCTTCGCTTTCATCGTAACAGCGGCTTAGGACCAAGCGCTGAGCGGGAAAGCGGATGGTGGCTTTATTGAGGATAACACGCGAGAAATCCTCACTCGGCAGACGGTGACAGTCCCCACAAAACTGGAGTTGCTCGGTAGCCCTTAACTTCCCCGGATTGCCAATTGCCAAATCTCCCGAACCGGTGCCGCGGCTCACCGCTTCGATGTGCTTGCCTCCCGGACCGTGACAGCGTTCACAGCGGACCCCGGCATTGGCTTCTTCAATCCGATCCGGCGAGACGTCAGCTTGTCGCGTGACATGACAAGCGAAACAGGCTTTCCGGCGCTCCGGTTCGAACCAGCGGGCCAGGGCCCCATGAGCGTTACTGACATTCTCGGGTTCGCCTCCGGTCGTAATGTCGAGACCGTTTATTTTGGGGTACCAGCTCACACGGCTCTCGCCGAATTCGCCAGCGTCTGTGCGACCCACAAAAGTAATTCCTTTGCGGCCGGCGCCGAATCCCCAAATCAAGCGCAACCGTTCTGTCCGCTGACCTTTGACAGCCACGAGATCAAACGCAAATTCAGGGCGGTTCGACCTTTCGATGCGGTACTCGACTCCATTGTCCTGGTCGGAGAAGCGTAAAGGCAGAGCCTGGGCCAATCCTGGAATCCCAGCCACCTTGCGCAGCGAACGGGCATGCTCACTGGTCGTCTGCACAGACGCAATATCCCGGTGGCAGGCGGCGCACTGGGCTGAACCGGCAAAATCATTCCGGCCGACCACCGGCAGTGCCGCGATCGCAGGAGCTATGAGGCTTCCCCAGAGAGACAATGGCGCGAGCCAGCGGATCGATCGGTGTCTAAAGTCGCGAGTGTTCATGGACGTCCGCTTTTGTGAGACGTCCTTGGAAGCACTCGAATCCAGTGATCTGCAAAATCCGAATGCTTCATGAGGGGCTCCCGCGGCATGTGACAGGAGACACAGTCCTTCTTGGCAACTGGACAAGGGCTTCCCCGCCCAGCCTCTGCTGTATGGCAGGACCGGCACTTCTGATCATAGTATTCAGCAGACGTCGCCAGGTTCTCGTGAGTATTATGGCAGGTCGTGCATTTGAGCTGACCTTTGCTCTCATCGTAACAGCGGCTTAAAACCAGGCGCGGTGGGGCAAAGCGGATGGTTTTCTTATCCTGCAGCACCTGAGAAAAGTCCGCAGGGGGCTGATGATGGCAACCCCCGCAGAACCGGATTTGCTCCCGCGCCGCCAGCTTGCCGGGGTTTTCAATGGCCAGATCACTTCTGCCGCCCTCGGTCACCGCTTCGATATGTTCTTGACCAGGGCCATGGCACCGTTCACATTGGATACCAGCCAAAGTCTCGACCGTGGCTTCTGGGAGAAACTGTTCTGGCAAGGTCACATGACAACCAAAACATTCCTGCAGTCGCACTGGTGGCAGCCAGTCAGCCAAGGCCTCATGAGGGTCTCGGGCATTCTTTTTGGTTCCGGTGGTTAAATCAAGTTGTTTGATTTTTTGGTACCAACTCAGCCGGCTTTGCCCATATTCCCCTGCGTCTGTGCGTCCCACGAAGGTGATTCCTTTTCTTCCCGCTCCGAACGCCCAGAGCAAATGAAAGCGTTCGGTTCGTTGATCCTGTGTTGCCACCAGATCCAGACCACCAGCAGAAGATTGTTCGAGACGATATTGGATCTCGTTTGTCTGATCAGAAAACCTCAGGGGTAAAGCCGCTTGCAATTCAGGAACGGCCTTGGCGGAACGCAGCGTCCGAGCGTGCTCACTGGCTTTCTGTATGAAAGATACATCTGGATGGCAGCCGGCACATTTCTCCGCTCCCACGTATTTGTTCTGGCTTGGATCCGGCGGCATTGGCAAGGGGCTACAAGTCAGGCGGGCCAGCAAAAATAACAATAGATTCCAAGAAGGGTTAACCTGCATTGGTTATCCAGGTGATTCGTTCTCCCCTTTGCCTTCTGATCTTCTTTACCCATAAGTCAGCTTCCCGACAAGGGGGCTGGCGAAATCAGATTCGGCTCAACACCCGCAAGACCGCAGATTCATCAAACGTGGGACAGTCCTTGGGAGTGCGCTGGCTTGACAGCGCTTTGGAGCAGCCTGCGGCTTGACGCAGGCAAAAGTGTTGACCGTCGGCCAACGGTGGCGTCAAGCCGCCACCCAACAAAGCGGTGTCCAGCCACCGCACTCCAAAATAGTGTATGGGCCACGGCCAGTTTGCCTTAGGGATTGCTGGTCTTTCCAACGTCATCCGTCGTTTCAGCTGGACTGCCAGGCCCCGTGGCTTCGCCACGCCGTTTCTTAGCGAGCGCTTCTAGCCGCGCAAATTCTGCTCGCGCCCGAGCGGCTTCCGCAGGCCTTTTAGCCCGAGTGTAAGCTCTGGCCAGGACGTACTGGACGTTGGACGAATCGGGAGCCATTGCGGCCGCTTTTTCCAGGTTCTTCAGAGCCTGCGCAGTGTCGTCCGACTCGAGGTAAATGCGGCCCAAGGCATAGTACGCCGCAAAGTTGTCAGGCTCAAATTCTATTGCCTTTTTGGCGTAGGGAAGGCCATCGGTATATTTGCCTGAAGCAATAGCCTGGAAGGCGACCTGCAGAAGGGCCGCCACGTGCCTGGGATCTCGCTCCAGTTCCTTCAGGAAATAGGTCATCGCCTTCTCAGGGTCTTTCTGTAGCAGCAGCGCCACGCCATAAGCATAAGCGACATTGGGTTGGCCTCGATAGCGCGCTTCCAGCTCCTGAAACATCTTGTTTGATTCGGGCATCTTTCGCTCGGCCCCCAAGAACGAAGCCTTCCCGAACTGCCGCACCATTTCGCGTTGCTCCGAGTTCACACTATCGAGCGGGTCCGAAATGCGCAATGCCGCCAAGCCCAAAGCGTCCAGCACGCCATCACTTTCTCGATGTTCCACGGCAAATCCATTGAGCAGGGCCATGGCGGCTTCGTATTGCTTGCCGCGGGTTAGCAAGATGGCTTGGTGATAACGGACCACCCGGGCCAGCTCTTCATTTCCTGAAAAGCCCAAGGAACGACTCTTTGCCAGGTCTTGAAGCGAGGAAGCGTACTGCTGAAACTGGTATTCGCACAGACCCAGCATGGCCCACCCCTGGCCGTTTTTTGGCTCCAAGCTCACGAATTGTTGAAAGGCTTTAGCTCCTGGCGCATACTGATCGCTGTCATAATAAAGTGTTCCCAGGTACCACCAGCCTTCTGCCCACCTCGGCCGGATCCGGACAAGCTGTGTGTAGATCTTAATCGCTTCCGAGATTTGGTCGGCTTCCCGGGCAGCATCCGCTTTGGCTTTGAGACGCTCAAAATTGACCGCCGCAACGGTTGGGGTTCTTGGTGAACGATTCTGGAGTTTTTGTGGAGCTGGCGAGGAGTCTAGTGTGGTGTCTCTCAAATGACCATGCGTACGGTCTGAGACGATCGTCCCCCTCACCCGCCCTTCGGGCACCCTCTCCCCAAGAGAGAGGGCAGTAAACAAATGAAATACACTCCCCTCGCCCCCTGGATAGACCGAGGAGGCGGTCGCCCCTTGAAGGTGTGAAAAGT
>QHZQ01000531.1 GCA_003224725.1 Acidobacteriota bacterium | reverse complement strand
GTCACCATTCGGAAAAGCTTCGACATATTTTCTCCTTTCACTTCTCTCGGCTCCTTCTGAGCCGTCTATATCTCCATTGAACTAAAAGCAAGTGTTGTTCCATCCTGGATACAAGACTAAATCATTCAGCAATTCCAATCAACCACTGAACTTAGTCGCTGAAGTTCTCACAGGCGATTGATTATCCCGCTAAAGGACCGGAAACATCTGTGGCATTTTGAGCCAGTATGCCATTCTGCCACAACTAGAGTTACTTGGTGGCGAAGAAGTTCAAACTTCGGTCAAATTTGTTAAGCTGCCGTCCCCTCACCCCCAGCCCCTCTCCCAATGGGAGAGGGTGGCCGAAGGCCGGGTGAGGGGTCCGTGGCCGATAGAACCGCACTCCTCGGCGGTCTGAGGTTGCTCGCTACAGAGGGGCTAGAGACTGGACTGTTGCGCACTTGGTACGCTGGGCGAAAGCCTGTTGGGCGGGGCCAATCCAGGAGAGCCGATCAAACTGTTCCGCAATCTCGGGGCCCTGTGCTATAGTTTGGCGCTCAATGAAAACCTCCTGGTTGGGCGAAAGTGGCGCCAGTTCTTCTTTCTTCCCCCGTGGAGGCTTTTGTGTATTCTGTGAAGGGAATTGTCCGGCCGATGGAAGCGAGTCTTCAGTGGGTGGCGCAATACGGCTACGTTGCCATATTTACTTTGCTGGTGCTGGGAATCGTGGGATTGCCGGTTCCCGATGAATGGTTATTGACATTTGCAGGTTATCTCATCTGCAAAGGTAAATTACAGCTTCTTCCTACGATTGCCGCGGCTTCCCTGGGCAGTATGTGTGGGATCAGTTTAAGTTACGGATTGGGGCGAACACTTGGCTTCTATTTGATAAGAAAATACGGTCGGTTCCTTCATGTCACCACAGGGAGGCTGAACCAGGTCCATAACTGGTTTGAGCGTGTGGGTCGCTGGACTCTTCTTTTTGGATATTACGTACCGGGTGTAAGACACTTGACAGCTTACGTGGCTGGGACGTCCAAATTAGGACTTCCTGTATTTGCCCTCTTTGCTTACTCAGGGGGTTTTATCTGGTCGCTCACCTTTATTTCGCTCGGCTATTTCCTGTGTGAAAAGTGGGCTGGCGTGACGGAAAAGATCGAGCGCAACTTGCTTATCAGCTCAGCGATTTTGCTTATCCTTTTCCTGGCCTATTTTTTCTTATGGCGGAAGAAGCCAAAGCTCAATTAGAGCAGCTTAATTTGCCCTTGCCTGCTTTCATGTTATTTTGTTGAAGGAGGGATGATCTGCTGGTTAGCTATCCCGAAATCAAGGCTGTGTTATGGACCCTAAAGACTTGTTTCAAATCGTGGAACACAAAGGTTCGCCCAGTAGCGATGGCAGAAGCTTAGCGAGAGACCCTGTGTGTGGCATGAGCGTTGAGCCTGACTCGGCCGCTGGCAGCCATCATTACATGGGGCAAACGTACTTCTTCTGTAGTCTCCACTGTCTGCAGAAATTTCGCTCGGAACCTTCCAGCTATCTGGCTCCCGCCCCGGATCAGCCTCTATCGGAAATTTCTTCTCATGGCCCGAAGTCTGAGCCCGCCGACAAATCTCATGCCTACACCTGCCCAATGCATCCTGAGGTTATGCAACCAAGCCCCGAGCCTTGCCCAAAGTGTGGGATGGTGCTGGAACCGGTGGAGACTCCAGGCTCGGCCACCCGAACTACGTATACGTGCCCGATGCACCCGGAAATTGTTCGACACGAGCCGGGTTCTTGCCCCATCTGCGGAATGGCCTTGGAGCCTCGAGCCGTAGCCGAGGAAGAAGGGGTTAATCCGGAACTGGTGGAAATGAAGCGCCGCTTCTGGGTCAGTCTTGCCCTGACAGCCCCGATCCTCTTCATGACGATGGCTGAAATGATCCCAGGTCATCCTCTGAAACTTCCCATGGCTGTGCGGCATCTCAGTTGGATTCAGTTTCTCCTGGCCACTCCGGTGGTGCTGTGGGGAGGATGGCCCTTCCTTGTACGGGGTTGGATGTCTATCCGTAACCGAAGCTTGAATATGTTCACTCTTATTGCTGTTGGAACCGGGACAGCGTACTTCTACAGTGTGGCGGCAACACTATTCCCAGACCTCTTTCCACCCTCCTTTGGTGGCCACGATGGCGAAGTGGCGGTTTACTTCGAAGCCGCCGCAGTCATCACTACGTTAGTATTGCTAGGACAAGTCCTCGAATTGCGTGCTCGAGGTCAGACCCGTAGCGCCATCAAGGCTCTTCTAAGGCTTGCTCCCAAAACAGCCCGCGTGCTGAGGGATAACGGAGCTGAAGAGGATGTTCCCCTGGAGCGGATAAAGCCCGGTGATCGGCTGCGAGTTCGTCCAGGAGAAAAAGTCCCAGTGGATGGAGTCGTACTGGAAGGGAGTAGCTCCATAGACGAGTCCATGGTTACCGGCGAACCTATTCCGGTAGAAAAGGTTTCTGGCAGCCGTGTAACAGGTGGTACCGTCAATGGAACGGGCAGCTTTCTAATGCAGGCGGTGCGTGTGGGAAGCGATACCCTGCTGGCTCAGATTGTGCGTATGGTCAGTGAAGCCCAGCGCAGCCGAGCTCCCATCCAACGGCTGGCAGACGTTGTTTCATCCTACTTTGTTCCAGGCGTCGTCTTGACT
>QHZQ01000526.1 GCA_003224725.1 Acidobacteriota bacterium | reverse complement strand
GAGCGCGAAAATATTCCGACATTCGATCCTGTTACTGGCCCATCTCATTCACGTGCGGGCGAGGGGAGAGTAAGCTGTTTGAATTTACTCCCTCGCCCCATCGGGGGAGAGGGTGGCCAGAGGCCGGGTGAGGGGGCGTCGGTCCATTGTCGGTCTGCCAACGCGCACTCATCCATGACTGTCTCGGCCTGTTACTGTGAGTGATTCCTTGACGGAGAGGTAAGCGCTAGACGGATCGCTCTCAATAATCCTCTTCCCTCTTCAACAAAAAGCCGCTGGTTGGCAAGGACATCCTTAATACGATCCACAGCCCCACTCGGCCAGCGTACTTCCACTTCGTCTACCCGCTTCATATCTCCGATTCCAAAGTGCAGGCAAAGATCGTTTTGGGAGAGATAGCTGCCACCGCTGCGAACTTCGTCGATCTGCTTTCGGTCACCGGCAAGAACAGACACCCTGGCTCCGATGCCGTCACGGTTAGAACGGGTCCCGCGCAATTTCACCTGGATGCAATTTTTCCGGTTGCCGCCTTCGTTCTTCAAAAGTGTGGGCAAATCGTTTTGATTGTTAATGACAATATCGATGTCGCCGTCGCCATCGAAATCAGCAAAGGCCACGCCACGGCCTGATCGCTCCAGCTCTAATCCTGGCCCAGAAAGCTTGGTCACGTCATCAAATGTTCCATTGCCCAAATTACGGAAAAGTAGATTACGTTGTCGATAACGCCCACCCAGGCCCTGAGTCTCTGGCTCGGGGTAAACATGGCCGTTGGCAATGAAGATGTCACACCAGCCGTCGTTGTCGAAGTCGAAGAAGCCACCGCCCCAACTCAGATACCTTAGTTGAAAACCCAACTTGGCGTCATAGGTCTCGAACGTGAAGGTGCCGTTGCCGCTGTTGCGATAAAGGTCCGGAACGTCGTCCTCGAAGTTGGTTTTGAGAATATCCAGCCAACCATCTCCATCATAATCGCCCACGGAAACTCCCATGCCGGCCTGGGTAAAGCCATCCTGATTGAAAGCGACTCCGCTTTCTATGCCTGTTTCGCGAAAGGTGCCATTGCCATTGTTATGGTAAAGCAAACTGGGAGTGGAATCACAAGCCACGTAGAGGTCCGGCCAGCCCCGGTTTTGAAAGTCGCTCCCAATGGCAGACAGCCCATAGCAGTCGCTGGTCATTTGAATCCCTGCTTTCAAGGAAACCTCGGTAAATGCGCCGTTGCGATTGTTATGATAGAGATGATTTTTGGCAGCCGGCAAACCACGCGGGCCACAAAAGACCGGTACGCCCTTCCACCGGCAATGGGAGTTGGCGCCCGGGAGCGGCGTCTTGGCCAAGTCCAAGTCCACGTAACCAGCCACGAAAAGATCCAGGAATCCATCCTTGTCATAGTCTACAAACGCACACCCGGTGCTCCAATTACGCAAGATGTTATCGAGACCTGCTTTAAGAGTAACGTTAGAAAAATGGCCTTGGCCGTCATTGTGGTAAAGCAAGTTGGAGCTGCCGTAGTAGGTCACGAACAAGTCGCTGTTCCCGTCATTGTCGTAATCACCCACGCAGACCCCCTGCCCCCAACCTGAGTGAATCAAGCCAGCCTTGGCTGTCACATCGACAAAAGTAGCATCTCCGTTGTTGCGGTACAGATGGTTCGTTGGAGCTTGGTCGGACGGAAAACCTTCCAAGCACGAGCCGTTGACCACAAAAATATCGGGATGATCGTCGCCATCATAGTCAAAGACTGCCACCCCGCTGCCGGTACTTTCAAAGACATATTTCTTGGTCTTTTCGCCGCCGTTCACCACTCGGTCCCGCAACCCGGCCGGCTGGGCCACATCGACGAATTGAACCGCGGAAGAGGTGGAATTGGCTGGCTGGCTGAGCGAGAGCCAGGCTGACGTAAAAAGGCTGGCTAATAAAGCAGCCATGAATCTGAAAGAATTATTATTGAAGCTCAGGTGCATTGGATCATTGCATATTATGCAAATAGTCGGGGGTGGTCCCTCATCCGTGGAGTTCGGACATTCTAAGTAGCGACAGGCATCCTGGCCTGTCTTTGACTATTTGGAAACATGAAGGACAGGCAGGGATGCCTGTCGCCACAGTATTCCACTCAGAGGGAAGCTGTGAAAAAATTGGGAGGGCGAGCCTCCTGGCGAGCCGTCGCCCTAGCAAGTCGTTGCCCCATGAGGCTCGGCGGGAGCCTCGCCCTCCCGATCTCGGCCGGTTTTGAATTTTTTCACAGCTTCAGGATTCCAGCTGGGTAATGCGGAGCATTGACCCAACCCTTAGCAGAGCAGATAATATCTCAAGTAGTCCAACTGTCGCCCCATTATAATGGCAGGGGCTCGAGGAGACCAAAGTGAGTCTGCGTGTCAGGAGGAAGTGGACCTCAAGGCTGGCCGCCGGTGTTATTAGCTTCGGTTTGGTCCAAGTTAACCCAGGCTTGGGGTTGGCGCAATCTCGAGGGGCCGAACAGACAAGGGGTATTACTCTTCAGCTCGGGGAACTGCTTGCCGCTGGAAAGATCACCCAGGCCAACGCCGCCGTGGAACAGTACCTTTCTAAGCAGCCTGCTTCCGCTCAAACGTTCTTTGAAGTCGGCCGTGTCTATTTCGAGCACGATCAGTGGAAACAGGCTTCCGATCTCCTTCACAAATCCCTCGAGCTGCAGAGCCAAAATGATGTCGCTCATCTTCTGCTGGGCTTGTCACTGGCGGAATTGAAGCAGTATGAGGAGTCGGAACAGGAATTGCAAATTGCCGTCCAGCAGAACCCGCGGAGTGATTTCAACTGGTACTTTGCCGGGTGGCGTTTGTTGCTGCGAGGCAAATATGAAGCGTCGCTGCCGTATTTTTATAAGGCCGCGGAATTGAATCCCAGGAATCCGAATGCTCAGCGAGCCCTGGGTTCAGCGCTGGCGCGCACCGGGAGCTATGGGTTGGCAGAGAACTATTTCAAGAAAGCTATCGAACTCATTGAACAACAACAAGAGCCCAACCACGATCCGTATCTGGATCTCACCTATCTATTGCTTTTCAGCAACCAGAAGGCATCAGCCACTCAGGCGCTTGAATTCGCCCGTAAAGCCATCACCATTAACCCGAAGATGGCCGAAGCACACTACCTATGCGGGAAAGCGCTGCTCAA
>QHZQ01000525.1 GCA_003224725.1 Acidobacteriota bacterium | reverse complement strand
GCGACGCGGCTACGTGGATAGCGGCTCGGAGCGAGAGAAGGTCGGCACGGGGCGAGGAAGCGGTCAGTACACGCCTGAAGGTTAAATCGAGTACACTGAAGCCTTGCGCGAGTTGCACAGGGAATTCCTGAAGGCGGGTTCGCAGGTTCTGCAGGCCCTGACCTTCTTCGGAACTCGCGAAAAGCTGACCCGGTCGGGTTATGGCGAACAAACTGAAGTCATCAACGAGGCAGCCGTGAAGATTGCTCGGGAAGTTGCAGAAGGCCGGGCGCTGGTGGCAGGCTCCGTTTCGCGGACGCAGCTTTTTGAACGTCAAGGCCCGTCCGCCGCGGATCTGGTAAGGGACCTGTTTACGGAACAGGTCAGGCTCCTCCAGCGTGCCCGAGTCGATTTCCTGATCCTGGAGACCTTCTTCCGGCTGGATGAGATGCTGATTGCGCTGGAGTGTGCTCGTTCCAGTAGTCTCCCACTCATAGCCACCATGAGTTTTCGTCCGCGTATCACCGAAAGCAGCGATGGCCATTCCCCAGCCGAGTGCGCGCGGGCGATGATGGGAGCTGGAGCTCAGATCGTGGGAGCCAACTGCGAACAGGAGCCCAAGCGCATGCTGCCAATCCTTCGTGAGATGCGTGAGGCGGTGGATATACCTATTGCCGCACAACCGGCAGCTTTCCGGACTGGCGACGAAACTCCCTGTTTTACCCGCATGCCACAATTCCCAGACCAGTTGGAGACCATTCAAATCTCCCGCCAGGAATTCAATGACTTTGCCCGGACGGCCAAAGCCGAAGGCATCGGATACGTGGGTGGATGCTGTGGCTGTAACGCCGCCTATATCCGCGCTCTGGCGCGTGGTCTGGGGGTCGGGGATGCTTAGGGAAGTACAAGCATAAACAAGCTTCAATTCCACCCCGTTTAAGGGTGCGGTAATATAAACTCGGAGATTGCAGGCATGAGGTCACCAACCCGGAATGGGCCACCCTCACCCGCCCTTTGGGCACCCTCTCCCATGAGGAGAGGGAACAAAAAAATTAGATTGACTCTCCCCTCGCCCTTTGGGAGAGGGGCCGGGGGTGAGGGTTTGGAGCTAAGTCCGAGAATCATCTCGATTGAACTTGGGAATTAGGGATAAATTCTTCATTGTCCGTCAGAGGCCGCTATTGCGGCGGTATCGTAGGAGATCAAGACCCCAGCGATGATGGCAAGTCCAATGCCTACCCACTGCAGCCGTGTCAGTTTCTCAGCCAGGAACATGACGGCAAGCAGAATGGTCAGGAGAGGATACAAAGCCGTCAACGGTATGGCGACGGAGGCCTTGGCACCATTTTCAAGAGCGGCAAAGAGAAACCAAGATCCCAGTCCATTAGTGATTCCTCCGAGGACTCCGATAAAAATGTCCCGAGAACTCAAGCTGAATACATTTCCAGTAGCTAAGAGATAAGGCAGCGTCAAGAGAAATCCAACCATCAGCCATACGAGCAAAGAGTCCGCTGATATTCGGCTCGCTCCTAATTTCTGAAACAACCCGACAAATCCCCAAAACAAAATGGCCAGAAGCGAATAGGTGACCCAATCTGCCATGGAGGCTCCTTACATGGACAGAATAAAGATCGAAAGCAGTGCCAGAACAACTCCGGCCATCTGCACTTTATTGATTCGTTCATGCAGCAGGACGAAAGCGAGCACGACCGTCACCAGCGGAAAGAGAGCGGTGACCGGGCCCACGAGTGAAGCAGGACCGCGCTGCATGGCGGCATAATAGGCGAGGAGGCCCAAGGTCGTGAAGACGCCGTTGAGGACTCCATAAGTTATCCCCAGTCTGTCCATATCAACTCGGAAGCTGAGCCGAACCAAAGTCGCAAGAACGAGTGGCACCATGCCAACCATGAAGAGTATCTGCATTTGCCGAGGAGAAATCTTATCGGATCCGAGTTTGACGACAAATCCCCAGATACCCCACCAGAAGGTGGAAAGCAGGGCATGCAACAACCACTTGGGCCAAAGGCCTTTTTTCACCAAGATACCTCGCACGAATCGCTCCCAGCCATCATTGGTCGCGCACTTGAAAGATATGCCCGGGGATCCCAGCTGGGAGGGAAGGTGTGAAAGAATTGGGCGAGCGCCTGGAGCATCTCCCCCCTCGAACGAGCGGGGACTTCAGGGGGTCGCTGGGAATCCGCACCAAGTCTTGATTCAACGGTGGATACCCCCCTCAAGTCCCCCCTTGGAAAAGGTGGGACGATCTGAGACCAACGAGCTTCTGCAAAGACTCACGAATTTATTCATTTATTCATACCTTCAGAAATGAAGGGCTGCGTTATCCCGAACCGGAGAGACCCACCCCTGAAGGCGAGAGCCTTCTGCCCCTCCCAAGAGGGGGATTTCAGGAGAAAACAATAGAACCTTGACAGCACAACGATTACTTTCTACCCGGACTTCCGTCCCTTTTCCTTCCTCCAGGGCGACGACCTGGTTGGCTTTCAATTCTGCGAAATATTCCTGCCGGCCACTGGGCCATCTCACCTCGATACGATCGACTTTCACCGCTTTTCCAATCCCGAAATGCAGCCGAAAATCGTTTTGCGAAAGGTAGCTTCCGCCGCTGCGCACTTCATCCATCTGGCGGTGATTGCCCGTTACGACCGTGACACGAGTACCTATCCCACTGCGGTTCGACCTGGTTCCAATCGTTCTGATTTGGATCCAGTTCTCCCGGTCACCCAGATTCTTGAGAAGGC
>QHZQ01000524.1 GCA_003224725.1 Acidobacteriota bacterium | reverse complement strand
TGGGATCCGGATAGAGGTTGGCGATCGCCACGCCGACAGGATGGATCATCTCACTGGGAATGCGATTTCCTGGAAAATCCTGGCCGGTGAAAGGATTCCGCAAAATAACGGGCGAGCGGGAGAAGTCACCATTTTTTTCCGCAATCGTCGGTACATTACTGGTGCGAGTTTCTCCTCTACGAGTGCGCAGCCCTTCAAAGTTCAGGAAGTAAAAGGTTCGAGTTTTGAGAATGGCTCCGCCCAGACTACCTCCGAACTGGTTACGCTGGAAGATGGGAATTTTCTGATCGGGCAGATCAAAATAATTCTTGGCGTCCAAACTGGAGTTGCGCAGGAATTCATACAAGGAACCGTGCAGATCATTGGTGCCTGATTTCAGAGCCACGTTTACCTGGGACCCGCCGTTTCGCCCATACTCAGCCTCGTAATTGCCCGCCTGGATTTTGAACTCGTCAATGGCATCCACAGAGGGCTTGATCACCAGGCGGTTCAGAAAAAGATCATTGTTGTCCACCCCGTCCAGCAGGAAATTATTAGCGGCCTCGCGCGCTCCATTCACATTAATACCGCTGTTGCCCTGCGTCGAAAGCCTCGACTCGGGAGCCGGGGGAGCCGCACCAGGACCCAAGAGTGCCAGTTGCAGAAACTCTCGCTCATTGAGAGGAAGAGTGGTAATTTTGCGGTTGTCGATGACTTGTCCGACCGAGCTGCTCTCACTTTGTAAAAGCGGAACCTCCGCCTCGACCGTTATCGACTCCTGGACGGAGCCCACCTGCAAAACGAAATTCAGGGCCGCTTTGTCACCCACACTGAGCACGAGCCCTTCAACGATCCCCTTTTTGAACCCCGAGAGGCTGGCCGTGGCGCGATATCGGCCCGGCGACAGTAAAGGGATGACAAAAGTTCCACTCTTTCCGGAAACCGTGCTGCGAACGACCTGGGTGCTCATCTCTCGGATCTCAACTTGCACACCTTCCAACATGGCCCCGGTCTGATCGCGCACTGTGCCAAAGATGGTGGCCATGGGGGTTTGTGCATGAGCGATGGGAGAGGAAAAGGTAATTAGCCATAGAACCACCAAAAGGCATTTCGCAACGTTGGTTTTCGATGAAGGCAAGTAAGGACCTGGCAACACGGCTCTCATAATCCACCCGTTTAAATTAGACAAAGCCTTTAGTAAAGAAGACATAACCTCTTGAGTTTTAATCCCTCACCCCATCAGGCTGGCTGCGGGCCGGGTTAGGGAGCAGTGGTTAAGCCAGGGATTGTCAAAAGCAAATCTGAGACACAGCGCCAGCTGTTGCGATCGCAACAGCTTTCCTTTGTGCGTTGGTGTCTTTGTGGTGAAGCTTTCCTCCTAGGTGTTAACCACTGTCAGTACGTGGCGCGGCCGCCGCTGATGTCGATGCAGGCCCCGGTGGTAAAACTGCAATCGTCACTGGCCAGAAAATGGATCAACGCAGCCACTTCTTCCGGCTTGCCCACTCGACCCATAGGAATACGGCTTGTCATGTAATCAATCTGCTGCTGAGTCACCTGACGCAAGATAGGAGTGTCGATCACGGCAGGCGTTATGCAGTTGACATAGATACCTTGAGTGCATACTTCCTTGGCGAGAGCCTTGGTTAGACAAATGACTCCGGCCTTTGTGGCTGAATAGGGCGCCAGGTTAGGGTTTCCCTCTTTCCCGGCAATGGATGCCACATTGACAATTCGGCCATACCGCTTTTTCAGCATGACGGGCAACACGGCCTTGCAGCAGAGAAACACCCCTTTCAAGTTGATGGCCGTCACAACATCCCATTCTTCTTCTGAAACGTCCACCAGAGGCTTGTTGGGGCCCGCAATGCCGGCGTTGTTGATCAGGATGTCAATGGTCCCAAATTTGTCCGTCACCTGCTTCACCATAGCCTGTGTCTCGTTCAGGCGAGTGATATCCACGGGAACAACCAGACTCCGCTCCCCTGGCGCATCTAGATTGTGGGCCGCTTTTCGGGCTTCTGCGTCATCACGATCGGCAAAAACCACCCTGGCTCCAGCCCCCAAAAATCTCTCGGCAATCGCGGCCCCTATGCCCCGTGCCGCACCAGTGACAATGGCGACTCGGTCTTTCAAAGAATAAAAAACTTCCATGAGTCAGTGTCTTCGAAAAGGGGATACGTGTCTAGATTCGACGTTTTTAAGATCACCGCGAAGACGCCAAGAGCGCAAAGGAAAGATTACAATCAAAAGTGAAGAGAAAAAATATTCTCCTCAAGTCGAGCGCTTGACCCAGATTTCCTCGCCCTTCTAATTAACCTCGCGCATCGCCCTTTATATCCCAGCACATCGTGCTCGTCGTCGTCCTCAGGCTCGTCCTCGAAATCCGCACAACAACGACGTCGAGAACGACGACGATTCCAGAAACAAGAACAAAATTCTCATTTCGCTCCAAATAGCTAGCTAGTTTCTGTCGCGAAACTCGCGAGACCATGCCTGGCCTCATTCTTGCGAGCTCTCACCACATCGGCTCCCCTCGCCCCAGCGGGGAGAGGGGTTGGGGGTGAG
>QHZQ01000523.1 GCA_003224725.1 Acidobacteriota bacterium | reverse complement strand
AGGTGTCGCTCCTTAGCTGCCGCCTCTGTGCTCTCGGTGCCTCTGTGGCTAACTGCCGTTTTTAGGATCATGCGCCGCCTCTGACGGCAATTGAACCCGAACACCAAGCCGAAAAAGGAGGACACCCTATGAACAAGTCTGATTTCAAAATGAAGAACGATCAACATGAGGATCTGCACGAAAAGGGGAGGCGTCGCTTCCTCAAGCTGATGGGAGGAGCTGTAGGTGGGGCGTCAGCGTGGGTCGGCCCGGTCCTGCCGTCTTCCAGATTGGTACGGATGGCGGACTGCTCCCTTCCCCCGTGCGGCTGACTGATTTCGTGATTTCTCCGGCGGAACGCTTCGATGTCGTAATAGACTTTGCGGGCCTGGATGGCAAATTCTTTGTGCTCAACAACGACGCCCCAGCGCCATTCCCGGATGGCGACGATGTCGTTCCACCCGATGTCATGCTCTTCAAAGTAACCAGGCCTTTAAGCGGGCCCGATACCAGTTCGCTCCCCGCACAACTGGCGCCGGTGCCGCTGCTGGAGGAGCCTTCAGCCCTCCAGGTGCGAGACCTGGTGCTCAGCGAATTGGACTCGGATGCGGACAATCCCATCATCGCGCTGATTAACAACGCCCATTGGGACGACCCGGTAACCGAGAATCCCAAGGCCGGGTCCATAGAAATATGGCGCCTCATCAACACCACCGGTGATGCCCATCCGATTCATGTCCATGTCGTGCAGTTCCAGATTCTCGACCGGCGCCCCTTTGACGTGGACCAGTATCCCCAGAAACTCGTCAATACCGGGCCGCCGCAGCAACCACCAGCCCACGAGAGGCCGGCATTCAAGGATACGGTACAGAGTTTGCCTGGAGAGGTCGTTCGCATCATCGCTAAGTTTGACCTTCCAACCGGCACGCCAGTGAGCCCGGGTGAGAAGTTCACGTATGTGTTTCACTGCCACATCCTCGAGCACGAAGAAAATCAGATGATGCGACCCTATGATATCATCGGGTGAAAAATAGGGAATTTGAGAGCAGGGACGCTGGCCAGCATGCCACGGACAACGCCGCGGCATCGCCATGCGCGACACCGAGCGTGACCAGGTTGCCCATCCCCTCGTGTGCTTGCCGTGCGGGTCCTCACAGATGCGAGACATCTCTGAATTGCGTTGAGGCACAGCCCGTGCTCACGCGCGGGCTATTGACTTGTGCCTCGGCCTATCCAGTAGCCCGACCGTGAGGGAGGGCAGGGGGTTGACGGGGCCTGCTCGCAAATCCTCGTGCTTGACATCCCATGGAGGACGCTTAAAATGTCAAAACATACGTCCTCGGCTGGTGCATCCGAGTACGATAACGAGGGCGACGACGATTTTCACAGGAAAGAAGGGAAGGTATCTACCCGTGCCAAACCAACTCAGCCGGCGAGGGTTCATCAAGGCTGGCAGCGCATTGACCACTGTCTTTGGGTTTGACTTACGTCCTGCAGCGGCCCAGGTGCGAGAGCTCAAGATTTCGCGCACTACCCAAACCCACAGCATCTGTCCTTATTGCGCGGTGGGCTGCAGTGTGGTCATTCATACCCTGGGCGACAAAGCTAACAATGTGAAGCCGACCGTAGTGCACATCGAGGGCGACCCGGACAGTCCTATCAATCGTGGTACGCTTTGCCCAAAGGGAATCTCCCTGAAGCAATTTGTGGTCAATGACCAGCGGCTGACACGGCCACTCTATCGGGCACCTGGTGCGAAGGAGTGGAAAACCCTCTCTTGGGAGGAAGCCTTCGACCGCATGGCCCGACTGATTAAGCAAACTCGCGACAAGGGGTTCGAAGCGGACGACTCCGAAGGACGGAGAGTAAACCGGTTGAGCAACGTGGCCCTGATCGGAGGCTGCACCGACACCAACGAGATCAACTTTCTGCTTGGCAAATTCCGCTTAGGCCTGGGGATATTAGCTTACGAAAACCAGGCCCGACTTTGACATGGCCCTACGGTGGCCAGTCTGGCCGCCACCTTCGGCCGCGGCGCCATGACCAACGGTTGGACCGACGTTGCCAATTGTGATGTGATTTTGGTGATGGGCGGCAATCCGGCTGAAAACCACCCAGTGGGCTTCCGTTTTGTGATGGAAGCCAAACGGCACCGCAAAGCTAAGCTGGTTTGCGTCGATCCACGCTTTAACCGCACCGCCGCCGTCTCCGACTGTTATGTCCCAATCCGGGCTGGCACCGACATTGCCTTTCTCGGGGGACTACTCCATTACACACTAGGCCACAACCTCCAGCACGCAGATTACATCCG
Organism: Acidobacteriota bacterium; assembly: GCA_003224725.1. Classification (GTDB taxonomy): domain Bacteria; phylum Acidobacteriota; class Terriglobia; order Versatilivoradales; family Versatilivoraceae; genus QHZQ01. Next base: position 640 of record QHZQ01000523.1, on the reverse strand, counting down.
ACTGCATACTAACGGCTCGTTCCTCGTTAAGGAAGGGTTTGATTTCGCAGAAGGATTCTTCTCCGGTTGGGATTCAGAAAAAAAGGTCTATGACAAATCTTCCTGGCAGTACGAACTGGACGCGCACGGCTATGCCAAGGTAGATCCGATGCTCGAGCATCCCCGCTCAGTCTTCCAGTTGATGAAGAAACACTATGCTCGCTACACGCCGGAAAAAGTAGCTTCCATTTGTGGTTGTTCCGCGGAAGACTTCACTCGCGCCGCTCAGATCATTTGCTCAACAGGGAAACCCGACCGCCGCGGTACGGTACTCTACGCTCTTGGCTGGACTCAGCACAGCCACTCCGTTCAATTGATTCATACTGCGGCGATGTTGCAATTGATCCTGGGCAATATCGGGGTGCCTGGAGGTGGAGTCAACGCCCAGCGCGGCCATTCCAATATCCAGGGCGCTACGGACCTGGGCTCCTGGGATATGCTTCCGGGCTATTTGAAGATGCCCCGCGCTCCTCAGACTTCGCTCGCCACTTACCTGCGGGAGAATACTCCTAAGCCGTTGCGACCCAATGCCATGAACTATTGGTCAAACACACCGAAGTTCATGGTCAGTTTGCTCAAAGCTTATTACGGCGACCGTGCC
>QHZQ01000529.1 GCA_003224725.1 Acidobacteriota bacterium | reverse complement strand
AAGATTCTGCGGGTTGTTGTGCGTCCAGACGAAGTCGCACACTTCGCGAAAAGCTCGTTGTGTGCGCCACCGCGGGGAAACCTGCCATCAAGGAAGGACACAGGCATTCAGCAGCGCGTGAGCAGGATGTTTCGGACCGCCGCCTGATATCTCACTCCAGTATCCGAGGTAACCCGGCCGGCTTATTTCGATAGGCCTCAAAAAGCTTCATCTCTTCCTGCGCCTCTTGGTTGCGCCCCTGGATCCTGTATAGGAGGCCCAGCTGATAATGACCACCGGCATAGCCGGGATCCACTCGGACAGCAGTCTGAAAGGATCTTAAAGCTTCCTCGCTTTTTCCCTGCTGAAGGTAGGCTTTTCCCAGATAGGTGTGGGCCTTCCCCGATTTGGGATCCAGACTCACGGCTTTTTGGAGGCATGCGACACTCTCTGCAGTCTCCTTGCGCCTCAGGAGGAGTTCACCCAAATTGAGATAGGGCCATTTCGACTTCAATTGATGCTGTTCGTTAAGTTCAATGGCTCTCTCATATGCTTTCATAGCGTCATCAATCCGTCCCAGAGCTTCCAGGGTCAAACCCATATTGTCATAAGCCCTCATGAATTCCGGATCCACTTTGATGGTGGCTTCAAAAGCATGTAACGCGTCGTTGATCCGGTTAACAGTGTAATAGAGCCGTCCCAGAAAATAGTGGGCCTCCGTCAAGTCGGATTTCTGTTGCACCGCGGTGATCCATTCCTTCTCGGCCAAGTCTAGCTTGTTGAGTTGGTAGTAATTCAGACCCAGGACCTTGTGGGCTCCAGCGTTCTCCTTCTTGATGTCGACGGACTCCTCTAGAGCCGCGATAGAGGCAGTGAACTGGCCTCGCTTGTAAAGGCTATATCCCAGCAAGTAAAAACCGTCTGCAGAACGAGGGCTGGCTGACAGGAACTGGTAGAGATTGTTCTCCGCTTTCTCCCATTGCCCTATCTCGGTATAAAGCCGCGCCAATGCATACTGGGCCGGCAGCCGCGTCGAGACATCTTTCATTGCTTCCAGGAACGCCTGTTCTGCCTGATCAAACTGGCGGCTCTGGGAAAGAGAGAGACCCTTCTGATACGGTGAGATCTGGGGCGCTGTCTGAGCGGACCCCATCTGAAAACTTGCCTGGGAAAAGACAAAGATCGGGAGAAATATCGCAGCCCTGTTCATAAATCAGTCGAGAAGCCTCTTTGCAAAAGTTCCTGTAGGGTGCGTTGCCTTACAACGCACCACTGACTGGTGCGTCAAAAGCAACGCACCCTACAGCTCACCCCCGGCATCTCGGGCATTAGGCGTTAATTGGGGAACTGACTCCCAGTCCCGACGGAGTCTGGTCCCGAGCGGGAGTGCTGAATATAGCTTAGAAACTGAACCGGCCAGAAAACAGTATGGTTCGACGACCTCCAGCGCCGAAGATCATTCCGAAACTACCACTGCTGAGGTCTGTATCGGGGTCTGCACGCTGGGTCCGGTTGAAGGCATTTCGAAATTCAGCGCGAAACTCAAACGTCTTTCCTTCTCTGATGGTAAAGAATTTCGCCAGGCCAATGGTCTCGCTGGGCTGCCACGGGCCATAGAAATCCAGGACCCTTGGGGTGTTCCCCGGACGCAGTGGTATTCCTCCAGGCGAGGTGGGGACGCTCGTGAACGCATTCCGGTTGATCCAGGTGGTTCCATTGGCTAAGTCGTAACCGCTCGACTTTTGGTAGACGTCGACCCCGGGAACGCGATCGGGCCGCCACCCTCCATAGAACAAAAACAGAGCAGACGAGTCCACGCCATAGTCGACGATCTGAAGAGGATTGCCGGATCGATACCGCTGAATGGCAGTCACGGTCCAGCCGCCAAGAACCTTGTCAACAACTCCGCCGTGGTTCAGGAAACGCCGATCTTTCCCAACCGGGACCTCCCAAATCGTCGTAATCTTTAAATCGTGCGGGTAGCTGAAAAAAGCGATGGATCGCTCGGCACGCATATTCGTCAGCGCATCCTGAAAGTTGTAGGAGTTGTAGCCTTGCGAGTTTTCAGAGTTGGTGAAGGTCTTGGAAAAAGTGTAGGACGCGATAAATCCGACGCTTCCCTTGGTTGGACGTCTTCTGGCCTGTACCTGCAGGGAGTGGTAAATTGAACTCCCGATGTTCAGACCCGTCACACCAATGTTCTGATATTGCGGGTACGGCCGCAGCGCTTGATTGACGGTGCCTTCAAAACTGGGGTAGGGTTTGGGAATCTCGGGATGAGCATTGATATCGTCATAAAGCGCGTCGCCCAACGCCAGGTACCGGGGATTGGTCATGTTATAGAGAAACTGCAAATAGCCATACTCCGAGGCTGCTTGACCGATGGGCAAGCGAGTGCCTTTGGTGCCGACGTAATTGACTTCGAGCGAGTTTTGGAAGGGCAACTCCCGTTGCACACCCACACTCCAGTTTTGATAGTAATACTGGCGGAGGCTGTCAGGAAGCGTGTAGGCAATATTGTTGTTATTCTGGAGCGTGGGATCTTTGATGGGCAATTGCCCCCTGAAAGGAGGCATCCCAGTTTCCCAGTACAGTGCTGGGTCAAATCCATTGGGCGCATCACTCCGTGAAACATTGACGGAGCTGATCAAACCAAAGCTTTCAGCGTAGGAATATCGACAGCAGGCTCGAGCGATTGGAGCACCATAGTTCAATCCGTAAGCGCCTCGGAAGACTGTCTTCTCGTTCCACGCATAAGCAATGCCGAAATTGGGAGCAACCTGCCGGTAGTATGGTTCCTGAAAAGAATTGCGCCCTTTGTCGGCCAGGAAAACGAGGGCACCCTTGACTCCGTCAGCACCAGGATTGGGTTCATTCGGGTCAAAGCCAGCGGTGAGATTGAATCTTTCGTGGCGCGGCCTCGGGATATCCCATCGGATTCCCGCGTTGATCGTGAGCTTAGGAGTCGACTTGATGGAGTCCTGGAAAAAGAAAGAAATGTCCTTGTTGCCAAAGCCAGGCTGAGCTCCGTACACGTCTCGACTGGCCACGTCAACGGCTCCCACAAGAAAACTGGCGAAGGGATTACCCGTCCCGTCAAACCCAGGCTGGGTGGTCTCCCGCAGATTGAAGCCAAAGCTTCCGGAGGTACCGCTCTCGAAGCGGGCATGGTTATAGTACTGCCAATATTCCCCACCCATTTGGAAGGTGTGCTTCCCATGGATCCAGGTGAATTCATCCTTAAGGACGAAACTACCGTTTACAAACATGCCATCTCGTACGTTTCCCAGGGAGCGCAAGCTCACTCCATTTCCGCTGTCGAAGCTGATGTGTGGAAAATGAGTTTTACTGACTCCTTGCAGTCCCAATTGTCCCGGCCAGTCCTCGTCGACTACCAGACTTTCTTGAAATTGTCTCCACCGGTTATATCCAAAGGAGAAGTGATTGAGTTTGGTGGGGCTGATGGTCCAGTCTTCTGAGAAACGAAACGCATTGGGCCTTTCATCAAATTCGTGGAAATCATTGGTTGGATTGTCCAGCGGCACAATTCCGCTGCCATTGACGTAGATTCGATTGCTGTAGAGGTAATAACCGCTGAGCTTGTGCTTCTCATTGAAAATGTGATCAACCTTGGCGTTCACTGTCCACAAGGAAGACCGGGGAATGCCACTGGTACTGAATTGATTGTTGCGAATCGTTTCAAAGATCGGCTGGGGGATCAAGGCACTAATATTCTTGCTAATGCCGCTGAAGCGGGCCGGATCAATGACGTTGAGCCGTCCCTGGTAGAGGAAGGGATCTCTCACCAACTGTCCGTTGACCTCCCGAGTGGTTGTCGGGTCAAAAATCTCGCCGTCGTACACAGGACGACCCAAAACGTCGGCTCCAATCTGTTGTCCTAACATGCCGGAAAAGTCGCCATTCCGCCAGGCGGTAATCGGAACAGAGGTCCGCCCGGCCAGAGGGAGGTCGACTTTCCGTCCTCCCTCCCATGTTCCAAAGAAGAAGGTCTTGTTCTTGCGAATGGGGCCAGAAACAGCGAAACCATAATTGTGCTCATTATTATAAGGCTTGGCCCGACCGGCAAAGTTCGCCGCAGTTCCTTTGGAGGCGTACGCGCTGTTGGTGTTGAATTCCCAGACGCTGCCGTGAAAGTCGTTTCCTCCCGATTTGATCGCGTAGTTGATCACGGCGCTTCCGCCAGCACTTGAACTGGCATTGGGAACGACCTCCAACTTAAATTCGCTGATGGATTCCAGGGTGGGAGTGAAATCGGTGTTGCCAGCCGTGATGTAACCCGAGTCGATCGAAATCCCTTCGACTGTGACTTCATAACCAAACTGCTGGCCGCCATTGATGTTCCCCTGAAAGGACCCGCCAGTGCTACCTGGCAGGCTGTTAAAAACGAAGTCCGCCGGCTGACGTTGCCGATCTCGGGAGTGGTCTGAAGAAGACGAGACTCACCCAATACCGTGACGCTCTGGGAGGTCTCTCCGACCGGCATCTTTAGATCGATGTTCACGGTCGTTCCAACGACCACGCGCACGTTCTCAGCCACTGTCTGCTTGAACCCTTGTTTCGTGGCGATGACCTTGTAGATCCCAGGCGGGAGGGCAGGAATATAATAGTTACCGGACTCCATGGTCGCGACGTCTGTCTTTACGTCTGTGGTGACATGAGTCGCGGCGATTTGGGCGCCGGGAATGACCGCGCCGGATTCATCGGTCACCGTTCCGCTAATAGCCCCACGCTCACCTTGTGCCAACGCAATTTGGGATAAGAAGGGCAGGCCCAAAACCAGACATAGATATCCCGCCAATCGAAGATCTTTCTTGATCATCATGCTATTCTCCTTATGCTTGTCTTACGAATTTTGAAGAAGAGCTTTCTAAAAAATGAATTACTCAGCCAGGTAGACTCCTGTGAAAATCCCCCCTATCAAAGGGGAGGTGTGAAAAAATCAGCTACCGAGAGGATTGCACTCGCCCCCTCACCCCTGGCCCCTCTCCCCGTTGGGGGTAAACATTAGATTTAACTCCCTCGCCCCCACTGGGGGAGAGGGTGCCCGAAGGGCGGGTGAGGGGGGCGTTCGAATTTTTCACACCTTCAGGGGGCGTAGGGGGATGTCCTTCGGCTTTCCAGTGCCATGTTCGCCACAGGACATCCCCCTGCACCCCCTTCAAATTCAAAGGGAATAATCTCCATTTATTGGTGGCGCCGCCCAGCGTCATGAACGGCCCGCAGCACGCGAAACCCATCGCGTCGATTGCGATGCGTCTTGGGTGCGCTGCCTCGAAAAGCAGACCGGCAGTGGATCGAATCGGTACTCCAACTGGCGCTGCGAACTACAATCTCGGTACCCGAGGCCGGACCGGCGGGATCGACCATCAGGGCGGCGACATAGGCAGTGGGAGCATACCAGTCCGAGCAATACTCGTAGACGCTGCCGATCATGTCGTAGAGACCAAAGCCATTGGCTTTGAGCTGGCCAACCGGGTGAAGCACTCCGCCGGAATTCGCTCCGCTCCAGGCGTATTGATCCCGCTGCGATTCATCGCTGCCCCAATAAAAAGGAGTCGCAGTACCAGCGCGACAGGCATATTCCCATTCCGCTTCGGTGGGTAATCGATAATTCTGACCTTCCTTGCCTGACAGCCACTGACAAAATGCAACCGCGTCGTTCCAGGTGACGTTCATCACCGGGAGTTGATCATTGGGGTCCAGGCCGGTGTTCTTCCAACTGTATCCCGGCTTGGTTTCCCACTTGCCGTTGGAGCGACCATCGGCTCCCTCGCCGTCCTTTTCTGCATCCGTGTGATAATCTGTCGCCTCGACGAACTTGCGGAATTCTCCCACGGTCACCTCGTAAACTCCCAGATAAAACCGCTGGGTGATCTTGACACGCCGCTGCGGCCATTCGCTCAGCGGGCCGACCAGATACCAGGGATCATGCTTCTTCTGCCTGATTCTTTCGGCCATTCGCTCAGCCTCCTCCTTGGACGAGCCCATGGTGAACTCGCCGGCTGGAATGAGCCTCAGCCTCATCCCGATAGAATTGGTAAGCGTCGGTGGCGAATCTAATTCCCCTCTCGGGAGGGGCAGAAGGCGTGAGCCTTCGGGGTGGGTCTTCCGGTTCCGGACAACCCACCCCTGCACCCCTCCACTGGAGGGGATTTGCTTGTCAGGCGATCCGCCGTGGCTTTGACCGGCATCAGTTATCAAAACCACAAGCAACAAGCCAATGGAAAACAACATGACCCAAGGACTTTTCATTGGAAGATCCTGCTAAGTAATGATGTCAAAGAAAGAAACCTCCGTTCAGTAAAGAACCTGAACAGGGTGTTAACTTAGCTAGTTTCTGTCGCGAAACTCATGAGACCATGCCTGGCGTCATTCTTGCGAGCTCTCACCACATCGGCTCCCCTCGCCCCAGCGGGGAGAGGGGTTGGGGGTGAGGGGTGGTGCACTCAGTCAATTAAGTGCTTAGGTCGAGGCCGAACAAGCCCGCCAGGAGAGGAAAAACAGCGATGCTCGGCTACACGGAAGCGGCCCCCCTCACCCCCCAGCCCCTCTCCCCGCTGGGGCGAGGGGAGCCGAAAATTGTCAGAGGCGTCGGCTGGAAGCTACATAGTGCAAGGCTTCCCAGCTTTCGCGACAGAAACTAGCTCACGCCCACTTCAGACAGGAGTCGCCGATATTCAATAGCCACCGCATCAGGACCTTTGAGGTGGAGTTCAGCGGATAGATCCAGAGGTAACTCCTCCGGTCGCTGGTTCTCAACAATGATCTTGTCCTGCATCATGATCTTGACGTCCAACTCGTAGCGCTCCAGAATTTCCCCGGGGCTCAGCTTGAAGTTTCGTAGCACGTAAAAAAAGCTGGTACTCTCGTGAGCCGAGTGTGGGGCGTTGGTATAGAACGCAACCTCCACTTCTCCGCTTTCCCCCCGCTCCTTGCGCTGATGAATAGTGAAAGGCCTGTGCATTCTGTAGACACGTCGATGCTTCACGGGGTGCATGGGGTTGGGCCGATCGTCCATGGTATAGCGCAGCTCTTCTCCGTGTCGCTCAACCTCAACCGGGATGAATTCGGTGTGTTGCCGGTCACCCAGGATTCCCTCGTGAACCCAGGGAAAGTGGGCCTGATCAACGAAATTCTCCATAGCGCGGGCGGCGCTGCACTTCCAAGTCGTCGGGCCGATAAAATAGGACTCAAAGGAAGGGTCGTCATATTCCGGGAATGCAGGAATGGCCGCTCGAGGCTCACCCATACATACCCAGACCAGCCCGTAGCGCTCCGTGCACTGAAAGCTGTCCACACGAGCCTTCTCGGGGATCGGCCGGTCAGACGGAAGGGAGGGAATGCGAATACAGACTCCGTCCCGGTTGTAGTTCCAACCATGATAGGCACAAACAATCCGATCACCTTCAACCGAGCCCAGGGAGAGGGGAGTTCCCCGATGGACGCACAAGTCCCTGAAACAGGCTAACTGACCGCCCAGCCGAAAGAGCGCTAAACGCTGATCCAACAGGCAGACCGCCAACGGTTTCTCCCGAAGATCCTTGGCCATGGCCACGGGGTGCCAATAGTGCCTCAGCGCGGGCCACAAATCACTCTCGATCATTCTTTGTCAGCCCTCCTTTCCGCTGATTTTCCTTCCCTTTAGAGGCAGAGATAACACTTATCATACCTGTCAATTTCGTGTCAAAGACTTCTTGAGGATCAGGGTAATGCGTTAAGAAGGTGTGAAAAAATTCAAAACCGGCCGAGATCGGGCTCCTGGCTGGAATATCATCGCCCTGGCAAATGCTTGCCCCACGAGGCTCGGCGGGAGCCTCGCCCTCCCGAGTCGAAATTTCCAGTCTCCTCTGTCTTGTTGCCAGAGTTTGAGGCAGATTTCTAGTTCACTTTGCCTTTCCCTTCCCGTAGAAGATCTGTACCAGCCGATCGCCCGGCTGAACCGAGGCAAAGGTGCGCAACACGCCCACAACTCCAGCCCTCGGAGCCCGTACCTCTTGCAGGCGTTCTCCCCCTAGGCCGTGAATTTCTCCTAAGAGTTCCTCCTTTTTGACGCTGCCGCCAATGTTTGCATGGCACCGAAACAGTCCTGAATGATTTGCAAAAACGTCCGAGTGACCGATGATCTTCGGGTTGCTGGCCGGACGGTTGAGCTCAGTCGTTAGGTCAGTCATTTTCCAGTGAGAAAGAAGGCGGTACACCATCTCCCGGTAGGTACATTGTCCTTCGCGCGTCACCGTGCCCATCCCGCCCACTTCAGGCTCAATACAAGCGATGCCATATTTTATGGCGGCCTCTCCTAACACACCTTTAGGCCATACGTACGGGTGCAAATATTCCTGACCCAACGCCCGGGCCGCAGCGTAACTTTTCCGACAGGCCGCGCTGTTGCCCGCTGGATATTCGACGTACGTGACCACCTGGGATTCCTTACTCCAGCCATGCATCGAGAGCAGACAATCATTTCCGAGAACCAGCTCCTGAAACAATGTGTGGGCGAGCCTTTCCGACGGTGTTCCATCCGGATTGCCTGGGAAGGACCGGTTCAGGTCGCCAAAGTCCGCCGGGTTGCGCCGGGTCCCCGCGTAGAATGCCTGGGGATTGGCAACGGGCACAAGAGTGAGAGTGCCCATCAACTTTTTGGGATCGACTTCCTTCGCCAGTTCCTGCAGGGCTGCAACGCCTTCGTATTCGTCTCCATGAACTCCTGCCAGGATCAGGATTCCCGGCTCCCGCCTCTTGCCCACCAACACATAAAAAGGAATTTCGACACGGAGCGTTCCTGTATAGCCCGTCAATTTAATTTTCAACCGGTTGCGACTTGTAAGCTTGAGTCTATTGGGATCCCATTGCGTGCGGCCTTGAGATGGATTCTGCATCGAGTTCCTCCTGAGGGCCGGTAAGATGAAATGACGTAAAGGAACGCTGGCCCGGAAAGCCATCGGGGTGCATGGCGTGCGGTGAAGAGGAAGGGACAGCCAACAACAGAAAATCCAAAAGTCCCAGACAATGACTCACGCAAAGACGCCAAGTCGCAAAGTAAGGATCCATCGGGTTA
>QHZQ01000528.1 GCA_003224725.1 Acidobacteriota bacterium | reverse complement strand
CGAGCAGGAAAGTCAAAGCTGCCATTCCAAACCCCGCTCCTGATCGTTCCAGGAACTCGCGGCGCGAAAATGGATGATCTCGGAAAACTTGCAGAAGCCGTTTGGGTTGCGGTTCCTTTTCTTCAATCGACATAGACAAACTCACTGGTGTTAAACAGGGTCAGGCAAAGCTCAAGCAGCTGCTTTCTACCCCCGGCTCCCAGGAAAGCAAGGCTTTTCTCTGTCTCTTTTTGCGATGGAGGCCGCCCCAAAGCGAGCCAATATGCCGCTTGCACTTGAGTTTCCAGCCCTTTAGCCTTGGCCACTTCCTCCGCGGGAATAGCCTCCTTCCGGGACATGAGGCGGTCGGCTAACAGCCCAGCCTGCTCCAAGGCCAGCGATCCGTTCAACAACGCTAACGCTTGAGGAGCCACAGTGGTCGGACTGCGGCGGCCGCAACTGCTGGTGCGGTCCGGCATGTCAAAGGTTTCCAACATCGGGTAGCGGAAGGATCTCTTGACGAAGAAATAGACGCTGCGTCGATTATGCTCCAGTCGATCTGCGGTGACGGGCCAATTCACCTCAGGGTCTCCAAAAAGGCCAGCCATCTCGTCAACATGTAGTGGAGGCACTACGGGCGGTCCTCCCATCTTCAAATTGAGGGTTCCAGCGGCCATCCGCACCGCATCGATGATTTCCTCTCCCTTGAGACGGCGGCGGTTCATCCGCCACAGCAACCGATTATCCGGATCAGCTTCCGCGTATGCCTTGTTGAACTCGGAACACATTTGGTAGGTATTCGACATCAGGATCAGCTTATGCAATTTCTTAAGACTCCAACCTTCTTTTACAAACTCGGTCGCAAGCCAGTCCAGCAGTTCCGGGTGGGTCGGCAGTTCGCCCTGCTTGCCGAAGTCATTCGAAGTGCGAACCAGCCCCTCACCGAAATGTCCCTGCCAAATGCGATTCACCAGGACTCTGGCGGTCAGCGGGTGATTCTCCTCGGTGAGCCATTCGGCTAGAGCCTTTCTTCGTCCCAAGCCCAGCAGGGTTTCCTGGTCCTTCATCTGTCTCCCATTGCGCAGGATTGCGGGGAAATCGGGCGGGATCTCTTCTCCCGGCTGGGTGTAATCCCCGCGAATCAGAAGCTTCACAGGCTGGAACGTTCGGGCCGGGCCTAAAACCGCGGCCTGCGGCAAGGGGCGTGGGGCTTGCAGATAGGCTTCTCCCATTTGCCGGTTGAGGCCGTCCAATTGAGCCTTCTCGCTGGGAGTGAGAGCATCCAGAATCTCTTGACGAGTTAGAAGGCGGATCTCTCCCTCGATTTCCCCAGAAAGCCTCAACTGACCGGGAGTCCGCTTTTCTTTGGGGATCTCATAAGCCGCGACCTCTTCCGGGCGATACTTCTTTTTGATCTTTTCAATGAGACGATTTCTGCCTTGACCGATGACTTGGTCGGCACGGTAGCGAATCTGCTCCAGATACAGATAACGAGGCAGGGCAGCTTTGAAACCGTTCTGGGCCTTCGCATCTGCCAGGATAATTTCCTGTTCTTCGCTGCCACCGAAAATGGCCTGCAGAGCGTAATAGTCTTTTTGAGAAATCGGATCATACTTGTGGTCGTGGCAGCGAGCGCATCCCATCGTCAGCCCAAAGAACACGGCCGCAGTCGTGTCCGCCCACTCGGTAAGGGTTTCGCTTCGGTCTTTTGCTGGAATCATGGCCGATTCCGGCAACCGCGGCCCGATGGTATAGAAGCCTGTGGCAATGCGGGCCTCGGGGTTATCCGGCCAGATTTCATCTCCAGCAATCTGCTCCTTCACAAACCTGTCATACCGGGTGTCCTCATTGAACGCCTTAATCACATAGTCGCGATAGCGCCAGGCGTTCAAATAAACCATGTCTGTCTCAAAGCCGCCCGTATCGGCATAGCGAGCTACGTCCAGCCAATAACTTCCCCATTTTTCTCCATAACGAGGAGAAGCTAGCAACTGATCGACCACCCTCTCGAATGCGGCAGGAGAGCCGTCAGCCAGAAATGCCTGTATTTCGCTGGGTGTCGGCGGCAAACCAGTCAAATCGAAATACACCCTGCGCAGCAGAGTTCGCCGGTCGGCTGGGGACGCCGGTTTCATCCGGTTGGTGGTGAGCTTTTCCAGGACAAAAGCGTCAATCGGATTTCGAACCCAATCGGCAGGTTTGACGTCAGGAACCTTGGGCCGCAAGGGCGGACGGAAAGACCACCACGCTTCTACCGAAAGGTTAGCTGCCTCGGCGTTGGCCGGCCAGTCCGCGCCGTGACCAATCCAAGTCTTGAGGATCTCGATATCCTCATCGGATAGCTTTGCCGTCGGTGGCATGAGCAGCTTGCCCCGATAAGACACGGCCTCATAAAGGAGGCTCTTGAGAGCGTCTCCCGGAATAATCGCAGGCCCGCGGTTTCCACCCTTTATCAGCCCTTCATGAGTCCTCAGGTCCAGACCCGACATGCGGGCCTCTCCATGGCAACTCACGCAGTTCTTGTTCAGGATGTTGAGAGCTTGCGTGGACTGGGCGGTTGTACGTTCCGGAAACAACAAGAGTGAGAAGACAAAAATCGAGAGAAGGACATGAGTTCGGTGAAACTCAAACAGGGCTAAATGCTCTGATTGAGTCCGAGAATTAACACCCGCACCGACAGACAGAAAGACTCGTCTACTCAACATCTGGATTCCTCGCTGAGATGTATCTGATGCAGTGTTCGGTCAAACACGGTAAGCCGTCCACGTACCCAGACATCCATGTCCTCGTCGCACATGGAGAATGCTTTGGCCGGCTCGGCAATATAGCCGGAAATGGAGTGCATTCCACGCTCACCGTGTCGGCAGATTCCTCCTGGATCTCCTTGGTGGTCCGCGAGGAATTCCTTCATAGTGTCAACATCGATCATCCCCCAAGCTTGACTCACCAGAGCGCGTATTCTTTCCAAGCGAGGACGAGAGTCGGAGAGATGATTATCCTCAAATCGGACAAACCGTGACGTGAGGTAGTGATTCGTATGGAGCCGTCTATCTGCGTGGTCATCGTCATAGATCACGGTGCATTCCGGTCGGACTTCCACATCGCCGATGCCCCCTCGACCGTCGGCCAAGACTAGATTGGCCGCCG
>QHZQ01000527.1 GCA_003224725.1 Acidobacteriota bacterium | reverse complement strand
TGCCGCGGGTGATTTCCTTTTCCTGGACCAGTGTGTCGGGATCGTATGAAGTCATGATGCAGCGCAGACGCAAATCCTGGACACCGATGAGCACCTTGCCTATGCGCAGGCACCCGCCCGGCCACTCGCGCTCGGTCAACCTCTCGACGCCGCCGATCACGATGTTGGGCCGTAAGCGGCGATGGTCGTGACCGAAGGCGGCGATGGCTCCGTCGGTAGCCACCAGCAACGGCAGCACGTCAAAGCGCTCGGCACCGTCGTAATGCACCAGCTTCGCGCCCGGCCCGGCAATGTCCACAACTTCGGCGGCGACCTGCGGACTGTTCCACGGCCGGCCGTCTACCAGGGGTGTGCCATCTACACCTAACGTACCCTTATGACCCAGGAAACGCGGATGGGAGCGCGAGGTGATTACCCGACCCTGGGTGTCCTCGACATGCACGACTCGGTCGCCGTCGATGCCCAGCGGCCCCATGCAGCTTCTCGCCGGCCATCGTCTTGACCGGATATCGCCAGATCTCCGTGACCTTCATCGCCACCTCTGTCTCTGACTGACCTACCAGCCCTCTAACGCCAGCCATCAGGCGCGTGCGTCTTCGTGTCAAGTTCCAATTGGATTTGCGATGACGAACACTGACGATTGCCGAAGGCCTGGCTATTTTGAAGCTCTACGTTGACCCCCGTTTTCCGCGATCCGTGCCTTTACCAGCTTCCGCACCAGGGCAACCGGTAGGGGCTTGTCCGCTTGAAAGCGAATCGTGCCCTTGCTGGTGTCGTAGTCCTTGAGCTCGTCCTTATGGGCTTCCACGGTGGTAGAACTCATGAGGTAGAAGGCGCAGTGGTTCGCGGTCGCGCCGAAGGCCACAAGCATTCCGTTCTGACGGAAAGCGGCGAGCTGGTAGCTGATGCACTCTTCAGCCTTAGGCGCTGCATCCCGGATGGTCTTTCGAAGTTTCTCGAGCGCGGCTCGCTTGTCATCGCTCAAGGCGGCGAGGTACTCATCAATCGTCTTGGGTTTAGGTGCCATGGCTTGTGCTCCTTGCGAGATCAACGACTAATTCTCCGTCGCCGTTGCGCCAAGTCCTAACACAGCCGGTGAGCCGCGGCGCGCATCGTCGGCTCCTGCGGCGGGTTATACGCTGACGCTACCAACGAACCGAGAGGCAGTGATCTACGACGCAAGCGGACGGCCGATCTCCCAGTGATGGCCGAATGGATCGACCACGCGGCCCAAGCGCCACCCATACGCTTCCTCCACCGCGAAGACCTCTCGGGCACCTGCCGCAACTGCTTTCGCGAACATCGCCTCCGGATCCGGTACGGTCAAGATCATCCGAACAGAACCACCGCCCAGAGACTCTGGATTGAAGTTGCCGTGCTCAGGGGAATCGCCACTCAGCCAAAACTCCGCACCATCAATGGACAGCCGAGACACCACCGCACCGGCGGGATCCTCCACACGGTAGACCTCGATCGCCCCGAATGCCGACTTGTAGAACTCGACCGCTCGCGCGCCGTTCCGAACCGACAACCAGGGCGCGATCGAACACACGATGCCTGCGTCTGTGCTCATCTATCCCTCCCGATCATCTGAGACCAGCTTGGCGGCTGGAAGCTCGAAGAATCATCAAAACTATTGAGTGAGCAGAAATCTGGTCGCTCAAATATTGAGGTCATTTTCCTTCTAACCACTCGCCCCACTATCGTGTACGACCTTAGAAATTGTCAAGTTAATAACTGTGAACGGTTTACCCTCCCAGAAAGACGCGAGCTGCAGGCCGGGCATCGTTGCCTGAAACGTCTCGCTGCCTAATGATTTGCGTTCAGCCGCGCATCTCAACGGTCGGCTGGAACCCGTTGTTAGGCGCGTGGTGGCTGAACCGAGGAACGGTTCCTGAAAACCTTGACTTCGTCTTCGATCCGCCCCTCCAGTTTGTCCTTTTCGATCTCGAGATCGTAACGGGCCTGAAGGTTCAGCCAAAAGCGCTCCGACAGTCCGAAATATCGCGACAGTCTAAGGGCTGTGTCGGCGCTGACCGAACGTTGCCCATGAACAATTTCGTTGATTCGCCGTGCCGGCACACTAATGTCCTTTGCCAACTGATACTGGCTGATTTCCATCGGCCTGAGAAATTCTTCCAACAGGATCTCCCCCGGATGAATCGGATCGGTCTTCTTTTTAGCCATGCACTGTAACCCCTTCAATGATAATCCACAATCTCCACGTCATAAGCGTCTCCTTCGCTCCAGCGAAAACAGATTCGCCATCGGTCGCTGATACGAATGCTGTGCTGCCCTTTGCGGTCTCCAGAAAGCTTCTCCAGATGATTCCCTGGGGGAACTCGAAGATCGTTGAGCTTTTCCGCGGCCTCTAGCAATGCAAGCTTCCGTTGTGCGGAGCGTGTGAGGTTGGCGGGAAAACGAGGCGTGAACTGGCGCAGGAAAATCTTCTCAGTCTCGCTGGAACGAAAGCTCTTGAGCATGCAGACGACGATAGTAACGCTGCGCGATATTATCGTCAAGTGTCATCTTGTGGATTGCGCCTAACTATTGAATGAGCAGAAATATGGTCGCTCAAATATTGAGGTCATTTTCCTTCTAAGGGAGTTTTCTCTCTTCCCTCGCCCTTCGGGGTGAGGGGCGCAACGCATTGGCAAGCTATTTCAGACACGGCCCACCAGCTCAACAATGAACGAACTGACCCATTGCCATTTCCGCCAGCGGCTGACGGCTGACAGCTGAATGCTGAATGCTTTTTTACATTACTGTGACAATTGGAACTGGCTCTCTTGCTACATTTCGACGGTCCCAATTGAAATTTTAGGTCCTGCCATTTGTTACTATGAAGCCCCCGAAAATTTATATCTTTGCCTTCCTATTGCTTCTCTTAAACTCCGCTTATCTCTGGCCATTGGCTGATCCAACCCTTTTCTACATGAGCAACCTGGTACTTCATATGGGGTTGGGCACCTTGTTGGCCGCGGTGGCTGTTCGCTATCTATCCAGGAATTTTGCGATCCTGGCTGGCTGGCTCCGTTGGGGTTTTTTGTTCTTTCTGCTTAGCGCAGTGCCCGGATTCGCGTTGATGATTTTGGGGGGACTGCGACCCTACCGCTGGATCTTACACTTGCATATCGCTCTGGCCTTGCTTTCGGTCTTCGTTCTGGGTCTGGCTCTCAGAGCGCAAATGAAGCAACGCTCCTCTCAAACGCTTCGTCTGGCCTGGAAGGGTTATGCTCTGACCTTGCCCGCGCTGCTGCTCTTTCCCTTGGGAGTGGGAATCTATCGCCATTATGTTCCCTCCGAATGGGATCGGATTCGCAATCCCATCAGCGCTCCTACCTCGATGTATGAAGAAGGTGACGGACCCAACAGCCCTTTCTTTCCTTCTTCCGCCACCACCACATCCGGGAAGACCATTCCTTCCAACTTTTTCATGACTTCTGAGACGTGCAAGCGTTGCCATCCTGACATCTACGAGCAGTGGAACTCTTCCATGCACCATTTTTCTTCGTTCAATAATCAATGGTATCGAAAATCCATCGAGTACATGCAGGATGTGGCTGGGGTCCAACCCTCCAAGTGGTGCGCCGGCTGCCACGATCACGCTGTCTTCTTCAATGGCAGATTTGATACGCCCATTA
Source organism: Acidobacteriota bacterium (assembly GCA_003224725.1). Classification (GTDB taxonomy): domain Bacteria; phylum Acidobacteriota; class Terriglobia; order Versatilivoradales; family Versatilivoraceae; genus QHZQ01. The sequence continues at coordinate 1,897 of QHZQ01000527.1, read as the reverse complement.
AAGAGCCAATGGAGGCTCAGGCTGGTCTGGCCTGCACTTCCTGCCACTCCATTGTGAGAGTGAAAGACAGCATGGGTAATGGCGGATTTGTGATCGAGTATCCTCCGCTTCACGACCTCGCCACCAGCAATAACAAGATTCTCCAATGGACTCACGACTTCTTGGTCAAGGTGGATCCTGAACCTCACAAGAAAGTCTTCATGAAACCCTTTCATCGTCAGAACACGGCCGAGATGTGCTCTTCCTGTCATAAAGTGCACCTGGATGTTCCAGTCAACAACTATCGCTGGTTGCGTGGCTTCAACGATTATGACAACTGGCAAGCCAGCGGCGTTTCGGGCCAGGGAGCCCGCTCGTTTTATTATCCCAAGCAATCCCAGAAGTGCGCCGATTGCCATATGCCGCTGGTTGACTCCCACGACTTTGGAAATATCAATGGCAAGGTTCACTCGCACCGTTTCCCGGCGGCTAACACGGCCGTTCCCACGGCCAACCAGGACGAGAAACAACTGAAAACCATCCTGGAGTTTCTGAAGAACAAGCATGTCAGCGTGGATATCTTCGCCCTGAGTCCAGCGCAAAAGCCTGGGCTCTCCGCCGAGCCTAATTCGCCCAAAGCCGGAGAGAGCTTGCAGCTCTCCAGCTCTTTTGCCATTGGTGAAGAATCGGAATCCTTCGGGGCTCGTGGTATTGAGACAGCGGCCCCACAGGAAATGATTGCGCCTTTGGAAAAGGTTGAAGCGACGGTTCGCCGTGGCGACTCTGTGCGCGTGGATGTGGTGGTACGGACTCGCACGGTGGGGCACTTTTTTCCAGGCGGGACGGTAGATGCTTTTGATGTCTGGCTGGAACTGCAAGCTGTGGATGACAAGGGCCAGGTCCTCTTCTGGAGCGGCAAAGTCCAGGACAATGGCAAAGGTGCCGTTGAAGAAGGCGCTCATATGTATCGCTCCTACTTGCTGGACGAGCATGGCAACCTTATCAACAAGCGCAATGCCTGGGCGGCCCGCTCTTTACTTTATGTGCGGCTCATTCCGCCTGGAGCGGCGGACACGGCTCATTTCCGCTTAAACATTCCGGAAAACACCGGGGACCGGATCGCCCTCAAAGCCAAGCTGAATTACCGCAAATTTGCCTGGTGGAATACTCAATGGGCTTTTGCGGGGATTCGCGACCCTCTTCAAGTTGCCTTCGGCCTGGACAAAGGATATGACGACGGCCGATGGACTTTTCAGGGTGACCTGTCGCAGGTGTCAGGCAAGCTCAAGGCAATCCCGGATGTCCCGATCGTCAACATGGCGCAAGATGAAAAAGAACTGAGGGTTATCGATAAGAGAGCTGCCTTGCCCACAATGGAATCCAAGTTTGAAAAACCGGATCTCTTGCGTTGGAACGACTATGGCATCGGACTGTTCCTGCAAGGCGATCTCAAATCTGCAGAGGCCGCGTTTCTCAAAGTGACAGAAATCGACCCTAGTTATGCCGACGGTTGGGTCAATGTGGGACGAGTCCGCGTTCAGGAAGGCAACACCGCCGGCGCCCAGGAGGTTTTGAAGAAGGCCCTGGATCTCGACGGACAACTGGCCAAGACTCATTACTTTTATGCTCTGACGCTCAAAACTCAGGGGAAATACGATGAAGCCTTGGAGCACTTGCGCAAGGCTCTCTCGAAATACCCTCGCGATCGTGTGGTCAGAAATCAGGCAGGACGGATCCTCTTCTTAAAACGCCAATATTCTGAGGCCATCCAAGAGTTCCACGAATCCCTGAAAGTGGATCCTGAAGATTTGCAGGCCCATTACAATTTGATGCTCTGCTATCAGGGATTGGGAAATTCAGAGATGGCAGACCGGGAGAGAAAGCTCTACCTGCGTTTTAAAGCGGATGAGTCCTCCCA
>QHZQ01000165.1:2084-13218 GCA_003224725.1 Acidobacteriota bacterium | reverse complement strand
ACTTCCGCTCAGCTAGGCATTTCTACCATAACCCCCAGGCTCGGGCAAGGGGAAACGCGCCTTAATGCTCATGACTTTGCTCCCAATGGCAGAATTTCCACGCCGACTTCCCGCAGTTTATTTCTTACTTGGGTCAACAGGGCGACAGCATTTGGATTGTCGCCGTGAACGCACAAGGTGTCAGCATGAATCATGACTTCAGACCCATCCAGCGCCAGAGTTCTTCCTTTCAAGACTAGATCCAGGGCTTGCCGGGCTGCCTTTTCCGGATCTGTAATGAGAGCCTGGTTGGATGAACGGCTGGTCAAAGTACCGTCGCGTTGGTAAGTCCGATCGAGGAAGGCCTCCGCGGCATAGGGTAAGCCTATCTGTTTTGCCGCCTCAACCAATTGAGACCCTGATAGCCCGAAAAGCACTAACTCCGTAGACACTGCCCGGACGGCACGCGCCACGGTTAACGCCAGATCTAGATCTTGGGCAGCGGCATTGTAGAGCCAACCGTGAGGCTTGACATGGCTCAGTCGAGAACTATAGGCCCTGGCGAAAGCTTGCAGGGCGCCCATTTGGTAGATCAAGGCGTTTTCCAGTTCTTCGGCTGAAAGCTCCATCCGGCGCCGGCCAAAGCCGATCAGGTCGGGGGTGCCGGGGTGCGCCCCAATCGCCACGTGGTGTTGGACAGCCATGGAGACTGAGGCTCGCATGACCTGAGGATCGCCCGCATGAAATCCGCAAGCGATATTGGCCGAAGTGATGAGTGGGTAGATCTGTTCATCCAATCCCAACTTATAAATTCCAAAACTCTCACCCAGATCGCAGTTAATATCAATTCGGGCCATGATTCTCTGCTATCGAGGATCGAGGATAGAAGATCGAGAATGGAAGCGTCTGCCCTTCTCGATCCTCCCTTCTCGATCCTTGCTCTTTCATTGCGATACGCTCGTTTCACTGACTAGCGCTTGTTCCAAAGATTCCTCTTTAATCTCTTTGTAAGCACCCGCCAGGTTGGCGACTAACCAGATAACACCCGTCAGTAAGGTCAACAGGCCAGCAATCAGCCCGATGCTGCGCGGTCCCATATAGTGCTGACCCACCCCGGCCAACAGCATAGAAACAACCATAGTGAAAATGACGACGGTTTCCTTAGTGGAAAAGGTTCGGCCACGAAACTGTGAGGGGACTATGTTCATCAACAAGGTGGTCCCAATAATATGATTGATCCCCATAACGACCCGGCTCAAGGCGATCCACAGGAAGCCAGTCCAAATCAATCGGGTGAAGCTGAAGACACTGTAAAACACGCCGGTCAAGACCATGCTAATTCCGATCACCCATTTAGTTACGGCAAATGACTTGTTGCGAAAGTACCAGTTGGCCAGGGTTGCGCCGGTGACGATACCCAATCCAGCCGCAGAGTAGAGTATGCCAATGCCCTGGTCTCCGGCATGATAAACGTCGATAGCAAAGATGCTGAAAAGAATTTGAGCTGCCCCTCCGCCGGTAGCCCAACCCACCCCTATGAGAAGCAGACCCAGAACAATAGGGTGGCCACGGACAAACGCCATGCCCTCTCGAAGATCATGGATAAACAAAAGACTGCTAGTGCCCATTCCCGCCTTGGAGGCAAAGACCTGGTTTCGGAATTGGATTTGATAGATCAGGAATGCAGAAGCTACAAAGGAAAGAGCATTGATCACGAAGGCCGTCTGATACCCTAAGATCTGGGTAGCAACCCCTCCCAGTGCTCCTCCCAGCGTTTGCATGATGGCTGTGGTGGAGCCAGTCAGGGCGTTGGCAGGCATGAGCTGAGCCGAAGACGAAATCTCGGGGATTGCAGAGGCTTTGGCCGTGGTGAAAAAAATGGAGATGGCAGTCAGGAGGCAGCTAAAGAGATAAGCCATCCACATCCGTTCTCGGGAATTGACCAGGAGGAACCCCAGTGCCAGGATGGCCCGGCTGTAATCCGCACCCAGCAAAACAGTGCGGCGGCTGAAGCGATCCGTAATCACTCCCGCCAGCGGCCCGAAGATCACAATGGGCACGGTGCGTGAAAGCAAAATCGCCGTCACGACCAATCCTGAGCCGGTCAAGTGCATAGCAAGGGCCAGAACCGCGATGTTATTAAACCAATCTCCCAGTTCGCTGATGATCTGCCCGATCCAGAGAGAACGAAAATCTCGGTTCTTTTTCAGAAGATCACGATAACCAAAAGTGCTCATTCGACCCTCATTTCGCGAAAGGAACTTCGCTAGACGCACGGTCAACAGCCGGTATTATATCCCAAGGATTACATGTTATCATTCCAATCGCTTTTGTTCATAAGGGAAGGCAGGGCCCCGTCAAAGCCCCCGCCCTCCCTCACGGTTGGGCTACTCAACGAGCCGAGGCTCAAGCCAGTAGCCCGCGTGTCAGCAAGGGCTGTGTCCCCAACGCAGCGAGTTATGGGACTTTGACAGGATCCTGTAAGGGAAGGTAGCAAGAAACAATGGAATCGATTGAAGAAAAAGTTATGGCCCGGCTAAAGGCAGCGCCGGCACAATTGATCAGCTTCAGACAACTCATCCGCGAATTAGAAATCGACTCCGACCAGCGGCATGAAATCCGGCATCTGCTACATGAGATGGTGAAGGAAGGAACGCTGATCAAACTGAAAGGGAATCGATACACCCTGCCCGAACAAAAGTCGGTGATCGTGGGGAAATTGTCGGCTCACCGAGATGGTTATGGTTTCGTCGTTCCAGAGAGAGAGCAGAACGGTCTGGAAGGCGACGTATTCATTCCTGCCCGCTTCATCGGAGACGCCATGCAGGGCGACACCGTCTTGGCGAGCGTCGAGAAGGTCAAGAATGGGAATCGTGCCGAAGGCAAAATATTAAAGGTTTTGCAGCGCAAGAATCTCACGATCGTTGGGCAATTCAAGAGAGGAGAGCCTTACCACGTCGTGGTCCCTTATGACACCAAGATCGGCCAGGAGATTGTGATTCGCGAGGGTGATGACATGGATGCCCCGCCTGACTCCATTGTCAACGTAGAGATCACACAATTTCCCAAAGGCTCCAAAAACCTGCGTGGTAGAGTGGTGGAAGTCCTGGGCTTTCGAGGTGATTTCGGCCTGGATGTGGAAATCATCATCCGTAAGCACCAGATCCCAGTCGATTTTCCGCCGGCGGTTCTGCGACAGGTTGAAAACTTCAGCCAGGAACTCGGTAGCTCCGAAACTGGAGGCCGCATGGATTTCAGCTCATTGCCCATTGTGACTATTGATGGTGAAACTGCCAAAGATTTTGACGACGCCGTCCATGTTGAGAAATTGGAAAGCGGGAATTTTCTTTTGGGTGTGCACATTGCCGATGTGGCTCACTACGTGAAAAAGGATACGCCGCTGGATGGCGAAGCTCTCAGGCGGGGAACTTCTGTCTATTTCCCCGATCGGGCCATTCCTATGCTGCCAGAAGAACTCTCCAACGGTCTGTGCAGCCTGAAACCTCAAGTCGATCGGCTCACACTTTCAGCTTTAATGGAGATTGATAGTGGTGGAAATGTTTGTCGTTACTCGTTTCATGAGGGACTCATTCGGAGCCGGGAACGGATGACCTACACTTCTGTCGGGAAAATTCTGGTGGATCAAGATCCGGCGGAATGCACCCGCTATCAACCCCTGGTCTCTCTTTTCGAACAAATGCGCGATCTGGCACTACTGCTCAATGAAAAGCGTCGCAAGCTTGGCTCCATAGACTTTGATCTACCTGAGCCGGTCATTGCCTTCGATGAGTTTGGTGGCATGGTTGGCATTGTCAAATCCGAGCGCAATATCGCCCATCGCATCATTGAAGAGTTTATGCTGGCTGCCAACGAAACGGTGGCCCGCCATCTTTTTCAGAGGAAGATCCCTTGTCTTTATCGCATTCACGAGACTCCGGATCCGGTCAAGGTGTTCGAATTCAACGAAATTGCCTTGAGCTTCGGCTATCATTTGGGAGCAGGGTTTGCAGAGAAAAACACACAGGTAGTCACCCGCTTTAAGGATCGATCGCAGCGCCGGAGGCATCATGGCCGGTCAAACCGACCCGATCGACGGGAACTGCCAGAAATTAACCTCAAAATCTCTTCCCGCGATTATCAGAGACTCCTGGACCAAATCGCCGGCAAACCCGAAGAGCGCATTCTCTCCTACTTGATGTTGCGTTCGCTCAAACAAGCCTGCTATTCTCCCCAGAACAAAGGTCACTTCGGTTTGGGCTCGAATTGTTACACGCATTTTACCTCCCCCATTCGGCGCTATCCGGATTTGATGGTCCATCGTATTCTCAAAGCTCATTTAAGTTCGGATGAACCCCAAGCTCCTGGAAGCGAGCCATTCCATGGAACCCAAGGAAAGCTAGTCTTTTCATTCCGCGGGCAGGCTCAGGATTCAGAAAAGATCGAACCTCGAAAGGCGAAAAGAGATTCTGGGCGCAAGAAACTGGGACCTGCTTCTGCGGAAACCCTTGCCGAAGAACCTGCTCTGTACAGTCCAGAGTTGTTAGAGAGCATCGCCAGTCACTCCAGTGAAACCGAACGCCGGGCGGACGAGGCCGAGCGCGAATTGATCGACTTGAAAAAGCTCGAATTTATGGCAGACAAGTTGGGAGATGAATTTGAAGGTATTGTGATCCATATCACCAAAGAAGGTATGTTCGTGGAATTATTGGATCTCTTCATAGAGGGATTTGTGAAAATCAGCACTCTGGTTGATGATGACTATTGGTTCAGGGATCGTCCGGTCTGCCTGTTGGGGCGAAGATCGGGCAAAACGTTCCGTCTTGGCGATCGGCTGAAAGTATGTGTTGACCGGATAGATCGTTTCCGGAAACGCATCGATTTTTCGGTTACGGAAAAGCTCATTCCCAAGCCTCGGCTCTGACGTCCTCTTTTAGACTCTTCCTAAGGACATCGTTTCAAAAATACAGTGACGTATTGGCAGCACTGCATTGTCAGATGATCTTCGAGGATTCGCTGGCTGTTCATTAGCCCCGTGCTTCAGTGCGCGGAAAGCATAAAGGCGTTTTCTCGTGGCGTTTCTTTCTTCGTCCCCGCCCCGCCCATCGGCTGCGGGCGGGGATCAAGAAAAATTGCGGTGGCCAGCCACGCCGCGCTGAAGCACGGGGCTAATGGAGACGAGCCAATCCGGACCATCGGAATACTTCATCGCAACTAAGGCAACGGGCTGATTGGGTCGATAAGGCTCTAGCAAGGTATGGTTCCAGACCGAAGGAATGCATGAATTCAAAACGGTAGTTTCCCTAAAATGCAGGACGAATTATTCCAACCTTACAGCCGCCTCATTGAAATTCAGATCCAGGATCAGTCTCATCAGGTGCCAGACAATAATATATTACTGCGCTGCTTTCAGTACATTTGTCTGGAGGATGTAAGCTGCGGTCGATTTTGTTGGAACCAGGAGTGCAAGACTTGTATGATCGCTTATGAGGTGAAATCTGGAGAAAAAAAGAACGCGCTGTCCTGTCAAACGATGGTGAGCGATGGAATGAAAATCACCAAGATTTCTAAGGAACTACGCTGGGCTTTGCGTTCAATCCTTACTGAGCCTGCCGAGAAGGTTTTCTGATAGCATCGCCCCATCACCATTCATTCGAAGCCCTTTGTTCTTGCCCAAATTTTTATCACAACCGGTCGTATGTCAAACCCCTGGCAAATGTTTTTCTTGACAAAGATTAATGGATAGATTAGGTTTGGGGCTTTGTGATTTGAGGGCCGTGGCTCCGTGGTGAGGTAGCAGATGGCGACGTATTTCCCCAAAAAAAGCGAAATAACCCGGAAGTGGCTTGTGGTGGACGCGCAGGATCAGATCTTGGGGAGGCTAGCTTCCCATGTGGCTAATCTTCTCAGTGGCAAATTGAAGCCTACCTGGATTCCCTTTATGGACATGGGGGATCACGTCATCGTGATTAATGCTGAGAAGATAAAACTGACCGGTAAAAAGCTGGAACAAAAAGTTTATCATAGGCATAGCGGGTTTCCCGGGGGACTCAAGTCCATGGTGGCCAAGGAATTTAAAGCCAAGCGAGCAGACCGAATGGTCGAAGAAGCCATTAAGGGAATGCTGCCCAAAAACAAGTTAGGAAGAGCGATGGTCAAAAAACTTAGGGTATATACAGGACCAGAACACCCTCATGCGGCTCAGAAGCCCGAGATTTCTGGGTAGTATTCAATAACCTTCTTGGAGAAGAACGGTGGCAACTGCAGTGGTCCAATATTATGGAACAGGACGACGAAAATCTTCTACGGCTCGTGTCTATTTAAGGCCTGGAAAAGGAGACTTTCTTGTCAATAGCAGGAATCTTGAAGGATACTTTAAGAACGAAACTCTCCGCACCATCATTAAACAGCCTTTTTTGCTCACCGAGACCAGTGATAAGTTTGATGTGATCGTGAACGTTGCAGGTGGGGGACCTTCAGGTCAGGCGGGAGCCGTTCGTTTGGGAATTTCCCGGGCCCTTACCGAATTTAACCTCGAGCTCCGGAGAAAGTTGAAGAAGGGCGGATTTCTGACCAGGGACTCAAGAATCAAGGAAAGAAAAAAATACGGGCAGAAAGGTGCCCGCAAGCGTTTTCAGTTTTCGAAAAGATAATTGAGTCGGCTGCGTCGAGGCATTCAGCCAATTACATTTTAATGGTAGGAGGGTTGTTTGGCATCTGTTTCAATGAAAGAGCTTCTTGAAGCTGGTGTTCATTTTGGGCACCAGACAAAGCGATGGAATCCAAAAATGAAGGAGTACATTTTTGGAGAAAGAAACGGGATCTACATTATCGATTTGCAAAAGACGCTTCGTATGTTTAAGGAAGCCACTCGATTTGTTACCGAATCCGTAGCTCAAGGCGGTTCCGTATTGTTCGTGGGAACTAAGAGGCAGGCTCAAGAGTCGATCTCTGAAGAGGCACAGCGTTGTGGTATGTATTTTGTGAATCAGCGCTGGCTCGGCGGACTGCTCACAAACTTTACCACGATTCAGAAGTCCATACAGCGATTGCGAGAGCTGGAGGAAATGTCAACCGACGGGCGCTATGGTCTCCTTTCGAAGAAAGAAGTGGCGCGCTTAGAGCGCGAGCGCAAAGGATTGGAAAAGAATCTGGCCGGTATCAAGGAGATGAAAACCCTTCCCAAAGTGGTTTTCATTATCGATTCGAAAAAGGAAGAGATCGCCGTCAAGGAGGCCAATCGTTTGGGTATTCCGGTCGTAGCCATTGTTGATACAAACTGCGACCCAGACGACATTGATTATGTGATACCCGGCAATGATGATGCCTTGAGGGCGATCAAGTTGTTTGTTTCTAAAATTGCGGATGCTGTGGTAGAGGGAGCGGCGGTTTTAAAGGATAAGGCTGAAGCTGAGATGCCGAGCCCGCCGGAAGCGACTCCTGTCACATCGTCTTCCTCCGAGATGGCTCCGGTGGGAGGAAATGGCTCGGGTGATGAGGCGAGCCCTTCCTCGGAAAGCGGTAGCAAAGCTAAAGGTGGGGCTGAAGGGGACATTGATGCGAAAGACCGTTCCAAGGACATGAGAGCTCCCAAAACGGACACTGGCGTTCTGCCGACAGCGTCTAGTTAATCCCGCAAGGTTTTCTTCGCTATACCCGCGTCTTACTCCAGAGTTAATTAATTCCCTGTTATAGCTCATCAGTTACAAAGGTGCGTTTTTCTGCGCAGCAGAAAGCTCGGGGAGGCGGGTAAGTATTGGACGGTAGATCCTCTTGATTTATCGCCTGACTTAAGGTTCCATTCAAAATGAAGGAGTTTGGGATGTCAATCTCAGCGCAACAGGTAAAAGAATTACGAGATTCGACTGGCGCGGGCATGATGGAGTGCAAGGTCGCCCTTCAAGAGGCGGAAGGTGATTTTGAAAAGGCTCGAATCATCTTGAGGAAGAAAGGGCTGGCTGCGGCTGCTAAGAAAGCGACTCGCGTTGCCAGCGAAGGGTTGGTCGTATCTTATATTCATCCCGGCGGAAAGATTGGCGTTTTGGTGGAACTGAACTGCGAAACTGATTTTGTCGCCAAGACGCCAGAGTTTCAGGAGATAGCGAGGGATATTGCTATGCACATCGCGGCTTTGGATCCTAAGTATATTCGAAAAGAAGACGTTCCTGTTGAAGTTTTGGAGCAGGAAAAAGAAATCTACCGCGCCAAGGCGATAGCTGCGGGCAAGCCGCCCAGTGTCGTTGAAAGGATTGTTGAAGGACAGCTTGCGAAATTTTATTCGGAGTGTTGTGTCTATGAACAGCCCTTTGTCAGAGAGGAAAATATTACGGTAGGTCAACTGATTTCTGAAAAGGTCGTTAGAACCAAAGAGAACATAAATCTGAGGAGATTTGTCCGATTCAAGGTGGGAGAAGGATTGCAAAAGAGAAGTGAGGATTTCCCAGGCGAAGTCGCGGCGCAAATGAAACAAATAAAATAGCGGCTCGGACTTTAAACCCAGCCGACAGCGTGCCTCCATGCCATCCCCTGTATATAAACGAATCTTGCTTAAGCTGAGCGGAGAAGCTCTGATGGGAAATCAGGGCTTTGGTGTGGACGCTCTCATGGCAGGTAAGATTGCCGAAGAGGTCAAAGAGGTTCATGAACTGGGAGTTGAAGTTGCCATCGTCATTGGAGGCGGTAACATCTTTCGCGGGCTATCCGCCACCGCTCAGGGCATGGAACGCGTTTCAGGCGATTTAATGGGGATGTTGGCAACCGTTATCAATGCGATCGCCTTGCAGGACGCCTTGGAAAAAATGGGCGTTTACACCCGGGTTGTTTCAGCCATTGAAATGCGAGAAGTTGCCGAGCCTTTTATCCGCAGAAGAGCCATCCGTCATTTAGAGAAGAGGCGCGTGGTGATATTCGCTGCGGGTACAGGCAATCCCTATTTTTCGACCGATACAGCGGCAGCCCTCCGCGCCATGGAGGTTAAGGCTGAAGTCATTCTAAAGGCAACCAAAGTGGACGGGATTTATGACGCCGATCCAGTCAAGGTGAAGACGGCAACCATGTTTGCTGAAATTAGGTACATCGATGTCATTCGCAAAGGGCTTCAGGTGATGGATACAACTGCTATCTCCTTATGCATGGACAACCGGTTGCCCATTATTGTCTTTAACTTATTGCAGACGGGAAATATCCAACGCGTAGTTCTGGGAGAGAAGATTGGGACGGTCGTTAAGGTGTAATAGTTATGATCAAAGATGTTGTCCACAAAGCCAAAGGTAGAATGGAAAAAGTAGTCGAAGACCTCCGCAGAGAGTTGGCGGGGGTTAGAACGGGTCGAGCCTCGATCTCTCTGCTGGACCACATCACCGTGGAATATTACGGGACGCCCACGCCCTTAAATCAGGTCGCCACGCTGGCTGTGCCGGAACCGACTTTGATCACCGCTCAACCCTGGGATGCTTCTTTGCTAGTCGCCATTGAAAAGGCCATCCGTTCTTCAGATCTCGGCTTAAATCCTGCCAATGACGGAAAGATCATTCGGATTCCCATTCCGCCATTAACAGAAGAGCGTCGCAAGCAGTTGGCAAAACATGTGGGCAAAGTCCTGGAGGATCACAGAACTGCAATTCGTAACATCCGTCGTGATGAAAACGAAGTTCTCAAGAAGATGCTGAAGGACAAGAAAATCTCTGAGGACGAGGAGAAAGATAGATTGGATGACATCCAGAAGCTCACTGATCAATTTGTGGCTAAGGTGGAGGAGTTAGCCAAGAAAAAGCATGAAGAGATTCTGACCGTCTAACTCAAGCGTCGGTTTGAGCTTCACTCAATTTTTTTCAATTGACATTTTCTTCGGATTTTTGCTAATTTCTATGGGTTTTTTCGCTTTACGGAGTTTGACACTGCAATGATGAGGATAATCGCTTTCATTCTGAGGATATTGAGCCTTGCCAACGTTTAATCAATTAGTCAGGTTGGGTCGAAATAAGCCCAGATATAAAACCAGCAGTCCTGCGCTCCAGAACTGTCCACAAAAACGAGGGGTTTGTGTGCGCGTCTATACCTCCACACCCAAGAAACCTAACTCGGCTCTAAGAAAAGTGGCTCGCGTTCGATTAACCAATAGCATTGAAGTGACCACCTACATTCCCGGAATAGGTCATAATTTGCAGGAGCATTCCATCGTTCTGATCCGAGGGGGACGTGTGAAAGATCTACCTGGCGTTCGATACCATGTTGTTCGCGGAACCCTGGATTCGGTGGGTGTTCAAAATCGGAAGCAAAGCCGATCCAAATACGGGGCGAAACGCCCCAAATAGTCAACTTCCAAACACGAATCAGTGTCCGATGCTGTAAGCGCTGAGCAGTTCCAAGGCTTACTCAGGAGTTGAAGTCATGCCGAGAAAGGGAAACATTACCAGGCGGGAGGTTTTGCCCGATCCACTTTACAATAGTACCCTCGTTTCGAAATTTGTAAATTGCGCCATGTGGGATGGCAAGAAAAGCACGGCAGAGGGTGTTGTTTATCATGCCTTCAAGATTATCCAGCAAAAAACAGGCGATGATCCTCTGAAAGTGTTCAAGAAGGCCGTGGAAAATGTAAAGCCCGTCTTAGAAGTTAAAACCCGTCGCGTGGGCGGGGCTAATTACCAGGTGCCGGTTGAGGTCAACCCGAATCGGAGAATTTCTCTGAGCATTCGGTGGCTCATTAGCTATTCGCGAGCCCGCAAAGAAACGTCCATGGAAGAAAAACTGGCCGCCGAATTACTGGACGCCGCAAACAATCGGGGAGCAGCCATTAAAAAGCGTGAAGATGTCCACAAAATGGCGGAGGCCAATAAAGCGTTCGCCCATTACCGCTGGTAATTCTTATGCCTCGTCAGGTCCCTTTAAAACAAACCAGAAATATTGGAATCATGGCTCACATCGACGCTGGCAAAACTACGGCCACCGAGCGGATTCTTTATTACACGGGCATTACCCATAAGCTGGGGGAGGTCCACGATGGGACAGCCACCATGGACTGGATGGAGCAGGAACAGGAGCGCGGCATTACCATTACCTCGGCAGCCACTACGTGCTTTTGGAATGATTTCCGTATCAATCTTATTGATACCCCGGGTCACGTCGATTTCACGGCGGAAGTGGAACGCAGTCTGAGAGT
>QHZQ01000165.1:0-2013 GCA_003224725.1 Acidobacteriota bacterium | reverse complement strand
TGAATAAGATGGACCGGACTGGGGCGGATTTTTATCGATGTGTTGAGATGGTGAAGAATCGCTTGAAGGCGAATCCTGTTCCCGTCCAGCTTCCTTTAGGGAAAGAGGATACTTTTTCGGGAATTATTGACTTGATGTCGATGAAGGCCGTCGTCTATCGCGATGAGACCTTGGGCGCAGCCTATGAGTTAATCGACATTCCGCCTGAATTTTTGGATGAAGCCAAATCGTTTCGAGAGAAGATGCTTGAGGTCATCTGTGAAAATGATGAGACCCTGCTGGAAAAGTATTTCAATGGACAATCGATATCGGTCGATGAACTCAAAGCAGGTCTTAGAAAGACCACCCTCAATTTGAAGCTTACCCCGGTTTTGTGCGGGTCCGCCTTTAAGAATAAAGGTATCCAGCCGTTGCTGGACGCTGTTGTTGATTATCTTCCCTCTCCGATTGATCTGCCGCCAGTCGTCGGAACCACCCAAGACGGGAGTGAAGAGGTGGTGCGAAGGGCCGACGATAACGAGCCCTTTGCGGCACTGATCTTCAAGATCATGACGGATGCCTTCGTCGGGCAGCTCGCCTTTTTCCGGGTTTACTCAGGGATGATGAAGTCGGGATCTTACGTCTACAATTCCGCCAAGGACTCTCGCGAACGGGTTGGGCGGCTGCTCAAGATGCATGCCAATAAGCGAGAAGAGATTAAGGAAGTTTACGCCGGCGATATCGCGGCGGCTGTCGGGTTAAGGAACGTGACGACAGGAGATACGATCTGCCTGGAGGAGGCTCCGATTGTTTTGGAATCCATGGATTTCCCGGTGCCGGTAATCTCGGTAGCTATCGAGCCTAAGACCAAGAGTGATCAGGAGAAGTTGGGAATTGCTCTCGGCAAGTTGGCTCAGGAAGACCCCACCTTTAAAGTGGCGACTGATCCGGACACAGCCCAGACTATTATTTCCGGGATGGGAGAATTACATCTGGAAATCTTGGTGGATCGTATGTTTCGGGAATTTGGCGTGAGCGCTAATGTGGGAAAGCCGCAGGTGGCCTATCGGGAGACGATCCGGAAAAGAGCTGAGGCCGAAGGCAGGTTTATCCGGCAGACAGGCGGCCGTGGGCAATATGGTCACGTGAAAATAATCCTGGAGCCGAATGAGCCGGGCAAGGGATTTGAATTTATTAATAAGGTCGTGGGGGGTGCTGTTCCCAAGGAATATATCGCTCCAGTGGAAAAGGGTATCGTCGAGGCTTTGGAGACCGGAGTGCTGGCCGGCTATGAAGTCCAGGATGTGAAGGTCACGCTTTACGACGGATCCTATCATGAGGTGGATTCCTCTGAGATAGCTTTCAAAATCGCCGCCTCCATGGCCTTCAAGGAAGCGGCTGCGAAAGCCAGTCCTGTGTTGCTTGAGCCCATCATGAAAGTAGAGGCCGTAGTGCCTGAAGAATTCATGGGATCGGTCATGGGAGACTTGCGTTCCAGGCGTGGCCGTATCGAGACTTCCGAACCCAGAGCCGGGTCCCAGGTCATAACAGCCCTGGTTCCGCTTTCAGAAATGTTTGGTTACTCGACGGACCTCCGATCCATGACACAAGGCCGAGCAACTTACTCAATGCATTTCCATCGATACGAACAGGCTCCAAAACTGGTCAGCGATGAAATTGTAGCTAAAGTTCATGGCAGAGTTTGAGGCCCTTTGATTTTTATAAGGGTTCGAGATCGAGACCTTGCAGAAAGGACAAGCACAGCGATGGCGAAGGAGAAATTTGACAGGAGCAAGCCGCACGTCAATGTAGGGACGATCGGGCACATCGATCATGGGAAGACGACGCTGACGGCGGCGATCACGAAGGTATTGGCGAAGCACAATCCGAAGGTGCAATTTCGGAGTTTTGATTCGATCGACAATGCGCCGGAGGAGCGGGAGCGGGGGATCACGATCGCGACGGCGCACGTGGAGTACGAGACGGGGAAGCGGCACTATGCGCATGTGGACTGTCCGGGGCATGCCGACTACA
>QHZQ01000519.1 GCA_003224725.1 Acidobacteriota bacterium | reverse complement strand
ATCGTTTGTCAGCCAACGGGAGGTAGATGTCGACACCAAAAGTTTTGGAGAGGCCTTGCGAAGTGCACTGCGTCAGGATCCAGACGTGATCCTGGTGGGTGAAATGCGGGATCTTGAAACCATCCACACCGCTTTGGTAGCCGCTGAAACAGGCCACTTGGTACTAAGTACGCTTCATACCCAGGATACAACCGAAACTATTCAACGGATCATTACCGTGTTCCCTCCCCATCAGCAAAACCAGATTCGTTTGCATTTGGCCAGCGTACTGAAGGCTGTTATCTCTATACGGCTCATTCGAAAAGCCGATGGCCAGGGGCGAGTTCCCGCTGTAGAGGTCTTGGTCTCAACCGAGTTCGTTCGCGATTGCATCATCAATCAGGACAAGACTAGAATGATTCGCGATGCGATTGCTACCGGTACATCCCAGTACCGCATGCAGACTTTCGATCAGTCCATCTACAGTCTTTACACGGAAAAGCTCATCACCTATGATGAAGCTCTGAAGCAAGCGTCGAATCCAGACGAATTCAAGCTTCGTGTCGAAGGCATTCGTTCTTCTACTGATGCGGCCAAAGAAGAGATGGAAAGAACCATCAACCAATTCGAAAGACTCCACCAGTGAGCCCAAATCGAATCGAGGCTTTACTGACCAAGAATTATTTGCCTTTGCCCTCAAGAAACTGGACCTCAGGCCTTATCCCACCTCCGAGCTTCGAAAAAAACTTCTGAATGCTTCAGGCGACAAAGCTCTGGTTGATACGATCATCCAAAGATTAACCGCCTGCGGGTACATTGACGACAGAAGGTACGTTGAACTTTACGTGCAGTCTAATCGCTCTCGAAAGCACCACAGTCGTTTTCGCATTGAACGTGAATTGAGAGCCAAAGGTTTAGACCCAGCACTGATCGACCACGTGCTGGAGGAAGTTTATCCCCCGGCTGACGATTCCGCACAGTTGGTTAGCGCTCTGGGAAAAAAGTTAAAGACCCTGTCCTTACCAATGGATGCAAAAAAACTGGGCAGGCTTTATAATTACCTCGTTCGGCGAGGCTTCCAGGAGGAAGCTATTCACCGTGAATTGACGAGACGATTCAAAAATCAAATCCAATCCGAACCCTGAGGGGGTTAACTTGACCGGGCACCAAATCCGACAACTCTTTCTGGAATACTTCCAGCAACATGGGCATCGCATCGTCAAAAGCTCGTCTCTTGTGCCTGCCAATGATCCAACATTGCTGTTTACCAATGCAGGTATGAATCAATTTAAGGACGTCTTCCTGGGAAGAGAAAAAAGGGATTACGTTCGCGCCGCTTCTTCTCAAAAATGTGTCCGGGCAGGTGGCAAGCACAATGACTTGGAGAATGTCGGAAAGACGGCTCGGCATCATACCTTCTTCGAGATGCTGGGAAACTTTTCCTTTGGCGATTATTTCAAATCAGAAGCCATTCCCCTGGCTTGGAATCTGATAACGCGAGAATATGGAATTGATCAAGACAGGCTCTGGATAACGATTTACCAGGATGATGAGGAAGCCTTTGCAATCTGGAATCAGAAAGTTGGAATCTCGAGCGAACGAGTTTTTCGTCTGGGAGAAAAGGATAATTTCTGGGCCATGGGAGACACGGGTCCGTGTGGCCCTTGTTCGGAAATTCACTTCGACCAAGGCCCTGCAGCCAGTGAGTCGGGACATGTCGAGTGCCAGTTTCCATGCGATTGCGGACGCTATGTGGAGATTTGGAACCTGGTCTTCATGCAGTTTGATTGTGACTCTTCGGGAAAGTTGACTCCGCTTCCCAGGCCTTCGATCGACACTGGCATGGGATTGGAAAGAATCACAGCCGTGTTACAAGGTAAAACCAGTAACTTTGAGACAGATTTACCCAGCGGGATTATGGTCTCGATTCCTCTGTCGATATTTCCCTGCGTGTCATTGCCGACCACTCCCGAGCGGCTGCTTTTCTGATCAGCGACGGAGTAATCCCTTCCAATGACGGCCGTGGCTACGTGCTCCGCAAAATTCTGCGGCGCGCCATTCGCCATGGGAGATTGCTAGGGATAGAAGATCCTTTCTTGTACAAGATGACCAGTCACGTCGTGGAGCTTATGAAGGACCCTTATCCGGAATTAGTATCTACGCGCGAGTACGTGGCCAAAGTGGTTAAGAACGAGGAGCAGCGATTTTCTTCAACCATCCGAATTGCTATCGATCAATTGACCGAAAGCCTCTCACGCATCGAAAAGCTTCCCGAATCCGAGCGGGTTCTTACCGGGGACATGATTTTCAAATTTTATGATACTTTTGGGCTTCCGATCGACCTCATACAAGAGATTGCCGAGGAGACTAATGTAAAGTTGGATGAAGCCGGTTTCAATGCCAAACTGGAAGCTCAAAGAGAGAGAGGCAAGGCCAGTTGGAAAGACACGCCGGCACAGCAAGCTAAGTCCGCGCTGGTTCCCGGTCCAGAAAAGACGATCTTCGTTGGATATTCGGACCTTCAAGTCGAAGACGCCAGAATTGTTGGCATAGCTGTGGGGGGCATACGCGTGGAGCTACTTCGATCCGGAGAAAGCGGCGACGTTTTCCTAGATAAGACTCCGTTCTATGCAGAGACTGGAGGACAAGTGGGGGATACGGGGCTTTTAGAAGGAGACAATTCGGAAGCCATTGTGCACAATACTCACGCTCCAATTCCTGGATATTCGGCGCACGAAGCCAAATGTATTCGTGGCACGCTACGAGTTGGAGAGTTCGTTCGAGCCAGAGTGGATCTAGAAAGACGCTTATCTATTGCCAAAAACCATACGGCAACCCATTTGTTGCATGCCTCACTTCGAAATTTGATTGGATTTCACGTGAAACAGGCCGGTTCCTTGGTCGCTCCTGATCGTCTTCGCTTTGATTTCACCCACTACACTTCTCTCTGGCCGGAGGAAATTTCTGAGATTGAAGATAGGGTCAATGCCATCGTAATGAAAAATTCACAGGTAACCACTTCTATCAAAGACCTTAATGCCGCTATTTCAGAAGGTGCCATGGCATTGTTTGGAGAGAAATACGGAGATAGGGTACGAGTGGTTTCGGTGGACAACTTCAGCAAGGAACTTTGTGGTGGAACTCATGTGTCCAGGACTGGCGACATTGGCTTGTTCAAGATCATAGGCGAAGGTGGGATCGCGGCCGGGGTCAGACGAATTGAAGCCATAACGGGACCTGGAGCGTTGAATCGATTCAGGGAGGACGAGCAACTAGTCTCCCAGCTTGAGGAAATTTCCCGAGGTAAACGGACTGAGTTACCCATGATCCTGGAAAGGTATCAATCAAGCATTAAGGGGTTAGAGAAGGAACTGGAGCAACTCAAGTATCGGTTGGCTAAGAATAAGATCCAAGCAATCCTGGAATCTGCTCTTATCGTTAAAGATGTAAAGATCTTAACTGGTATTGTCGATGATCTGGACAAGAGTTCTCTGAGAAACTTGGCAGATGAACTCAAATCAAAATTGGAAAAGGGAGTTGTGGTCTTAGCCACATCGAATAGTGATAAAGTTTCTCTCGTGGCGACAGTAACTTCCAACCTAAACCCCAAGCTCCATGCAGGTAAATTAGTTAAAGAGATATCGTCTATTGTAGGTGGCAGTGGCGGTGGTCGCCCGGAAATGGCCGAAGCAGGAGGCAAGGATCCAAGCAGAATGGCACAAGCCCTCCAAGCGGTAGGCGCCTATGTGGCCTCAGCTCTTGTAAATTAGGCAAATAAGCAAAAATGCCATCATCCTTGAAGGAATTAATAAGTCAAGGCCGCCTGATTTAGACTTTTGTAAGATTCTCGATATCCATACTATATTCAGGGATGTTTGGAAACCTAGCATTTCTTTGTTTGGGCCAAGTAATCTGATTTAATCTGATTCCAGAGTTATTGTATTATCTGTTTATTTATTATAAACTTATAGCCTGTTTGAGGAGGCCAAAGTCCATTGAAGTATAGGGTAAGAGGTTTGGTCACGATGATAATACTGTCTTTCTCAGCGAAAAACGTCGTTGAGGGCCAGGAAATTGTCAAAGTAACTGGCAAAGATGGCAAGAAGATTTATGCCAATACCGAAGAGGTTTATCAGCTTGTCGACAACGCTAACCCGTCCGCAACCGTCAAAATCCAAACCACTCCTGGTGATAAGAGAGCATCCCAAGAGATTGATAATTTGATTGACCATATCTCCGGGCAACATGGTGTCGATCCTGAATTAGTTAAGGCCGTTGCCAGAGTGGAGTCTAATTACAATCCTCGTGCAGTTTCCTATAAAGGCGCCTTGGGGCTGATGCAGCTCTTGCCCGGAACTGCTAAAAGATTTGGGGTATTCAATGTGTGGGATCCCCAGCAAAATATCGAAGGCGGGGTTAAGTTTTTGAAGTTCTTGAGTGGAATGTTTCCCAATAACCTTCCCTATGTGTTGGCCGCTTATAATGCAGGAGAAAACGCGGTGGTTAGACATCGGGGGATTCCGCCTTACCGTGAAACCCAAGCTTACGTTCGCAGGATTACCGGCCTTTATAAGAAAGGATCCGTTCTGACCGCAGGAAGTGAACCGGATGGAGGCATCGTCTGCTATCGTGACGAGGTGGGTCGCGTCGTCTATTCTAATTTGGAGACAGCCTTCCCTTAAGCTATTTTCCAAAACCCTTGATGGAATTAGGACGAACCAGAAGCTATAGGATTCTTTCCTTCCTCAGACCTAAAAATGGATGGACTCTTCCCTCTCCCTTCACGACCGTTGTTTGTTGCGTTCTTCTGCTCACATTCTGCGAGCCCTCTGTTGTTAGGAATTCCTTCTCTTCCAAAAAGAACAATGTCATTTCTTCAAAACGGGAACTTGCCTTAGATTATTTTGCTCAAGCAGTTCAGATGAGAACCTCACTCGAAAGCACGCCAAAGAGATTGCGTACCTTACCCGAATATCTGAACGTAATTATCAAATTCAGGTCGGTTTATTACACCTCGCCGGTATCGTCGAAAGCGGATGATGCCTTGATGGCTGTGGCCGAAATTTACCAGATGATGGCTAATGATTTCAGAGAGCTGAAATATTTTCGTCAGGCCATCAAGGCCTATGCTTTCTTGGAAAAGGAATANGCCCTGTTTAATTCCGCCGAAATTTATCTAAATGATCTGAATGATCCGAAAACCGCTCAAGAGACTCTTAAAGACCTTCTTAGGAAATACCCGCAAACCAAGCAAGCTCGCGATTTACGCACCCGTCTGTACGATCGGAAGGAGGAGTCAAAGCAATCAAAGAAGTCAGCACCTGGAACCGTCGCTTCTGACCCCCGGTCACTCTCATCGGGGGGAAAAGAAGAAAACTCATTGGTCGAGGCCGCAAACGGGGGTCCGAAAATCAGCGCGGAGATTTTGGAAACTTCCGAGCCTAAACTCTCTAAAAATCTCAAGAACCGAAGCGAAGGCCCAGGAAGTCCGAAGAAGACAGAAAAACTCGGGAACATCAAGAATGTCCGTTTCTGGAATTCGGATGAACGCATGCGGTTGGTAATTGATATGGATGATGAGGCCAGGCATAGGGATGGAACGCTGGATCATCCTGCCAGAATATTTCTAGATATCGATAATGCCAAGCTCTCACCCGAACTAATGGGGAAGACGTTCTCGCTCGATGGTCCTTACCTTCGCCAACTGCGGCTAGGCCAGGCGAAGGAGAAGGTCGCCCGCATCGTTCTGGATGTGGACGAAATCCAGAAATATCATGTCTCAGATTTGATTAATCCTTTTCGCATTGTGATCGATATCCAGAACCCTGCTGCTGATGGGCAACAACAAGCACGCTCGAAGCCAAGCCAAAAGGCCTGGAGAATAAAACGAGGGGATCCTTTGTCTGATGAATTGACAACGATTTCACCTTCGATGCTCAGTGATGCTCTTCCATCCAAGAAAGCAATCCTGTTAGAAGATCTTGCCCCAGAGAAAAAATCGATCTCCAGGGCTCAGTCAGCCAATCCTGGAAACACGGAAGAGCTCAATAAGTCTCAAGGTGGGAGTCCCGAAAACGCTCTGGTTTCTCGGGAGGCTCGACCCAAGAGTGACGGAACTCTTTCTCTGACAAGAACCTTGGGGTTAAAGATTGGCAGAATCGTTATTGATCCAGGTCATGGCGGCTATGACACAGGCACAGTGGGCCCTTCTGGACTTCAAGAGAAGGACTTGGTTTTAGACATTTCGCTGAAGTTAAAAAAGCTTGTTGAAGAAAGGTTGAACGGGGAAGTCATCCTCACTAGAACAGATGATAGCTTCATTCAGCTGGAGGATCGGACGGCGCTTGCCAATCAGAGTCAGGCAGACTTGTTCATTTCGATTCATGCCAATTCCAGTCCGAATCGAAGAGTGAGCGGCGTAGAAACTTTCTTTCTAAACTTCGCCACCACGGCTGACGTCGAAGAAATTGCCGCACGTGAAAATTCTAGTTCTCAGAAAACTGTCTTCGAATTGCAAGACTTGGTGAAAAGGATCGCCTTAAAAGAGAAACTGGATGAATCCAGAGAATTCGCTCAGACGGTTCAAAAATCGATGGCCAATCACTTGCAGAAAACTCGGCCCAGCACTAAGAACCGAGGCGTGAAACAGGCTCCCTTCATCGTCCTTATTGGGGCCAGTATGCCTTCGATTCTTTCTGAAATTTCTTTTGTGAGTAATCCCTCTGACGAAAAGCTTCTCAAATCTCCAAACTATCGCCAGAAAGTTGCCGAAGCATTATGCAAAGGAATTGAAGATTACGTCAGGAGTTTGAGCGGCATAAGAACCGCTCGGAATATGGAACAATAGACGTTATCCGTCATCCTATCGATGCCCCCGATCTTCTTGCCTCGTACTGGCGGATCTTATCCTCCTGCTTTAGGGTCAAACCAATGTCATCCAAGCCATTCAACAAGCAATAGCGCCGGAATTCATTCACTTCGAAGCTAAAGTCCAAACCATCATCCGAACTAATTTTCTTTCTTTCTAAGTCCACACGTAATTGAAAGCCCAGGGTTCTTCGCACTCGCCGGAAAATTTCATCCACCGGTTTCTCCGCTAGTTGCACTGGAAGCATGCCGTTTTTGAAGCAGTTGTTGTAGAAAATATCCGCAAAGGAAGGAGCAATGATACACTTAAAGCCGTAATCCAGAAGGGCCCAAGGAGCATGCTCGCGGGATGACCCGCAACCGAAGTTTGATCGCGTCACCAGGATCTCAGCTCCGTGGTAACGAGCTTGGTTCATTTCAAAGTCCGGATTTAGATTGTTGCCATCGACAAGGCGCCAGTCGAAAAAAAGAAACTGCCCGAAGCCCGTGCGTTCAATACGTTTCAAGAATTGCTTGGGAATAATTTGGTCGGTGTCAACATTAGGTAAATCCAACAGAGTAACAATCCCTGTGAGTTTGGTAAATGGTTTCATAACTGACCTATTCCTCGCGCCGTTAATGAGAGTGGTCGCAATCCTGGCCTAGGGTTACTTGGTGGCGACGAAGTTCAAACTTTGCTCAATTTTGTTAACCTGCCGTCCCCTCACGCCCTGAGGGTGGCCGCAGGCCGTGTGAGGGGTCAGCTGCTTTAGGAGACCCAACCCTTGGCGGTAAAAGGTTGCTAGTATTACTTTGTTAAGTCGTGAAGCCAATCCTCACGGGCGGGACGCCCGTGCCACGTGGCATGGGCATCTTGCCCATGCGGTGCTTGTCGTTAAAGCCCGATGTATGCGCAACGCGATCAAGACTTAACAGAGTAATACTAGCTACTCCTAGTTCAGTTGGTACTGTCGCACATCCACAAAGTGACCTTCAATTGCGGCGGCGGCGGCCATGAGGGGGCTGACGAGATGGGTTCGTCCTCCCCTGCCTTGACGGCCTTCAAAGTT
>QHZQ01000522.1 GCA_003224725.1 Acidobacteriota bacterium | reverse complement strand
CCTGCCGCCGGGTGTTTACCGGGTAACGGTCGAGCAGCCCGGCTTTAAGAAGGCGGTTTTCGAAAACGTTAACGTGCCCATCGGTGACACAATTCGCCAAGATGCCACTCTCGCGGTCGGTGAGGTCAGTCAGTCCGTCTCGGTTGAGGCCGAAACGATCGCCCTAAAGCCGGAAACGTCGGAACTTGGAACGACCATCTCTGGCCAGCAAATTCTGGACCTGCCGCTGGCTGGCAACCAGGGTGAGCAGCGAAACCCGATTGCCTTTATGACTCTGATTCCGGGCGTGACGGGACGGGGAGCGATTTATACCAACGAGCGCTACTTTAGCCAGACTATCAACGGAGGGCAAAGTGCCGCCAATGAATTCTCAGTTGAGGGCGCTCCCATTTTGAACTCCAATGGATCAGGAGATGGTCGCATTATTGGCTTCCCGCAGGATGCCGTCCAGGAATTCAAGTTGGTCAGCAACAACTATTCGGCCGAGATGGGAAGGGCGGGAGGAGGATTCGTAAACTTCAATCTCCGTTCCGGCACGAATCAAATTCATGGCTCGGCGTGGGAATTCTTGCGCAACGACGCCCTCAACGCGAATGGCTTTTTTACCAATCAGGGAGCTCCAGATCCCTCAACCGGCAAAGCGAAGCGATCGGTCTTGCGGCAAAACGAATTTGGCGCCACCGCGGGCGGTCCCATTATCAAAGACAAGACTTTTGCTTTCGGTTGGTATAGCGGGTTCCGGTTTCAGAGAGGAGCCCAGAACTCAGTGGTGACCATGCCAACGGACGCCTTCAAGCGAGGAGACTTTTCGCAAGTCTTGAGGGAGCAGGGGCGTCAGATTTATGATCCTGCAACGACGAAAACGGATGCGAGTGGAAATATAATTCGAGATCCATTTCCCGGCAACATCGTGCCCTCGAATCGGTTTGACCCTGTAGCCGTGGCCTTTTTGAAGTATTTCGTTGAGCCCACGGACCCAAGTAAGTTTATCAACAACTATGTGGCTTCAACTCAGGCGACTCGTTCAACCAATCAATGGGGAATCAAGCTTGATCATAACTTCAGTGACAGAAACAAGATTTTTGGATCCTATCTGAAGTCCAATTACGTCACAAAAGGAGGTTCGCCTTACCCGGGTGCGTTAGATAGCGCGGGTATCGGCGGCTATCCGATTCAGATTTTTCGCCTCGCCTACGATACTGTGCTTCGTACCAACCTCATCAATCATGCCATCTTTGGTTTCAACAGGCATAATTATAGAGGCGAATCAACCACTAACGGCCAAGGAATTCCTGCTGATTTTGGGTTGAAAGGTGTTCCACAGGGTGGCTGCATGCCACAGTTCAACCTCTTGGGAACCACGGGCGGGGGCTGCAACAGCAGCCAAATCAATACGAACTTCTATGCGCAGGAGAATTTGACCTGGCTCAAGGGAAAGCACACCCTGAAGTTCGGATATGAATATCGCAAGCAAGGGTTCAACATTTTTTCGACGGGTAACGAGACAGGCGCCTTTTTTTGGGAAGGGAGACCGACATCTCTCCCCTCGCAGGCTGCCACTACGGGCTTCGGCTTCGCCGACTTCATGTTAGGCCAGGTAGGCCGTGCCACTTTGGATGTTCAGACGGGACCCACCTATCTTCGTTCCTGGTACAACGGTGGCTATGTTCAGGACGATATCAAAGTTACGTCGAAACTGACCCTGAACTTGGGGCTGCGTTATGACTTGGCATCGCCGGCTGTCGAGAAGTATAACCATATAAGCTGGTTCGACCGCAACGTACCCAATCCGGCGGCCGATGGCATTCCTGGAGCTTTGGTGTTTGCCAGTCCTTCGCGTCGAGTCGGCCTGGACATGAACAAGAACGAGTTCGGTCCGCGGTTTGGGTTTGCCTACGGCTGGAACCCAAAGACAGTCATCCGTGGAGGCTACGGAATCAGCTATGCCCAAACGAACACAACCCACGCGTTAGGACAAGTCTGGAATGGGTTCAGCGCTACAGCTCGTGCCAACCCACCGACCCTCAATCCCTATGAGGCAGCCTTCATTATGAAGGACGGATTTCCTCAGAGCCTGATTCCCAAACTGCCGTCCACCGATCCTTCGTTGTTGAACGGAGCGGTTGCTTACGAGATGAAGCCGGAATGGGGGAGGTCTCCTTACGTTCAGAGCTTCAACCTCAACGTCCAGCGCGAACTGGGGCCAGGATTCTTACTCGACGTGGCTTGGGCTGGTTCCAAGGGCACCCGCCTCATCTCGAGAAATCAGTGGGCCGATGCGTTAGATCCAAAGTATCTTTCTTTGGGGTCACTCCTTGACAAAGACGTCCGCTCGCCCGA
>QHZQ01000521.1 GCA_003224725.1 Acidobacteriota bacterium | reverse complement strand
GAACAGGGCTTGATAATCAGCGAGGCAGAACATGACAGCCAACTATAAATACCGTCCACCCTGGAGCTCTGAAAAAATTCAAAACCGGCCGCGATCGGGAGGGCGAGGCTCCCGCCGAGCCTCATGGGTCCAGGACTTGCCAGGGCGATGGCTCGCCAGGAGGCTCGCCCTCCCAATTTTTTCACAGCTTCCCTTCGCCCACGGATCCTTGAGGATCATTTCACCGCTATTTGTGGCCGGGTTCTTCGTTGTTCTCATGCTTTCGCCAGCTCTTTGCCTCTTTGGGCAGACCGAGTCGCGGGCTGGAGAGATTCAGAAAGAACGGCAAGAGCGATCCACCCACCTGAAGGCTGAGCAGCAAAGTAATGTCGAGCGAGGGATGGTCGAGGTTGAGGAAAAGAAACTTCCCGAGCGGCTTTTGAGCGGAGTCAATGGGTTGGGAGTGAAACTCGGAGGATTGGTTGCCGGCAGTGGGTTCGCGATAGGTCCCCAATACCTTCGCGAAGACCTATTCTCTGGAAACTTGACGTTTCGCACCTCTGCGGAAGCCTCCTATAAACTCTACCAGAAATACGAACTGCAGGTGACACTCCCGAAGCTCGCCAAAAGGCGGCTGTTCGCTGACTTCTACTCTTCCCATCGCAATTACCCTCGCATCAACTTTTATGGTCTCGGTTCACGCACCCCCAAGGGACAACGGAGCGACTACCGTTTGGAAGACACAGCCACCGACCTCATTCTCGGAGTGAAGCCAGTCGGGTTCGTGAGGTTAGGCGCTTCGGCCGGATACCTATGGGTTAATGTGGGCCCTGGCACCGACAGCCGCCTGATCTCCACGGAACAGCAGTTCACGCCTGAGCAGGCGCCGGGGATCGACCGGCAAACCGACTTCTTGCGCTATGGTGGCTTCGCTCAAATCGACTATCGAGATGACCCATTTGGGCCAAAGAGCGGTGGCAACTATGTGGGCCAATATACCTGGTATCAAGATCGCAAGCTGGGTTTGCACGACTTCCAGCGCCTGGACGTCGATCTTCAGCAGTACATCGGGTTTTTCAATAAGAGGAGAGTCATCGCCCTGCGTGCCAGGACCGTGCTCACGGATACTCGCGGCGCGCAGGTCCTTCCTTTCTATATGAATCCCATACTAGGAGGGTCGGAAGATTTGCGTGGGTTTCGTCCCTTCCGATTCTCCGACAAAAACCTGCTCAGCTTGACCGGCGAGTATCGCTGGGAGGCCTTCAGCGGTCTCGACATGGCACTTTGGGTCGATGGAGGTAAGGTTTTCCAGAGGCATGCCCAACTGAATTTCGCGAACCTGGAAGCCTCCTATGGGTTTGGTTTGCGATTCAATGCCCTGAACCGAACCTTCATCCGTTTGGATGTGGGTTTCAGCCGGGAAGGCTTCCAGATCTGGTTCAAATTCAACGATGTCTTTGCACAACACCCAGTTGGGACACGGAGCGCACAGCCCATTCCATGAGGTAAGAGCTATGAAACATTTATGCCTGCAGCTGCTGGCGACGGTGTTGTTGACGGGTCCACCACTTCTAGCCAAGAAATTTTATCCGGATGATCCTCTCACTCAGGAACCGGCTCCGATTAACGTGGACCATCTGCAGAGCCGCGAGCTCAGCCGGTATTATGACCTATTCAGCCATACTCTGGGTAAGCCCGGTGAACGAAACACCAAGCGACACGTCATTCGGTCCAAGGCAATCGATACGCTGGGAGACCCGATGGACGGCGCCTGGTACACGAAGCGTCACTATTGGAAGCCGATGACCAACGAAGAACTCATTCGTGGGCCAGGAGGAAACACTCCTCCCTCCATGGATGGGCCATGGACCATTGTCTCCGCCAAAACCCAGGGGATCACGCCCGGATTTACCATGATGGATTCGAAAAGCCGGCGTTATTATGTGAAGTTTGACCCCCTTAACAATCCAGAGATGGCCACTGCCGCAGATATGATTTCCACCAGGTTCTTTCATGCTCTGGGCTACCACGTCTGGGACACCTAACTGGTCTACTTCAATATGGAACGACTTGTCTTGGGCCAAGACGTTCGAGTTACGGACAAGAAAGGGAAGCATCGCAAGATGACCCACCGCGACCTCCTGGAAATCCTGCTGAAGGTTCCTAAAACCAAGGAGGGCAAGTACCGCGGCTTCGTCAGCCTGCAACTGCCGGGCAAATCCCTCGGGCCGTTGCGCTTTTTTGGTGTTCGCGATGACGACCCCAACGACATTGTGCCTCACGAGCATCGTAGAGATCTTCGGGGGTATTACGTGTTTTGTGCCTGGCTGGACCACGATGACTCCCGCGCCATCAACACGAAGGACATGCTCGTAGAGGAGAACGGCGTGAAGTACGTGAGACATAACTTGATCGACTTCGGGGCAACGCTGGGAAGTTCGACCTCACGTCCCAACAGTCCAAGGGCGGGCGGCGAATATC
Organism: Acidobacteriota bacterium; assembly: GCA_003224725.1. GTDB lineage: Bacteria > Acidobacteriota > Terriglobia > Versatilivoradales > Versatilivoraceae > QHZQ01. Next base: position 651 of record QHZQ01000521.1, on the reverse strand, counting down.
TGTTCTCGTGGGGGCCGGCGCTGAAAGAGATTGTCTCTCTGGGCCTGTGGGTACCGCACTGGGCCTTGGCCAAGTATCCCAACTATCCATCGATTGGAAAAATCGAAGCGGATGTCTTTGACCCGGAACATTGGTATCCGGAATATCCCAATCCCGCTTTCGAAAACCGGCTCCCGGACGACGAATTCTGGGCGGCCAAACAGGTAATGGCTTTCACTGACGACCAGATCCGGGCCATTGTCAAGACCGGACAGCTCAGCGATCCTGATGCAGAGCAGTATCTGGTGGATTGCCTGATCCGCCGGAGAGACAAGATTGGGAAAGCTTTCTTTGCCGAGGTCCTTCCTCTCGACCGCTTCTCAGTTCGGGATGGAGAGCTCGTCTTCGAAGACCTTGCCAAGAAACATGGAATGGGTGCGACGGCTCCGCTGAAAGTTTCCTGGTCGCGGTTTGACAACGAAACGGAGAAGAAGACACCGTTGTCGGATGCAACCAGCTTCGCCATCCCCAAGGAGGCCTTCAACCATCAGGATACCGCCTACTATGCGGCCGACGTTTCCCCAGACGGAGACACAAGGCGCATGATCACGGTTTATGTGCGAGCTCAGGGGCAGGGGCAGCCTCAGGTGGTCGGAATTGACCGGTCGTGGT
>QHZQ01000520.1:1774-5284 GCA_003224725.1 Acidobacteriota bacterium | reverse complement strand
CCCCATCGAAGCGGGCCTCACAACTTGTGACCAGAGGAGCCGTGGTCCTGGCGCTCACCCCGCGCGGCTTGCCCCGCCAAAACGACCACAGGCCGTTTTCCGGAGACTGGCTGGCCAACACCAGGGCCTGGCTGATCGGCAGGAATCTCCCCGCGATGCGCGCCTTCGACATCCTGCGCAGCTTGGATTGGCTTGCTGCCAGGCCCGACGTGGACCCGGCATCGATCCGTGCGATGGCGAGAGACGTCGCCGGAGTGTGGTTGCTAATGGCAGCCGCACTGGACAGCCGGCTGACCCGGATCTGGATCGACCGCACACCGCACAGCTTGCGCGCAGCTCTCGAACGGCCCCTGCACGAAAACCTGCACGCCGCCGTCATCCCTGGCTTCTGTCTGAAGTGGGATCTGGACAACCTGCGCCAGGCAATTTCCCCACGCAACGTTCTTTGGACCGATCCGACCGACTGGATGGAGAAAGTTGTGCCCATTGCGGGTGACTTTCGCTACCGCGGCTTCGACGAGGGAGACGAGCGGATCCTGGATGAGTGGATGCACTGAGAACTGTTGGCCGATTGCCACCGACAAACGATGCTTACCACAAAGACACAAAGAACATAAAGTTGAAGAAGCTGGATTTGCTCAGTTGATTAGGATGCGTCTCCCTCACCCTCTCTTGTGAACGCTCCCCCTCCGGCCCCCCCTCGGGAGAGGGCAGTTATCAGAGGGGAAGTACTGTCCCCTCGCTCATTGGGTAGCGGAGCTGTGGGTGAGGGGTTTAGGTCGAACAGAGAAAGCTCAAACATCATCAAATTCGGAACAAAATCGGAGGTGAAATGCTAAGATTCCCGAGCCCGCATTTCCTATTCTTGGTGTCCTTGGTGCCTTTGTGGTGAATCCTAGCTTATGATCATCGACACCAACGTGAGTCTCTCCCGCTGGCCCTTTCGACGTCTGGTGGGAGACGAACCGGCCGACCTGGTGGCCAGGCTACGCAAGCGCGATGTCGCACAAGCCTGGGCGGGCAGCTTCGACGGCATTTTTCATAAGGACCTTTCCAGCGCAAACGACCGACTGGTGAAGGACTGCCGCACCCAGGGTCAAGGTATGCTCTTGCCTTTCGGATCGATAAATCCCAAGCTTCCAGACTGGCAGGAAGATCTCCGGCGCTGTCAGGAAGAGCATAAAATGGCAGGGATTCGCCTGCATCCCAATTATCATGGATACGACCTGAAGGATCCGGCTTTTATGGAGTTATTGAGGTTGGCGGCCGCCCGGGGGCTCATCGTGCAGCTAGCATTATGCATGGAGGATGAGCGGACACAGAACCCGCTCATGCGCGTGCCGCCGGTTAACCTGACTCCACTGGCTGATTCAGTCAAGGCTGAACCGAAAGTCCGGCTAGTCATTCTGAATTGCTACCCCCAACTGAAGCTAGATCCATTGCAGAGGCTGGCGGCGGCTGGGGAGGTTTATTTTGATTTCTCCATGATAGAGGGAGCTGGGGGCGTGGCCCGCCTGGTGCAGGAGGTGTCTCTTCAGCGAGTCCTCTTCGGGTCTAATTATCCTTTGTTTTATTTTGAGTCCGCTCTTCTTAAGGTTCGGGAGTGCGGCTTCAGCGAAGAGCAGAAGAAGGTGATATTCCAAGAGAACGCCCGGCGGTTGCTGAGTGCGCCGTGAGATTGGGCTTCAACGAGAATCGAAATTGTAGAAATTGTAGGGTGCGTTAGGTGTTCTTACCGTAACGCACCATGCGAACGCCTGCGGTGTCTTCGCCGGATTTAGAGGACCCCTCGTGCTACCTACGGCGGCACTACCAAGGATGAAAATGTATATTCCCCTCTTGGGAGGGGTGGAGGGGTGGGTTGTCCCGAACCGGAAAGACCCACCCCGGAAGGCTGACGCCTTCTGCCCCTCCCGAGAGGGGATTTTCAAAGGATCCCATGGTTACTCAAACTTCCGGAGTCTACGACGGCATCATCCTCGGCGCCGGGCATAACAGCCTGGTTCTGCAAGCCTACCTCGGTAAGGCCGGGCTAAGAGTGCTGTGCCTTGAACCAAGAGACATGGCTGGGGGTGGATTGACAACGATCGACGATCCGCGCCATCCCGGATTTTTCCACAATACCCATTCCTTTTTCCATCGCGGAATCAGCCAAATGCCTTGGTACAGAGACCTGGAGCTGGAACGGCATGGGGCCGTATACCTGGAGCCTGAATTAAATGTAGCCCTGGTCTTAAGAAGCGGCGAAATTCTGGAGTGGTGGAAATCTTTTGAAAAAACTGCGGAATGCTTTGCCCGCCTGAGTCGAAGAGACGCCGAAACCTTGCGGCGCTGGCGGGAACGATTCTTGCCCATTGTACAGAAAATCTTGATACCGGAGAGTCAGTCGCCACCTATTCCCTTAGATCGTCGCCGTGCTCTACTGGAGAAGAGTCCCGAGGGAAGATTGCTCGTGGAAGTGAGCGCGCTTTCTCCGCTTGAATTTGTTCAGAAGGAATTCGAACACCCGGTCATTCAAGCGGGACTCCTTTTCTTCAACGGATTGAGGGAAGTTGATCTCAGGTGCAAGGGGTTCGGTCATCATATTCCGGCCTTACTCGCCAGTACCAGCAAGGCACAGATGTGTCGGGGTGGCTCTGCGGCCCTGGCCCGCGCCCTGGTCGCGGCTGTTCAGGAAACCGGTGGAGGAGTCAAACTTCAAACCAGGCCCCGGAGGATCTTGGTTCAGAACGGAAGAGCCACCGGAGTGGAGACCGGGTCGGGAGATGTGTTTCGAGCACGACACTTTGTTGCCTCGGGACTGAATCCCCAACAAACCTTCCTGGAGCTGCTCGAAGAAAGCTGGGTTCCCCAGGAATGGAGGGAAAAGGCAAAGAACTTTCGCTACAATCTGATTGCTCCCCTTTTTGCTCTGAATCTGAACTTGAGCGATCCTCCCAACTATCGTGCGGCCGAGCATCATCCGCACTTACAAGATGCTTTCATGGTGATCTTGGGCTTGGAGCATTTTGAACAGTATCCTGAGATAGTGAGGCACCATGAAGCCGGCACCATCCCGCCGACCGTCATGTGGGGAAGCTGTCCCACGCGCTTTGACGGCTCTCAAGCGCCTCCCGGAAAACACACCGCCTTCATGTGGGAGAAGCTGCCCTATCGCCTTCACGGCGATCCAACCAACTGGGACCGCGAGAAGGAGCATCACGGTCAAACGATGCTCCAACGGTGGGCTGAATACGCCCCCAACTTAAGAGAGGCAGTTTTAGATTGGTTCGCTTGCAGTCCGTTGGACACTGAGCGCACCTTTCCCAATATGCGAGAGGGTGACTTGCTTGTGGGGGCCTTTACCTGCGGTCAGATCGGATATCATCGGCCATTTCCGGGAGCCGGCCATTACCGGGGACATCTCCCGGGATTGTACTTATGTGGGAGTTGTTGCCATCCGGGCGGTAACATCACCGGCCTTGCCGGATATAATAGCGCTCAGGTCATCCTGGCCGATTTGGGCTTGCT
>QHZQ01000520.1:0-1568 GCA_003224725.1 Acidobacteriota bacterium | reverse complement strand
TTGGAGACCTTTCGAGCTGCAGAGTGTGACGGAGTGGTCGCTGTGGGCGGCGGATCTCCCATGGATTTGGCCAAGTGCGTATGCCTGCTGGTCCATCATGATCCTCCACTGGAACAGTACGCCATTCTACGAGGAGGAATCTCTCGAATCACGAGCAATATGCCTCGCCTCATCGCGGTGCCAACTACGGCCGGAAGCGGCAGTGAGGTCGGCCGTGCCGCCCTGCTCACGCTTTCCTCGCAAGGGAAACTTGGATTTTTAAGCCCTTATCTGCTGCCTAGGGCCGCGATTTGTGATCCGGAGCTGACTCTCAGCCTGCCACCCTTGCTGACAGCCGCCACGGGTATGGATGCGATCTCGCATTGTGTCGAGACGTACTGCAGCCCACGATTCAATCCGGTGGCAGACTCTATCGCCCTGGATGGTCTGAAGCGGGGCTTCCACCATATCCTCAGAGCCACTCATGACGGTGCTGACCGGCAGGCTCGTACCGAGATGATGCTGTGTTCACTGCAGGGAGGATTGGCCTTTCAGAAAGGTTTGGGCGCGGTGCACAGCTTGAGCCATCCTTTGGGCGCCCTGACCGGAAAACGGCTCCACCACGGAACTCTAAACGCTCTCTTCCTGCCAATTGTCTTACGGTTTAATTTCGACTCGTGTGCCGAAAAAATGGAGGCCATGGCGAGGCGTTTAGGACTCAAAAACGGGGCGGCCTTGCCTGACAGGTTTGCCCGCCTGAACCAGGAGCTTGGCTTGCCCACTAAACTGCAGGAAATGGGGTTGACCCCAGAGGACTTGATACCCTTAGCCGAAAAGGCCAGGCAGGATCACTGCACTCCGACCAATCCCTGCCCCCTGGAGCTGGCGGATTTGAAGAGACTTTATCTCGAAGCTTGGCAAGGAAGACCTCCAGGGTCTTACCGAAACCATGGAAAACCGGCCGGTACTGTGGACTGACCCGGTCAACTGGATGGGGCGGACTCTTCCCCTCAGCCCCCATTTTCGTCATCGCTACCTGGATGAAACGGACGACGCGTACCTTGCAGAATTCTTCCGCTGATCCATGCCGGCGTGGCCGGCACCACAGAGCATGAAAATGGGCACCACGAGGAATGAACTTGATTCCCCTCCGCGGGAGGGGTGTAGGGGTGGGTTGTTCCAGCCGGGCAGGACCCACCCCTGAAGGCTGAAGCCTTCTTTCCCCTCCCGAGAGAGGATTTTCACAGGAGTCTTGTAACTTTTTCTCTTGACAATTCTGTTGAACGATGTTTACCATTTAAACGGTGGTAGAGATGGGAGTCATAGAACGCAAAGCCCGGGAGAAGCAAGAGCTGAAGCGGCAAATACTGGATGCTGCTCGGGAGCTCTTCGTGAAACACGGTTACGAGAGTGTCTCGATGCGCAAGATCGCTGACAAGATTGAGTACTCACCAGCAACCATTTACACCTACTTTAAGGACAAAGACGAGATACTGGACTGCCTTTGCGAAGAGACCTTTCTCCAACTTCACCAACACAAGTTAGCGGCGGTTCATGAGATGAAGGGTGATGGGCTCGAGGTGCTAAAG
>QHZQ01000164.1:554-12089 GCA_003224725.1 Acidobacteriota bacterium | reverse complement strand
GGGATATGGAGTGTAGAGGATAATGCGTTAAGTTACCGGCGGTAACGCCCCAGGGCGGGTGGGACGCGTACTCCGACGCCCCGTCAGTTAGCGTGCGCGGAGCGCCCGCTCCAGTGCGCCTGAAAGCGTGTTTGATCGGAGAGGTGCAAGTCCTCTTCAGGCATACGCTCTCCGGCCTGTAACCAACTGCTACTGCGTCGCCGTGAGGCGGGGTGGGGAGCTGCAGGAGGTGAACGATCCATCCGTAGGATAACGAACTCGATTCGGCCTGTCAGCGTCGGCGAGCCTGCTGGAGAAAGGTGAAGCCTAGACCCACGCGAGTGGGAGACTCGACGAGATGAGGGGTAGCGTGTGAAATCGACGGCGAGGGCCTGGGGGGTGGTTGGAGACGGAGGGATCGGAAGGTCGAGCACGTGAATCAGGGAGACCTGTTGGCGAACAGAGACGGCGTTCATGCCGCAGTTCCGGGCCGAAGAGCCGGGCCGACAGGAGTCAGAGCGCCCATAGTAGCGAAGAACTCTCGTAACGGAGAGGGAGCGAAGGGAGCGCAGGAAGGTGGAGACGTGACCGACAGAGAGAGGGAACAACAACCGGCGGCAGTGTCGAGAGAGACTAAACAAGCCGGAGAGATCCGAGCCCGATGGGCGTGGGTGGAACCCTCGGTCTGGACGGAACGGATGTTGACGGCCCTCGAAGAGGGGGTCCAAGGAGGCAAGTGGTTTAGCTTGATGGATAAGGTGTACGCCTTGACGAACCTGCGGGCCGCTTTTGCAGAAGTGAAAGCCAACGGAGGGGCGGCTGGGGTGGACAACCAGACGGTGGAGATGTTCGAGCAACATCTGGAGCAGAACCTGGAGAAGCTCTCCCAATCGCTGAAGGACGGCAGCTACCGGCCCCAGGCAATCAGGCGGGTCTGGATTCCCAAGCCGGGCAGTAAGGAAGAGCGCCCCTTGGGGATTCCGACGGTTCGAGACCGGGTGGTGCAAGCCGCATTGCGACACGTGTTGGAACCGATCTTTGAGCGGGGCTTTGCCGAGCAGAGCTACGGTTTTCGACCGAACCGGGGCTGTAAGGAGGCCCTGCGACGGGTGGACCAGTTGTTGAAAGCGGGATACACCTGGGTGGTGGATGCGGACCTGAAGAGCTATTTCGATACGATTCCTCATGATCAGTTGTTGGAACAGGTGAGGGAGAAAGTATCGGACGGCCGAGTGCTGGAGTTGCTGAAAGCGTATCTGACCCAAAAGGTCATGGAGACGGCGAAGAGCTGGACACCGGAAGGCGGGACCCCACAAGGAGCGGTGATCAGCCCTTTGTTGTCGAATCTCTATCTCAACCCCTTGGATCAGCAGATGGCACAACAGGGGAGCGAGATGGTGCGGTATGCCGATGACTTTGTCATTCTGTGCCGGAGCCAGGGGGAGGCGGAAGCGGTTTTGGAACAGGTGCGGCAGTGGGCCGGGCAAGCGGGCCTGAAGCTGCATCCGGTCAAAACACGGATTGTGGATGCCACCCAGCGTGGCGGCTTTGACTTCCTGGGATACCACTTCGAACGGGGCATGAAGTGGCCTCGGGAGAAGAGTCTTGGAAAGTTCAAAGACACGATCCGTGCCAAAACGCGACGCACCCAGGGCCATAGCTTGAAGGTAATCATCGCTGACGTCAATCGCACGCTGCGGGGCTGGTTTGAATATTTTAAACATAGTCATCGAAGCACCTTCCGCCCGCTGGACGCCTGGGTGCGAATGCGGATGCGGAGTATCCTGCGCAAGCGCCAGGGAAAGCCAGGGCGCGGGCGCGGAAGCGACCATCACCGCTGGCCGAATGCTTTCTTTACCAAGCAAGGGTTGAATCCTCTGCGCAATCTCTACGCTTGGGAATGTTACCTACGTCAATCCCGGCCTGGGTGAACCACCAACTGGAGAGCCGGATGCGGGAGACCCGCCTGTCCGGTTCGGAGGGAGGGGGAGTTCACGCTCTCCCTACCCCTATCCCGAGCTATCATCTGACACCGACTGGCGCAGCGGGGAATAAGGCCAGTTTCGCGACAGAAACTAACTACAAAACTGGCCCAAAATACAAAGGGAGCCCCCCACGAATCACACGAATTCCCACGAATTCTACCAATCCGGCTTTGAGTTCCAGGATCGGAAGGCACCCGGGTTCTGAGGACCAGGATACTCTAAACTTCGGTGATCAACACGTGTTGGGATGCGAATGAATTCTTTTGTATAACCCGTGACGCCCGCGAAATGGCACCTGAACAGGCTTTTCCCCTTCGTGCGGATTCGTGTGATTCGTGGGGCGGTATCCCTGGTTCTGGGGAATTTCAAATACTTTGGGTTAGGGCTTTCAAGACAAAAAAACCAGCACATCTTTTTCTGTCCCGAGATCGCGTGCCGAGGGAGTGACGATCGATTTGGCGTTCACATAGATCTTTTCGTTTTTTCTTAGGGCGAGTCGAACGTCGTCTTCGCAGACGAATGGAGAGATTTTGGGAGGCGAGGCTTCTGTAGGTGGCGGCGTGTTGAATCCAACGGCGCGTGCCGAGGCAAGCGGCCCACCGACTGTTTGCGGATTCGATGGCGTTAGCGCTAGAGCAGATGGGTTGAGGCTCTTTTGAGCCAGTAACTTCTCCACCACATCCGAAATCTGATCACGAATAAGTGAATGCGTTTCTGCCGTCGAAGGTCGTTGGTTCACCCCAGGGCTGGCAGCCAATCGGGTACCGGCCGACTCATAGGCAATCCGTTTGATATTCATCAAATGAAGCGGTGAAATGTTATCCGAAGTGATGTTACCCCCGAGTGAACCACAACCCAGCGTCATCGAAGGAAAGAGATTAGTGGTGTAACCAACGGCGCCCAGCGCCGCTTGAGTGTTAACGACAATTCGAAATACCGGCTTGTGCAATCCAAACTGTCGAATGATCTCGTCATCGCGGGAATGAATGGCCAGGGTGTGTCCCAGGCCGCCATAGCCTAACAGCTCAATGCAGCGATCACAGGCCGCCCGCCAGTCCTTTTCTACATAAAAAGCCAGAATGGGAGACAATTTCTCAATCGAAAGCGGAAAATCCCGCCCCACGCCTTTCAGCGGCGCCACCAGCACCCGAGTCCCTTCAGGAACCCGGATTCCTGCCATACCGGCAATAAGCGGCGCGGCACGACCGACAATTTTGGGATTGATCATTTTGGTCGGTGTCACCACAATTTTCCCCAGGGCTTCGATTTCTGGCTCGCTGAGGAAATGCCCGCCTTGCACTTTAACTTCTTCAATGACCTTTTCCTTGATAGTCTCATCGGTGATGATGGCTTGCTCCGAGGAGCACAAGGTTCCATGATCGAAGCATTTCCCGGCAAAAATGTCGCTCACCGCCTTTTTGATATCGGCCGAAGACTCGATATAGGCCGGAACATTTCCTGGCCCAACTCCATAAGCCGGTTTTCCTGCGCTGTAAGCTGCTCTCACCAGACCGTGCCCTCCGGTCGCCAGGATCAGGCTCGTCTTGCGGTGTTTCATGAGTTCCTGAGTGCCTTCAATCGTTGCCACGGACATGCATTGGATGATCCCTTCCGGGGCGCCACTCGCTTCGGCAGCTTCGCTCAGGACTTTGGCAGTTTCCTGTATGCAATGGGCGGCTGAAGGATGCGGACTGAAGACGATAGCATTTCTGGATTTCAAGGCAATGAGAGCCTTGTTCAAAGTGGTTGAGGTCGGATTGGTCGAAGGAATAATGGCTGCGATGACGCCCACCGGCGCAGCAATTTCAATAATGCCTCTGGCAGGATCTTCGCGGATAATGCCGACCGTTTTCAGATCCTTGATGGCATCGTAAACGTATTGAGAGCCGAACTTGTTTTTGAGAATTTTGTCTTCATATCTTCCGTAACCTGTTTCTTCCACAGCCAGCCGAGCCAGCCGTTCGGATTCCCGAAGGCCAGCTTCGGCCATGGCCTCGACGACCGCATCCACTTTTTCCTGCGAATATTCCGCAAAAGCCTTCTGTGCCTCATGGGCTTTCTCAACACATTCTCGAGCTTGTTGGATGGATTGGAGATCTTTATCCATGGCCAATGGGGAATACCGCAATGACGGGGTGGTGGAATTAAAAACTTTGGAATATTGGGATAATGGAATAATGATTAAAGGTAGCGATCTCCCCGGATTTCCCTTGGAGCTGTGAAAAAATTCAAACCGGCCGACATCGGGAGGGCGAGGCTCCCGCCGAGCCTCATGGGCTTGCCAGGGCGATAGCTCGCCAGGAGGCTCGCCCTCCCGATTTTTTCACAGTCAGCCCCTAACCTGGGTCCCTTCACTTCGCTGGCTTGCTCGAAGGGATCACTTTCTCCGCTTCACCGTGCGGACTGGGAATCACATGGACGCTCACGAGTTCTCCAACCCGCCTGGCGGCCGCGGCGCCGGCGTCGGTCGCAGCCTTTACGGCCCCCACGTCTCCCCGGACACACACAGTGACGTAGCCAGCCCCGATGTATTCTTTCCCAACCAAACTGACATTGGCGGCCTTTACCATTGCATCAGCGGCTTCTACGGCGCCTACCAATCCCTTGGTTTCGATCATTCCCAAAGCTTCATAAGACATCATGGTTTGCCTCGATTGAAATGGTGCACAGACTTTATCTTTAGGGTGGCAAAACTAAGGATAGAATGAGTCTGTGCTACAAATAATACGGCAAGCTATCACTTTAAAATTCCCCCGTCAAGCCTGCCGGAACTGGGCTCCCAGAGTTGCGTCAAGGTCACCGCGAGTGCCCAGCCCTCCCTCACGGTCGGGCTACTGAATAGGTCGAGAGTCAAGTCAGTAGCCCGCGCGTCAGCAAGGGCTTGCCTCAACGCAACGACTTACGGGACTTTGACCATGGGCTGAACTGTCGCTGACCTTGACAAGGCCCTCAGCACCTCAATAGAATGGGTCCTGGTAGGAGCCGTGCGAGGTTAATCATGTCTTTTGGCACTAATTTGAAGCGAGAACGCGAGCTCAGAGGTATCTCACTTGAAGAGATATCGGAAGCCACTAAGATCGGTGTTCGATTGCTGGAGGCGATTGAATCCGACCGTCACGACCTTCTGCCTGGAGGCATATTTCGCAAGTCATTTATCAAAAGTTATGCCAGATACCTGGGGATGAATGAAGAGAGAGTCTTACAAGAATATAGCCTGGTTGCAGAGACAGCCGCAGTTCCTGCGCCGGCCGAAGAGGAATTTGATCTGCGAAAAACGGTGGCCACGTTCCTGCACCGAAACAGGAGGAGTGCGATAGGGATTACTATCATAATAGTCTTGGTTGGATTAAGCCTTTGGTTTTCCAATAAATCTGGCAACAACCAGGCCGCGGGGAATCCTGATATTTCCGAAAAACTCACGCCCGGAATTGTCCCTGAACAAAACCCCGCGTCTTCCCGGCCAGGCCGGCTTGCCGCCTCCGCGCACTTGCGTGGAACCCCTCCCGTTGCCCCAAAACCATCCCCAATTCAGAAAGCGGCCGCACCACCGACGCCTGCTGCCGGTGAACTCAAGGTACTGGGGGAACGGGCCAAGAAGCGAGAGACTTCCCCGGTTATGCCGCAGCATGTAGTTCCCGAAAGTTCAAAGTCAGAAGAGCCTCCTAATCCAGGACAACTGATGCTGGGAATTGATGCCACCCAGGATTGCTGGTTATCCGTTAGCTCCCGTGATTCTGCTTTGTACTCAGGAAAATTAGAACCAAAAGAGTCTAAGAAGTTCTCTTTGCAAAGACCACTGAAATTGACAGTGGGGAACGCTGGAGGGGTTAGGCTCTCGATTAATGGCAAGCCCTTCGCCGCTCTGGGAAAATCCGGCGAGGTTCGCATGATAGAAATCACTCCCCAAAATTACCCGGCCTATCTGGCTACCGGTCAGCATTAACTAGACAAGGACTTCGCCCTTCATATCCCCGCACATCGTGCTCGTCGTCGTCCTCAAACTCGTCCTCGAAATCAAAGGTCGAACACGGCGACGAGGACGAGAAGGACGACGATTCCAGGAACGAGAACAAAATTTCCGTTTCATTCTGCATAAGCGTCTGACTGCTTCTCGGTGCAAAAATGAGATCAGCCAGGTTTTGGGGTGGCGCGGGTGATCTGTACACGCAGGAAAACGCGACCTGCCTACCGCAGGCAGGCGAAGCGCGCGTTCCACCATGCAACAAGGCAACACCGACGAAGCTTTGTCGATGTGATTTCTCTAAGCACCTGATAAACCGATGAGCAATGGGATTCTAAGCCGGCTGAAAGCGGGGCAAGTACCACTGGGAGTCCGCCAATCTGCCGCGCGAGGTGTTCTGCCCGTAGGCCAGGAAGAATTACTTGCCATTTTAATCTTGCTGCAAGATGACCCAGACCCACAAGTAAGCCAAACTGCCAGCCAAACGCTGGCCAACGAAGTCAGCGATGACTTGTTAAAAACCATTGTTGAGAGCGACTCTACCCCTTTGGAAGTTTTGGAATTTTTTGGTAGACCCCCGCTTCGCTCTAACCAGGTTCTGGAAAGCTTGATTCAAAACAAGGCGACACCGGACTCGACTATTGCTTCCCTGGCTGAGCGCGTGGAAGCGGACTTGATGGAAGTGATCCTCATCAACCTGATGCGACTACTACGGTCCCCCTTTGTTCTGGAATCCCTGGAACGAAATCCCAACCCAACTCCTGACATCAAGCGACGATTGAAAGAAATTCGCGAGGAATTCTTCGAAAAACGAAACAACTTCATTCCCATTCATCGCACCCAGGCAGAAGAAAAAGCTCTCCAGCCCGCCTCGGCTGAAGAACCTGCAGAAAGCACCGCGCTGGTGGTCTTCAGCGAAGAAATTAAGGAAGGAGAAGACGTGACCCATTTAACTCTGAATAGTTTGGCAGACGATGGATTCGGCTCGTTTGAGGAAATGGGAGAAGAAGAGAGGCTCTCTACCATTCAGAAAATCGCTCGTATGACGGTGGCCGAGCGGGTTCAGACGGCTCTTAAAGGGAATCGAGAGGAGCGGATCATTCTCATCCGTGACGCCAATCGAATTGTGGCCTCGGCTGTGCTGGAAAGCCCTAAACTCACAGACAGCGAAGTGGAATCCATCGCCGTTATGAAGAACGTCTCGCAGGATGTGCTAAGACTCGTCGGCACCAAACGTGAATTCATCAAGAGCTATACTGTCACTCACAGTCTGGTGAAGAACCCAAGAACGCCCATTGGCACGTCGCTAACGTTGCTGAATCGAATCTTGACGAATGATCTAAGATCGCTGGCCAGAAACAAAAACGTTCCTGAAGTCCTTCGTAAGTCGGCTCAACGCCAGTTGCAAATCCGCACCGCTCCCAAAGACTCGAAGTATTAGTGGCGGGGATTTTGAGCAGAGCCGCTCATGGGAGGGCGAGGCTCCCGCCGAGCCTCATGGGGCAGGGACTTGTGACGGCTCGCCAGGAGGCTCGCCCTCCCAATTTTTTCACACCTTCCCTTGATAGGTGGGATTTTCAGAGGAGCTATTCATGCCGGCGTGGCCGGCGCCACAGAGCATGAAAATGGGCACCACGAGGAATGAACTTGATTCCCCTCCGCGGGAGGGGTGTAGGGGTGGGTTGTTCCAGACGGGCAGGACCCACCCCTGAAGGCTGAAGCCTTCTTTCCCTCCCGAGAGGGGATTTTCAGAGGAGTTCTTTATTCGCAGGCTGATCTTCATTTTGGGCAATCCGGTTTCTATATTGCTGATAAATGTTCTGTGTCAGCTCTCCTGGTTTCCCATTCCCGAGGGGCTTCCCGTCCACATCAGTGATACCCATAATTTCGTCTCCGCTCCCGGCAATGAAGGCTTCGTCTGCGCCGTAGAGATCCGTTAGGGAAAACGATCTCTGCCGAATGGGAATTTTCAAGTCATCAGCGATCTCGAAAACAAATTGCCGAGTAATGCTAGGCAGGAGAGCGCAAGAATTGGGCGGGGCACAAAGAGTTCCCTGAAGAATGCAAACCACCGCCGAAGAGGTCCCCTCCCGCACCTGACCCTTTTCGTCAACCAGCAGGGCTTCATAGGCTCCTTGGCTTCGGGCCTTTTGTTTGGCCAGGACATTGGGCAACAGGTTTAAAGACTTAATATCGCAGCGACCCCAACGTTGATCGAGAACCGAGATGACTTTGATCCCATGCTCATTGCCCTCTCCTCTCGCCACAAAGGGTCGGACCGTCATGAAGAAGGTGGGAATGATATCCTCACTCCAGGCATGGGAGCGAGGTGCCACTCCGCGAGTGACATGAAAATAAACCGTCGCCTCAGGAATTCGGCTGTGTTCGTAGGTCTCAACCACCCAATGGAAAACCTGCTCCAGATTCAGATTCTGGATGGCAATTTCCTGGAGGCTCCTTTCAAACCGTAGCCGGTGTCTCTCAAAAGCCCACATTCTGCCGTTATAGGAGCGCAGGACTTCATAAACGCCATCTCCGAATAGATATCCTCGATCCTCAGCCGGGACCACGGCTTCGTGAATGGCGCAAATCCTTCCATTAATATTCGCAATCTCTGGCATATCCGTTTCCTTTGCTTAGTACGCCATTTCAGAAATAGGTAACGTATTTCATTTCCTCCATTCGTGCTCGTACTCTTGCTCCTGCTCTTGCTCGGCAGAGCCGCAAGAATCAATTCGCTAAACCCTTCCATACGGCGGAGAGAAAATCCAGCAACGAGTTGTGGTTTTCTTGCCAGTTGAGGCGCGGCGCATGCGAGAGGCGGATGCTCTCGGCTACCAACTTCGACTCCTCGTGGCGCAAACGTCGCACTTCCTCTTGCAGTCTTTCTTTTTCCCTTTCGCGCGATTTCTTAAGCCCGCCTCTTTGAATAAAGGTGACAATCTGCCTCAATTCGTTATTGTCGAACCAGCTTCCATGCTCCTTGCACCAGTCAATGACGACACCGGAACAGCCGGCGAAATTGACCCGATTCATTAAGGTAGCGCACACCGGACAGGGCACGTACATCCGGCCAGTCCCACTCTCAGGAGAATTGATTTCTGGTTTGTCTGCTGCGGGAACAGCGACCCCGAGTATCGCTTCCTGTTCTTCCCGATCCTGGCAAATTTGCTGAAATGAGGAATTGTCGACCCACAAGCCGCCACACTGGCGGCATTCGCTCAGAAGGATCTTTCCGACTTTCACCGAAGACATTCCCAGCCCGCAACGTGGACAGAGACCGGCGGCGGGCCCAGCCGGGTTCTCCCGGAAGCCTGCCGCCCCACACCACGGGCAATGCTTCATTCCAACAAACATCGCCCCGAAGCAGGCCGGGCAAGACACCGTGGCCAGCGACGAACCGCACCAATCACACTGCACACTGTCGGGCTTAGCTTCACCCCCACAACTGGGGCACCTGAGTGTGCCCACTCGAGTATCCATAAGGACCTCCAATAGCATGGCCTTCTGCGTCTGCCCTATCGGCAGCCTGAAGATAAAACTTCTTCGTTGCTGTTCTGCGAGACAGGTCGCAAGCCGGGCTTGAAGGTGTCAATCCCTTCATTTTAGGGGCTTCAAGTCCGGTTCAACCCAATTACGCCGGGCTTCCCATGACATCAGGAGCTCCCGGCTGTAGTGCTCGAGTGGAAGATTCTTGTTTCCATAACAGGCGATAAGTCCATTGGCCAGATCTACCATGCAACCGGCCGAGCCTGCAGCCGCAAGGTATCGACGAACCACCCAGATCCAGAATAGTGTCATCGTTTCGTGATAACCGCCCGCTCTGGTTATTTCAATTCCCTGGGCCGCATTATATCTTTGAATACCATCACGAATGCGATTGATCGCGTCTGCTTCTGGGCAGTGAATGAGGTACCAGAGAGCAACGGTTAAGTGGGCATGATGAGTAAATTCACATCGTGGCAGATTGCCCACCTCGAATCCCTTCAAGAGTTGCTTGATCTCCTCCAATGTGCGGTATCGTTTGATCGGACGGTTATCGGATGACGAGCTCACTTTCGAAATATTAACATTCTCATTCCAGTTTGTCAGATCAAATCCTGGTGGACGCTCACTTACAAATCATGGCGCCTTGGTTTGAACTGTTTCTTCTCCCTTTGGTTTGACACTCTGAAATCCGCTTGATATTTTAGAAGAACTTCGGCATAGCTGATGGGTGGGGCGGCCGAGGTCTCTTGAGAGGAAATTCCTTTAATCGCCTCGTCGGGAGTGTGTTTTGCGTGTACGCCGTCCGTTTCCCATTGACACCCGCTCAGGAGAGACGTTTGCTGTAAACAAAATTGGCGTATTTATTCTAATCTTCAGGAGGAACATTATGCCAGCACGTACAGCCAGTGCCGTTTGGGAAGGAAGCTTGCGCGAAGGAAAAGGAAAGATGAAGCTGGGCAGTGGCGCCTTTGAGGGCGCGTATTCATTCACGTCGCGTTTTGAAGAGGGTACCGGTACCAATCCGGAGGAACTCATCGGGGCTGCCCACGCCGGGTGCTTTTCCATGGCCTTGTCGGCAGGATTGGGCCGTTCCGGCTTCACGCCCAAGCGCATTCAGACCACTGCCAAAGTTCATCTTATAAAAGCAGAAGATGCTTTTAAGATCGGCAAGGTTGAGCTCTCGACCGAGGCGGAAGTGCCTCAGATTGACGAAAAGACTTTCCTGGAGCACGCGGAGGGGGCTAAGAAGAACTGCCCGGTCTCCAAGGCTCTGGCGGGCGTGGAGATTCAACTGAATGCCAGACTCGTGAGATGAGGATCCGCAGCGTTATTCGCTTGTCGATGACCGTAGTGGGATCTTTTTTCAAGGCGGTTTTCCCCTCTCCCAGAATCTTGTTACTGCTCAAGCCCCTCGTCGGTTTCATCGTAGTCACCATCTTTCTTGTTACTTACCGGGATCGCGTCAGCTTCCCGTTGGGTCGTGCCATCCCGGTACATGAGGAGCAGGCCTGTTTGGGACGGTGAGGCTGTATCGCCACCGGCTACGGCACTGATGGCGAGCGTGCTTCTGCCGCCGACGGGTACGCCTGTGAGTGGTACCCCTGAACCGACAAAACGTGGGATGTCCGCGGTATAAGTCATTCCAACGATTGCATCGGTAAGATTGCCAGTGAAGTAATTATCGAAGGCATAGACCGAGAAATTGAACTGCGAGCTCTGTGACAGGCCGATTGCCGAGAGGGGTGCAGTCAGGATGGCGTTTGCCGAGTTCAGATCAGCATCCACAAAGAAGAACACCGTGGCTGTAAAGGTCTGGAGATTGAAAACAAATACCGCGTTTTGTCCTGAGGGTTGGAGTGTAGTGAGTAAACCCAAGTCTGCGTTGAAGACCACGAAATCATCGATGCCGTCACGGTCGGAATCAATGTAGATGTCAAACTCGGCGGGAAAGTTGGGATGCGCCCGCTCGCCGAAGGTGTTGATGGCGAACTGAATGGCGGGGCCCAGCTGGGAGTTCACCAAACGCACGCCCACCAATTTCAAGTCGATAATTGCAAAGTTGTCGCCGGGCCGCGGTAGAAATCGATGAGGTATCCTGGGGCTTGTGCCCGTCAGCGAGAA
>QHZQ01000164.1:0-530 GCA_003224725.1 Acidobacteriota bacterium | reverse complement strand
GCGCCAGGCGGCCAGTACCCCCCTTCTTCAGCTTGACGCTCGTCTTGGCAGGGGATACTTCGGCGGCCTTGTGTGGCAGGACCTGCCAGGCCAGATGAACCTTGTCAGTGCCGTCGGTAATGCTAATGTAGCCATCGAACTCAACACCTTGCAGTCTAAAGCCGTCCCCGCCTCTGCTGCCGCCGTTTAGATTCCAGATTGGCAGCTTGAAGGCATCCACCTTCAGCTGCACATTGAAGGTTTTGCTGCCGTTGGCTGGCACACTGATGCTGGCTGGTGCAGTCACCTCCACGGCACGGTTCGCCGCATCCTCCCCATAACGGAAGCTGGGCGTGACGGAATAGGTACGCGTGGCGCCGCCGTAATTGCGGACCACGACCGCCTTCTTTAAAGCCCGGGACCCTGTCAGAGCATGGTAGCCGAATGACAGGCTGCCGGTCAGATCGTCGGCGTCCCAGGCGGCGGTTGTGCTATCAGCGGCCCTGTCCACGCGGACCTCACCACCGCCGATGCGGGTGATGGGCGCAAAG
>QHZQ01000533.1 GCA_003224725.1 Acidobacteriota bacterium | reverse complement strand
GAATGCAAAAAAACTTCTCATTTTCGGAAGCTGTGCGGAAGTTGGCGTTACGAAATCTTACAAGAATCTCCTAAGAAAAACGAGAAATGAGGAACTTGCTTTGGCAGAGAAATAATACCAGGCGCTTACCCCCCCTTCTCATCGTTACTTCCACCCAGAAGGTGAATGAAGCGCGGCCCTCTGTTTGAACGTCCCTTGGAACGGATTCTTTCAATTCGCGCTACTTGGCCGGTTTCAGAGCCCAGCCTCTGCGCCTCCGCGTCTCTGCGGTGAAAACATCTGCCGTTTGAAAAGCTCCGGCACGCTGTGGCAGAGGCCGCAGGCCTTCTCAGAAGGAAGGATCAGATGGGCCTTCTCGGTGGAGCCGTGGGCGTTGTGACATTGGCCACACTGTTCGAGAACGTGAGACGGATGATGATGCGTTTTGAGAAACGTTTCCTGCTGGTGACAGCCAAAGCATCCACCCGTAAACCGGAAGCGGCCCTTGCGGCTTAGCCCGTGGCATTGAGTGCATTCAAGCGCTGAGGGAGGGTGCTGGCGGAAGGGCTTGAATTCTGCCGGAGGATGGTCTCCCACAAAGAAACGAAGTTGACGCCTGCCGGTTTCCCATATGAGTTCCAGCTTGTGGATACCGGCTGAGGGCGTAGTTTTCGCCAGCAGAACGTCAGGGAAAGGCTGCTCCGCCGGGACCGCCTGGCCATCCAGCGCCAATTTTCCACCCGGGGCGGTCGCAATGATGCTGATCTCACCCGGAGGAAAAGCAGCTCCCTCCACAGGCCGCAGGATTTTCCCAACTTCCGGATCGGCAGCCATTGCCGGTCCTAAGAAAAACAAGAGAAGCCAAAAATTTTTAATCATAATCGAAACCGGCAGATGCTGCCTGCCAATTTACTTCCATTATCGGCGCCATTCACGCCAATGCCCGCGTCGCAGAGATAAAAGGCACCCTGGTAGCGGTCCATACCATGAGGATCCGGATCAGTTGTCCGATTCAGTTGCACGGTTTCCAGAGCGCGGCCATCTTTAGCGTCCAGCCGAATGATCTGGCGATCGCTGGTAAACACACACCAGATGGAGTCTCGGTCCCACGCCAAACCGTGAGCTCGATCTAAGGGCACAGGGATACTGTGCAAGACATTAAAGTGGATGTCAACCTGGGTCAGCCGCTTCTGAGCCAGCGTGGTTACCCAGAGGGAATTTTCGACCCAGAGCAGACCATGAACACCGCCCCCACCGGGAACGGGATATCTCGCCACGGTTTTGCCGGTCAGGCTGTCAACTTTGAGCACCTCACCGGTGGTTGCGTCGGTAGGTTTTGGATCGCGCCACAAAGACTTGCCATTGGCCGCCATCCAGAGGAATCCTCCACCATAAGCCATCCCGCTAGTGTTGGAAGACTCCGTCGGGAGCTTGCGCAACACCTGGCCCGTTTTCCAATCCAGCAGGTAGGCGACGTCGGTAACTTGCTCTCCAACCCACAAGCCTTCTGGAGTGGCTTCCAAGGCGTTGGGATGGCCATCCGGAGATTTCCACAAAACCTCCATCTTGGGATGGTGAATCGGGGCATGGCGTCCTGCCACAACTCCGGCCGCCAGCACAGTGATAAATTCTCTTCGGTTCAACACGTGCCCTCACCGCAATTTCGAAAGCGGACCAGCTTTCGGTCAATCTCGGAGATTCTAGCCACGCCAGCCATTCCCATGTCTAGGGCCAGCTCGATTCGCATCAGGTCAAGGATACGAGAGACGCCCCGCTGTCCAAAGCAGCTCAATCCCCATAGATAGGGCCTCCCAATTCCGATGGCAGTGGCGCCCAACGCCAGGGCTTTGAGAATGTCGGTTCCCCGGCGGAAACCGCCATCCACCAGGACCGGGATTTTCCCGCTGGCGGCCTGGACACACTCTGGCAGCGCCTCGATCGTGGCGCCCACGTGATCCAACTGTCGGCCCCCATGATTGGAGACAATAATGGCTGACATGCCTGCCCGCACGCTTCGTTCGGAGTCTTCGGCTGTTAAGACTCCTTTGAGAATAACGGGTAACTGCGTGGCATCGCGGAGCCGTCGCACATCATCCCAGGTCGGGGTAGGGAAGGGTCTCTCGGGATAAACATCCGTGCGCCAGGGGAGGTCACCCGACCTATAGATCAAGTGGTCCTGCGTATCCCGCGGAATTTCTTTATCGCACCACTCTCGGACAAATTTGTTGTGAATGCTGCGCTCGCGATGACTCACGAGCATGCTATCCACCGTAATACAGATGCCAGCGCAGCCCAGATCTTCCAGCTTTTCGGTAAAGTTGAGCAGAGTCGGTTTGGACCGCAACTCGCCGCCGAGCGTGTATTGCCACCAGTTTTTCGGACCTTTCCCTGAAGCCAAGAACTGTTCGATGCCGCCGCTCGTGACCAGCAGCGCATTCGATGCCGCTGCTGCCCGGGCCACTTCCTCCTCACCGTTTCTATAAAAGCAATTTTTCCCCCCGGTTGGGCAGATGAATATGGGGTAATGGAGTTTTTTGCTCAAGAGGCTAGTAGACAGATCAATCTGGTGAACGTCTTTCAGGATTCTGGGGCGGAGGACTAAGCGGTTGAACGCTTCGCGGTTGTCACGTAGCGAAACTTCATCTTTTCCACCTTCATCCAGATAGTCCCATGCCACCGGATCGAGCTTGGACCTGGCCAGGCGGGCAAAGTCGAAAACATTGGCCAGGTCCATCATGGGATCGGCTGCACCCAAATACTGCTGCGCTCCCAATAGGGGAGAAGCCAGAAGGAATCGCAGCAGATTGGAAAATGCCTGGCGCCGCGTGAGGGTCATATGCATTCTCGCTACTTAGGCCGGCCTTTGGCCCATGAAATAAGCCACGGAGACTGTTTGTGAAGACATTGGCTTGCTCTTACTCGTGCTCCTACTCGCTTACTCCGGGGAAGGCCGAGCAGGAGCACGAGTACGAGCACGAATGGAATGAAATACTTGCCCATGGAGATGGACCGACTTAAGTTTTAGGAATTGGACGAGACTGTTATGATTGCTTTACCTCCAGTGCAATCGGGGTTGCTGATCATGCAAAAAACTCACACTCAGGGAAGAGCGAGTATCCGCTTTGACAAACAGTTTGTCTTGCTGATCATGCAAAAAACTCACACTCAGGGAAGAGCGAGTATCCGCTTTGACAAACAGTTTGTC